>NZ_JAMYQD010000005.1:0-292853 GCF_040320665.1 Mesorhizobium sp. M0626 | reverse complement strand
GAAGGCGATGGTGGTCATAGCGGTGCTCCATGATGAGTAGGCAGTAGTCAGTATGCAGTAGGCAGTAGGCAGTAGTCAGTATGCAGTAGGCAGTAGGCAGTAGGCAGTAGGGCGACCTATTCGGGTGCGAGTTTGATAATAAGTTGGCGAAGCATCTTTCCGATGGCCTCGGCCGCCAGAAGCAGGTGCTCAGCTTGCCCATGCGTGGCAACGCCAATGCGTTGAGCGATTTGGAGGTGTGTCTCGAACTCCTTCAGCGAGCCTTGGGCTATCCTGAGAAATTGCTGATAGGAGCCTCGGTTGTCTCGGCCATAGCCTTCCGCGATGTTTGCAGGGATAGAGGTTGCTGAACGGCGGATTTGGCTGGTCAGCCCATACAATTCCTCTTTGGGCCATGTCTTGGTCAATGAGTAGGTGCTGACAGCCAGATCCATCGCCTGCTGCCATACGATAAGATCCTTGTACGAGTTGATCTTGCCGGTCATCCTTTGCCTACTGCCTACTGCCTACTGCCTACTGCCTACTGCCGTCCAATCAACGCCCGCGCGATGATCACGCGCATGATCTCGTTGGTGCCTTCGAGGATCTGGTGGACGCGCAGGTCGCGCACCAGTTTTTCGATGCCGTAATCATGGAGATAGCCGTAGCCGCCATGCAGCTGCAGCGCCTCGTTGGCGACGTTGAAGCCGATGTCGGTGACGAAGCGCTTGGCCATGGCCGACCATTTGCCGGCATCCGGCGCCTTGCGGTCGAGTTTCGAGGCGGCGGTGTAGAGAAAGATCCGCGCTGCCTGCAATTCGGTCTCCATGTCGGCCAACCTGAACTGCAGCGCCTGGAACTGGTTGATCTTCGAGCCGAAAGCCTTGCGCTCGGCGGTATAGGACAGCGCCTTGTCGAGCGCCGATTGCGCGCCGCCGAGCGAGCATGCCGCAATGTTGAGGCGGCCGCCGTCAAGGCCGGCCATGGCGATGCCGAAACCTGCGCCTTCCCCCGACAGCAGGTTTGCAGCCGGCACCTTGCAGTCCTCGAAGATCACCTGGCGGGTCGACTGCATGTGCCAGCCCATCTTGTGCTCGTTGGCGCCGAAGGAGAGGCCGGGCGCATCCTTCGGCACGACGAAGGTGGAAATGCCCTTCGGCCCGTCGGCGCCGGTGCGCGCCATGACGACATAGAGGTCGCTGTCGCCGGCCCCGGAGATGAACTGCTTGGCGCCGTTAAGCACATAGTCGTTGCCGTTCTTCACCGCGCGCGTCTTCAGCGCCGCGGCATCCGAGCCTGAACCCGGCTCGGTCAGGCAGTAGCTCGCCAGCCATTCCATCGAGGTCAGCTTCGGCAGGAAGCGTTGGCGCTGCTCGTCGTCGCCGAAGCGGTCGATCATCGACGCCGCCATATTGTGGATAGAGATGAAGGAGGAAAACGCCGGATCGGCGTGCGACAGTGCCTCGAAGATCAGCACGGCGTCGAGCCGGCCGAGCGCCGAGCCGCCGACATCGTCCCTGACATAGATGCCGCCAAGGCCAAGCGGGCCGGTCTCGCGGATTACATCGGCGGGAAAGTGTCTTGCCCGGTCCCATTCGAGCGCATTGGGCGCAACGCGATCGGCGGCGAAGGCCTGTGCCATCTCCTGGATGGCGCGCTGCTCCTCATTGAGTTCGAACTGACTGGTGCTCGCATCGACCGCGGCGTCCATGGCGTGCTCCCTGTGTTCCCCAGCTGGGGTTGGCTTGCTGGCCTGTTGTTTTTGGCTTTGCGCGCCGCTCAATCTAGACCAATGATGCCGCCGCGCAACCGGCTCGCCGCGCAGCCGCTGTGCATGAATGGATCAACGGAGCATTGCGTGCCGACATATTTCGACGAATTGCTCGACCGCTTCCATGCCTATCTCCGAGGCGTGGACAACGCGCTGGTGCGGGACGCCGTGACCCGGATCGGCTGGAATATGACGGCGCGCGTGCTCGAAGCGCATCCGCTGCCTTGCCTTGGTCTGCTCGACCGCATTGTCGAACTGGCGCCGCCGGACCCGCAGCCTCTGGTGCAACTGCTGGCGGAGCGTCGTGACGATCTGTGCTGGGGGCAGACCTACAACGCGAGCGATTTTGGTGAAGCGTTCTTGCAGAAATACGGCTGGCTGGAGGTGTTTGGCACGCGCGGCCATTTCGCCAATGAAGAGGTCGCGGCCGGATTGCTGATCCTGGGGCCCGGCATCACCTATCCCGACCATCATCACATTGCCGAGGAGATCTACATTCCGCTGACCGGCGGCACCGAGTGGCGCATGGGCGAAGGCGGCTTTCACACCCGCCAGGCGGGCGAAATTATCCATCACGCCTCCAATGTCAGCCATGCCATGCGCACCGGCAGCGAAGCGTTGCTGGCGCTCTACATCTGGCGCGGCGGGCCGCTGTCGCAGAAATCGACCGTTTCCGGCGCGCAGGGCAGGGGCTGAGCATGGCCAAGGCGATTATGCTGCAAGGCACGGGTTCGGATGTCGGCAAGACGGTGCTGGTGGCGGGGCTCTGCCGCGCGGCCAGGAATCGCGGGCTGAAAGTCAGGCCGTTCAAGCCGCAGAACATGTCGAACAATGCCGCCGTCGCCGACATTCCGGGCGACAACCGCGCCGGCGGCGGCGAGATTGGCCGTGGGCAATGGCTGCAAGCGCTGGCGTGTGGTGTTCAGCCGACCGTGCATATGAATCCGGTGCTGCTCAAACCCCAGAGCGATATCGGTTCGCAGGTGATCGTGCAGGGCAAGGTGTTCGGCGAGGCGCGAGCGCGCGACTACCAGACAATGAAAGCGGGGCTGATGGACGCCGTGCTGGAGTCCTGGACGAAGGTCGGTGAGGGCGCCGATCTGGTCGTCGTCGAGGGCGCCGGATCGCCGGCCGAAATCAACCTGCGCAGCCGCGACATCGCCAATATGGGCTTTGCCACGCGCGCCGACGTGCCGGTCATCCTGGTCGGCGACATCGACCGCGGTGGCGTCATCGCTTCGGTCGCCGGCACGCATCTGATCCTGCCGGAGGAAGACAGGCGCATGATCGTCGGCTACCTCATCAATAAGTTCCGCGGCGATGTCTCGCTGTTCGACGACGGCATCCGGTCGATCGAAAGCTTCACCGGCTGGCGCTGCTTTGGCGTCGTGCCGTGGCTGAAGGCGGCGGCGCGATTGCCTTCGGAGGATTCGGTCGTGCTCGAACGCCTGGCATCGGGCGAGAAGCGGGCGTTGAAGGTCGCCGTGCCGATGCTTGGCCGCATCGCCAATTTCGACGACCTCGACCCGCTCAAGGCCGAGCCGCAGGTCGAAGTGGTGTTCGTGCCGCCAGGGCAGCGCTTGCCGGAGGATGCCGGCCTGGTGGTCATTCCCGGTTCCAAATCGACGATCGGGGATCTCATGAAATTCCGCGAGAATGGCTGGGATCGCGATCTCCTCGCGCACCGCAAACGCGGCGGCCATATCGTCGGCATTTGCGGCGGTTTCCAGATGCTCGGCCGCCTGGTGCGCGATCCCGATGGCATCGAGGGCAGCGTCACCGAGGCGGAAGGTCTTGGTCTGCTCGACATCGAGACGGTGATGGAACCGGAAAAGACGGTGCGCAATGTCAGCGCGCGCTCGGTGCCGTTCGGCTTGGCGCTCGAGGGCTACGAAATCCATCTCGGCCGCACCACCGGGCCGGACATGGCGCGGCCGTCGGCTGTGATCAACGGCATCGACGACGGTGCCATTTCCGCCGATGGCAAGGTTTTTGGCACCTATCTGCACGGCCTGTTTTCCGCCGACGCTTTCCGGGCGAGATTCCTGGAAAGCCTCGGCGTGAAAGGCGGCGGCATCGACTATCGCGCGGACGTGGAAAAAGCGCTGGACGAGATCGCCACCGAGCTGGAGCGCCATCTTGAGTGCGATGCGATTTTTGGGTTAGCAAGGTAGGACCGTCCACCGTTTCGCCATCCTCGGGTCTGCGCGTCCGCTTCGCTTCATGGCCATCCTTCCGCGGAAGACCCTAACAGACCATGCATCCAAAGCAAAAGCGCCCGGCTTTTGACCGGGCGCTTCGAATTGCAGAGGTCGCGGGTGCCTAGGCGCCGCGCATCAGGCAGGCGGCGGCAAGCACGATGTATGCGATGAGGACAATCCACACCGCAGCCAGAGGAATGAACGCAAGAACGCCAAGCGCGGCGAGCACGCCGATGATGGCGATGACTAGGGATATGATGAAAACAAGCTGAGTGGGTGCACTAAGATTCATGTGTGGTCCCTCCAACATGATTCGTACAACGGCATCCTATCAGGCGTGCGGCTCATACACCAACTAGCTGGCGCAATGGGTTCGCCGGATCGGCCAGCAGCTTCACCGCCAGCGCCAGGCAGATGATCACCAGCAGCGGCTTGATCAGCCTTGCGCCGATGCGGATGGCAAGGCTGGCGCCGAGCCGGGCGCCGAGGAACTGGGCGATGCCCATCACCAGCCCGATCTTCCAGTAGACGACGCCGGCGATAGCAAAGACGATGAAGCCGCCGATGTTGGAGGCGAAATTGAGCAGCTTGGTGTGTGCCGTGGCCTTGAGCACGCCGAAGCCGGCGAGGCTGACGAAGGCCAGCATGTAGAAGGAGCCGGCTCCCGGCCCGAACAGCCCGTCATAGAAGCCGACCAAAGGGGCGATGACCAGCCCGAACAGGAAGGGCGACAGGCGCTCGGCGCGGTCGACATCGTTCATGTTGGGTTTCACGGCGAAGTAGATCGCGATGGCGATTAAAAGCAGCGGCAGCAGCGCCCGCAGGAGATCACCCGGCACGAATGCCGCCAGCAAGGCGCCGACGGCACTGCCGGCAAGGGCCAGAAGCGCCGATGGCAGCTGTCGGCGCAGATCGACATGGCCATTCATGGCGTAGTGGATGGTCGCCGAAGCGGTGCCGAAAATGCCCTGCAGCTTGTTGGTTCCAAGTGCTGCGACGGGCGGGAAGCCGGCAAGCAGCAGGGCCGGGATGGTGATCAGCCCGCCGCCGCCGGCTATCGAATCGACAAAGCCGGCTGCAAAGGCGGCGAAGGCAAGCATGATGACGGTCTGGGTAGCGAGGTCGAGCATCGGGATTTTCTGAACATTCCGGCGGGAAAGGTGGTGCCGCGCCTTCTCATGGCCATCCGGTTTGCGCAAGGCCGATTCCGCGCTACGTCCATCCAAGCGCGTTGCGCTTGGATTTCCTGTGGTGCATGTCATTATCTCAGTACCGCTGCGCAGTTTTGGGTCATGTGCGCTGGGCGGGCTCGGGAAAGGGACACTGTTGGCGATGGCATTGCTCGACCAGATACGCTCGATCTTCGATGGTGACCCCGGCGTGCGCAAGGTTGCCGACGACCCCGTGCTGTCGGCGGAACTCTTGATGCTGTTTCGCATGATCCTGGCCGACGGCTCGGTTTCGGAGAGCGAAATGGTCGCCTTCCGGCGCATCTGCAAGGACGCCTTCGGCATCCCGGAAACCAGCATCGACGCGGTCATCGAATATCTCAATGATTTCGGCTACGAGACCAACGGTTCGCAAGCCATGGCGCTGTTCCGCGATCTCGATGTCGAACGGCGCAAGTTGCTGGCGCTCCACATGGCGGAGATCGCCAAAGCCGATTCCAAACTGGCCGAGAGCGAAGTGCGGCTGTTGCGCCGCACGCTCGATTTGCTCGACATCAGCCCGGTCGATGTGGTGAAGCCGGAGGAGTGAGGCAGACCAGGGGCAACGGCCGCCCGGCCGGGTCCCCGCTGCTTCGCAGCGTCCCAGCGTTCGTGACCTTTCATCGTGCCACTGGCACGATGAATTCGCTGCGCGAACCGGTCGCTCACCCCTGTTCCTGCATACGGTGAGCGATCGCCCGATGCAGATCGGGCGCAGCCGCGACCAGCGCCCTGGCCGCCTCCGACTGCGGATGATCGAGCACGTCGCCGGTCTTGCCGCGCTCGACGATCCTGCCGTCATGCATGACCAGCACCTCATCGGTGATGGCGCGGGCGACGGTCAAATCGTGAGTGATGAAGAGATAGCCAATGCCGAGCTTCTGGTTGAGCTCTGCGAACAGATCGAGGATCTGGGCGCGGATCGACACGTCGAGCGCCGAGACCGGCTCGTCGGCGACGACCAGCTTCGGCCTTGTGATGATGGCGCGGGCGATCGACAGGCGCTGGCGCTGGCCGCCGGAAAACTCATGCGGATATTTGTCCATGTCGCTGACGCCGAGGCCGACCTCGTGCAGCGCATGCGCCACCATCTCGCGCCGCTCGGCCGGTGTCGGCTTCTTTTCCAGTACATGCAGCGGCTCGGCGACCAGTTTCTCGACCTTCTGGCGCGGGTCGAAAGAGCCGTAGGGATCCTGGAACACCACCTGCATGTCGCGCCGCGCGGCTTTGAGCTCCGCCTCGCTTTTGCCGGTGATGGTCTCGCCGCGAAAGCGGATCGTTCCCGATGTCGATTTGTCGAGCGCCAGGATCATGCGGGCAAGCGTTGACTTGCCGCAGCCGGAGCGGCCGACCAGCGCCACCGACTGGCCCGGCGCCAGCGACAAGGACACGTCGTCGACGGCGCGGATTGGAGCCGCTGACTTGAACAGGGAGGTGCGCCGGCCCGGATAGTCCCGTGTCACGCCTTCGACCTCAAGCAGCGGTTTGCCCTGGCCGGTGGCGTGAACCTTCGCGCGCGCGGGCACGTGCATGGAGGCCAGCGCCAGCTGGCGCGTGTAGGGATGCAGCTGTTCCGATAGCGTGCGTGCGGTGTCGCCGGCTTCCATCACCTCGCCATGACGCAGGATGGTGATGCGGTCGGCCATTTCGGTGACGACGGCGAGATCGTGCGAGATCAGAAGCAGGCCCATGCGGTTTTCGCTGACAAGGCCGCGCAAGAGGTCGAGGATCTGCGCCTGCAGCACCACGTCGAGCGCCGTGGTCGGCTCGTCGGCGATGAGCAGCTTGGGTTTCAATGCGCAGGCAATGGCGATGACGACGCGCTGGCGCTGGCCGCCCGACAGTTCGTGCGGATAGCGCGACAGCGGGAATTTGGCCTCGGGCAGGCCGACGCGGTCGAGCATTTTGCGCGCCCGGTCTTCGGCTTCCGCGCGGCTTGCCCTGGTGTGCCAGCGTATGCCTTCAGCGACCTGCTCGCCGATCGTCTTGACCGGGTTAAGCGCCGTCATAGGTTCCTGGAACACCATGCCGATGTCGTCGCCGCGCAGCGCGCACATCTGGTCCTCGGTTGCGGCCAGAATATCGATGCCGTCGAAGGTCACGCGGCCGGTGGCGCGCGCAGCATGCGGCAGAAGCTGCATGATGGTCAGCGCCGTCATCGATTTGCCCGAGCCGGATTCGCCGACCAGCCCCATCACCTCGCCGGGCGCGACGGAGAGGTCGACCCCTTTCAGGATCGGCGTGTCGCCGATGGCCAGCGACAGGTTCTCCATCTGCAGCAGGCTCATCGCTGCCGCCGCGATTTCGGGTCGAGTATGTCGGCGATGCCGTCGCCGAGCAGATTGAGCCCAAGCACCGTGACGACGATGGCCATGCCGGGGAAGATGGCCATCCAAGGCGCCACCACCATGCGCGTCTGAGCGTCGAACAGCATGCGGCCCCAGCTCGGCATTGGCGGCTGGGCGCCGAGGCCGACATAGGAGAGGCCGGCTTCGGCCAAAATGCCAAGCGCGAACTGGATGGTGCCTTGCACCAGAAGCAGCGTGGCGATGTTGGGCAGCACGTGCTCGATTGTAATCTGCGTCTTGCTCTTGCCGGCGGCGCGCGCGGCGAGGATGAACTCGCGCGGCCAGATCGCCAGCGCGCCGGCGCGGGCGACACGCGCAAACACCGGGATGTTGAAAATGCCGATTGCGATGATGGCGTTGATTGCGCCCGGTCCGAAGATGGCGGTGATCATGATCGCCGACAGCAGCGCCGGGAAGGCGAAGACGAGGTCGTTCAGCCGCATCAGCGCCTCGTCGACAAACCCGCCGCGCGCCGCGGCGAAGGCGCCGAGCGGCACGCCGACGCCCATGCCGATGCCGACCGCGACCAGCGCCACGGCAATTGAGTTGCGGGCGCCGACCATGATCATCGACAGGATGTCGCGGCCGAAATGATCGGTGCCGAACCAGTGCGCCGCAGAGGGCGCCAGCGTCTTGTCCGAGATCACCAGTTTGGTCACGTCGTAGGGCGTCCAGACGCAGGAGATGACCGCGATTGCAGCCACCAGCACCGTGATGGCGAAGCCGATGAGGAAGGAGCGGTTGCGGAAGGCCTTGGCCAGAATGCTGCCCAACGTCTCCTGCGGGATGTCGATGTGCAGCGTCATTGCCGGCCTCGAAGGCGCGGATCGACGATGGCATAGGAGACGTCGACGACGAGGTTAACGGCAATGACGGCGACGACCAGCAGCATGACGATGCTTTCCACCACGATCAGGTCGCGCTGGGTGATCGCCTGGAACACCAGCCGTCCGAGGCCCGGCAGATAAAAGACGTTCTCGATGATGATGGTGCCGGCGAGCAAGAAGGCGAATTGCAGGCCCAGAATGGTCAGAACCGGGATCATCGCATTGCGCAGTGCGTGCCGCCACAGCACAGCGCGATAGGGCAGGCCCTTGGCGCGGGCGGTGCGGATATAGTCCTCGTTCAGCACCTCGATCAGCGCCGAGCGGGCAACGCGCGCCAGGATCGCCGCCTGCGGCAGCGCAAGTGCTACGGCCGGCAGCAGCAGCGATTTCAGCGCCGGCCAGGCGCCAGCGCTCCAGCCGGGAAAGCCGCCGGCCGGCACTAGCCGCAGCCAGACGGCAAAGAGGTAGATCAGCATCAGCGCGAACCAGAAGTTCGGGATGGCAACGCCAAGCTGGGCGGCGCCCATAGCGATCGTATCGCCGGCCCGGCCGCGCCGGCTGGCGGAATAGAGCCCGACCGGGATGGCAATGATGGTGGACAGCGCCAGCGCGATTAGCGCCAGCGGCAGGGAAACCGCCATGCGCTCGCGGACAAGGTCGATGACCGGCACCGAATAAGTGTAGGAGCGGCCGAAATCGAGGCTGAGCAGACCGCCGACCCAATGGAGGTAGCGCAGGAGAAGCGGCGCGTTGAGGCCCATCTGGTTGCGCAGGAGTTCGACCTGCTCGGCTCTGGCGTTGAGGCCCAGCATCAGCCGCGCCGGGTCGCCGGGCAGGATTTCGAGCACGGCGAAGACGACCATCGAGGCCAGGATCAAGGTGGCGACGGCAATGGCGAGGCGTTGGAGGAGGTAGGCGGTCATGGTGGAGGGAATGGTGCGTTGCCAAGTGCGATGACTGAGCAAAGGCAGCGTTCTGTCACACCCCCCTCTGTCCTGCCGGACCCGGCCCTTCGCTGTCGCTTCGGGCGTTCGTTGTTCGGAAAGCCAAGCAGTTGGCTTTCCGTCCGCTGCGCGGACCACTCCTCACCCCCCGCAAGGGGGGAGATCAGCAGTTTCCGTGTCGTCGACCAGCGTTCAACGTTCGCGATAGGCGAAAGCGGAGATGATAGCCCGATCTCCCCCCTTGCGGGGGAGATGCCCGGCAGGGCAGAGGGGGGTGTGACGGAGCGCAAACGCCGCCCTTTGGCCCGCCGCCTCAATTCGCCCACTTCACCTTGGTCAGGTCATTCGCCTGGATCGGGGCGTTTTCCCACAGGCCCTGCAGCTTGGCGTCCCAGACGCCGACCTTCGGCAGTTCATAGAGGAAGCCGACCACGGCGTCGTCGGCCAGGATCTTCTGTGCTTCGCCGAGCAGCGTGTTGCGCTTGGCGTCGTCGGAGGTGAGGTTCAGCTCGGCGATGATCTTGTCGAAGGCCGGATTGTCGTAGTTGAAGTAATAATCCTTGCGCGAGTAGATATCGATGTCGTTGGGCTCCGTGTGAGAGACGATGGTCAGGTCGTAATCCTTCTTGGTGAACACCTGGTCCAGCCACTGCGCCCATTCGACCGGGATGATTTCGAGGTCGATGCCGACATCGCGCAGCTGCGAGGCGATGATCTCGCCGCCAAGCCGCGCATAGGAGGGCGGCGGCAGTTTCAGCGTCGCCTTGATGCCGTTTTCGAAGCCGGCCTGCTTCAGCAACTCCTTGGCCTTCTCGACATTGTGCGGGTACAGGCCGGTGAGGTCGACATAGGCCTTGCTGGCGGGCGACATGTGCGAGCCGATCGGCACGCCGAGGCCGGCCGAGGCGCCGTCGATGATCGCCTTGCGGTCGAGCGCGAAGGCAATTGCCTGCCGCACCTCGAGCTTGTCGAAAGGCGGCTTCTTGTTGTTGATCGCCAGAATGGTCTCGCCCTCAGTCGAGCCGATCACCACCTTGAAGCGCGGATCGTCCTTGACCTGCGCGACGCTGTCGGGATCGAAGAAAGGGAAAGCCTGGATGTCGCCGGAGAGCAGCGCCGGCACGGCGGCAGCGGCGTCGGGAACGATGCGGAACTCGGCCTTGTCGAGGAACACCGGGGCGCCCCAGTAAGTGTCCGATTTCACCAGCGTGATCGACGAGCCCTTGGCCCAGCTCTGGAATTTGAACGGGCCGGTGCCGATGGGCTTTTCCTTGTTGGTGTCGGCGCTCTCCGGCGCCACGATCACGGCGTCGCCCCAGCCCAGATTGTAAAGGAACGACCCTTGCGGGTTCTTCAGCGTCACCTTGACCGTTGCCGGATCGACGACTTCGACCGTATCGATGGCGGCGAACAGGGCCTTTTGCGCGTTTACGGAATTGTCGGCGCGGGCGCGGTCGAGCGAGAACTTCACGTCGCCGGCGTCGAAGTCGCTGCCGTCATGGAATTTGACGCCGGTGCGCAGCTTGAAGGTGTAGACCTTGCCATCGTCGGAAATGGCCCAGCTCTCGGCAAGGTCGGGCAGCACTTCGCCATTCGGGCCGATGCGGGTCAGGCCCTCGAAGACGTTGGCGTAGAGCACTTCGTCGATCGCCGCGGCAGCACCGGCGGTCGGATCGAGATGCGGCGGCTCGAGCGGAATGCCGATCACCAGGTCGGTGCGTGCGGCAAATGCCTGACTGCCGGCCAGTGCCAGCACCGCGGCGGCAAGAATGGTTTTCCACAATTTCATCGTGCAACTCCCAAATGCTCGAACCCTGGTGCGATAGAAGCGTGATTTCGAGGTGGAGTAAATTGCGTTTCGTGCTCTGCAGCGGCGCGGGGAGGAATGTTTTTTCAGCGAAGTCGATGGTTCAGTCCGCGGCCGTGCCCCTAAGCAGCACATTCAGCCCGATCGCCATCACCTTGGCCGACTCCACCATATCAGAGATACCGACCCATTCGTCGGGCCGGTGGGCGAGGTCCAAAATGCCCGGGCCATAGGCGATGCAATCATAGATGTGGCCGATGCGGGCGATGTGCTTCTGGTCGTAAGTGCCTGGTGAAATGACATAATCCGGCTCACGGTCGAAGATCGCCATGATGCCTTGCGCCACCGCCTTGACCACCGGCGCGTCGCGCTCGGTCATCAGCGGCAGCACCTCCATCAGGTCGCGAATCTCGTAGTCAAACTTTTTGCGCTCGCGCTTCAGCCGGTCGAGGATATCGGTCACCTCGCTCTTGACCGTGGCAAGGTCCTCCTCGAGCAGGAAGCGGCGGTCGATGGTCAGCCGGCAGGCGTCGGGCACGTTGGGTGAGGGCAGGCCGGGGCGGAAATCCTCGGTCTGGCCGCCATGGATCGAGTTGATGTTCATGGTCGAGCGCTTTGCGCCTTCGGGCACGACAGGCATGCGCGTCACCTTGCGGTCGAGCGCCGGAAACAGTTTGTCCTCGAAGGCCTGCAGCACGGCGCCCATGTGGCGCACCGCATTGTCGCCGAGGAACGGCATCGAGCCATGCGCGATCTCGCCCTTGGTCTCGATCTCCGCCCACCAGACGCCGCGATGGCCAAGACAGATGCGGTCCTTGTTCAGCGGCTCCGGGATGATGACGTGGTCGACCTTGGGTTTCGAGAAATAGCCAAGCTTCGCCAGATGGGCGACGCCGCCGAAGCCGCCGGACTCCTCATCGACCGTGCCCGAAATTTCGATGGCGCCGGGAAAGTCGGGGAATACCTCCATGAAGGCTTCCGCCGCGATGATCGAGGCGGCCATGCCCCCTTTCATGTCGCAGGCGCCGCGGCCGTAGACCTTGCCGTCCTTCACCACCCCGGCAAAGGGATCGACGCTCCAGCCTTCGCCGGCTTCGACCACATCGATGTGCGAGTTGAAATGGACACAGGCTCCAGGCGAGCGGCCGTCGAAGCGGGCGACGACATTGACGCGGGGATAGCGGTCGGTATCGCCGGGCGTGCCTTCGGCGCGGATGAATTCGGTTTCGAAGCCAAGCCTGCCTAGGCGCGCACCGATATATTCGGCGCAGGGGCGATAGGCTTCGCCAGGCGGGTTGATGGTCGGGAAGCGGATCAGGTCGGCGGTCAGTGCGACCAGGTCATCAACACGGGCGTCTATCGCTTTGAAGAGTCGTTTGTTCATTCCCGGATTTGAGCAGGCAAGGGGGTGGTTTTGCAAGCATCGCGCCACTGGCGCCGAAACTTCGTGTCGCAGCGGCAACTATGGCGGAAAATCGTTCAAATTCGCTGCTTTAGATTGGCGAATTTATCAAGGAGTGTGTGTTAGATCACTCACCTGTCGTTAAAAAGATGAAAAACCGCGTGATGACAGGGCAGGCAAGGGGCATCAAAGGGGTTTGATCTCATGACTAAAATCGTTCTCATGGCAGCTGCTTTTGCGGCGATGCTGTTCGGCACGTCCATCGAAAGCAGGGCTGCCTCGCTGGTGGCCAGCATCGACGTCTCGTCGCAGACCATGACCGTCAGCCAATACGGCCAGGTGCTTTATCGCTGGAGCGTGTCGACCGCCCGCAGTGGCTATTTCACGCCGCGCGGCACCTATCGGCCGCAACGCACGGCGCGGATGTGGTATTCGAAGAAATACCACATGTCGCCAATGCCTTACTCGGTGTTCTTCCATGGCGGCTACGCCATCCACGGCACCGGCGCGGTCAGGCAGCTAGGGCGTCCGGCATCGCATGGCTGCGTGCGGCTGCACACCGCCAATGCCGCGATGTTCTATGCGATGGTGCGCGAAGTCGGCTTCGGCAATACGCGGATCGTTGTGACGAACTGAGGCTTTCGACGACTTAAGATTGACGCTGCCCCTGGCCGGTGGCGTTGGCCTGTCCGCGCCGGCGGCGACGCCGGCCTGAGATTTCCCACCTTTTGTGGAACCACATCCACTGTCCCGGATCTTCGCGCACCCAGCGCTCGACCACGTCGGCGAGCAGTTGGGTGGTGGCCGCGACATCGACGCTGCCGCTTTCATTGCGCGGCAAGGTCAGCTTGTCCTCGATCTCGAGGCGGAAGCGGTTGCCTGGCAGCCGCACACATCGCGCCGGATAGACGTCGCAATCATAGTGACGGGCGAGCATGCCCAGAACCGGATTGCTCTGGCATGGGCGATTAAAGAAGATCGTCTCCAGTCCGCTGGAGAATTTCTGGTCGACCAAAACGCCGATATTGCCGCCTTTCTCCAGAATCGACGCCAACGCGAAGGAGGCGCCGGTCGAAGACGGCAGCAAGGCGCCCATGCTCGAACGCCGCGTCGAATGGATATAATCGGCGAGGTAAGGATTGTTCGGCGGACGAAACAGCGCCGTGATCTTCATGCCGAACGTCGCGGCAGCCACCGGCAGCAATTCAAAATTGCCGAGATGGCCGGTGAACAGGATATGCGGTTTGTCCTCGCCAGCTATCTGATGGAAATGGTCGGCGCCACCGACTTCGACGCGGCCGGGCGTCGCTGCGTTCGGATCATAGTCGAAGAGCGCGTCAAGAAAGATGTATTCGGCGGCGAGCCGGGCCATGTTGCCCCACATGTCGGAGGCGATGGCCTCGATCTCGACATCGCTCTTTTCGGGATAGGCAAGGCGCAGATTGTCGATGGCGACGCGGTGGCGCCCGACACGGGGGCCGATGCGGCGGGCCGCGCGGTCGGCGAAATTGAGCGCCTTGTCGGCGGGCAAGAGGCGCAGCAGCGAGATGATCGTCATCGCCGCGCGCGCCACCAGCCAGTGCTCCATCTGGCGCAGTCTTCGGCCATAGCGGAACATGAAGTCCCGGCGGGCTTTCTTGAACACCGAGCCGGCCATTGTCCTAGGAAACGCGCAGGATGATCTTGCCGAACACGTCGCGGCCTTCCATGCGCTTCAACGCGGCGTCGATGCCGTCGAAGCCGACCTCGGTGTCGATGACAGGTGCGACCTGTCCCGCCGCCATCTTCTGCATGGCGTTGGCCATGTTCTCCATGCGGCAGCCGAAGGACCCAAGCAGCTTCAGCTGCTGCTGGAACAGCTGCATCAGATTGATCTGCGTCGACACGCCGGAGGTCGAGCCGCAGGTGACCAGGCGGCCGCCACGCTTGAGGCACAGCATCGAGGCGGCAAAGGTGTCGGCGCCGACATGTTCGAAGACGACGTCGACGCCCTTCTTCCTGGTGAGCTTGCGCACGACGCCTTCGAAACGGTCGTCGCGGTAGTTGATGATATGGTCGGCGCCGAGCGCCTTGGCCTTGTCGATCTTGTCGTTGGAGCCGACCGTGGTGATGATGGAGCAACCCATGCGCTTGGCCAGCTGGATCGCCGCCGAGCCGATGCCGGAGCCCCCGGCATGGATGAGGATGGTTTCGCCGGGCTGCAGCTTGGCATTGTCGAACAGCATGTGCTCGACGGTGCCGAAGGTGACGGGGGCGACGGCAGCGCCGACATCGGTCACGCCTGGAGGGGCCGGGACCAGCAGGCGCGCCGGCAGGTTGATCTTCTCCTGCGCAAAGCCGTCGAGATGGAAGCCGTGGACGCCCGAGACATGTTCGCAGAGATTGTCACGGCCTTCGCGGCAGGCGCGGCAAAGGCCGCAGGTGCGCGCGCCGTAGATCGACACCAATTGTCCGGGCAGCAGGCTGGAGACGCCGGGGCCGACAGCTTCGACCTCGCCGGAGGCTTCGGCGCCGACGACCAGCGGCAGCTTACGCTTGGCGAAGGCCATGCCACGCCAGCCCCAGACGTCGATATGGTTCAGCGCCACCGCCTTGATGCGCAGCGTGACTTCGCCCAATGTGGGGGGCGGCGGGGGCGGCAGGTCCACCGTTTCAAGACGGCGGTCCTCGATAAGTTGCAGTGCGCGCATGGAGCCTGTCAGTTCAGTCTGGCTGAAAAAGGTCGCTTAGACCGGTTCCCGCGCCATGACAAGGCAAGTGTTCTGGCCGCCGAAGCCGAACGAGTTCGACAGCACCGTGCCGACTTCGGCATTGCGCTTCTTGTTGGGCACCACGTCGAGCACGATTGCCGGGTCGGGATTGTCGTAGTTGATGGTCGGCGGAATGACGCTTTCGCGCATGGTCATCAGCGAAAACGCCGCTTCGACGGCGCCGGCCGCCGACAGCGTGTGGCCGATCATCGACTTGTTGGACGAGACCGGCATCGAGCCGATGCGATCGCCGAACACGGTCGACAGCGACAGATGCTCCATCTTGTCGTTTTCCGGCGTCGAGGTGCCGTGAGCGTTGACGTAGTCGATCTCGTCCTTGCTCAGGCCGGCATCCGCAAGGGCGGCGCGGACTGCTGCGATCGCCGGCGAACCGTCGGGCTTGGAACGGGTGCGATGGAAATCATCGGCCTTTTCACCGCAGCCGCGCAGGATGCCGAGAACGCTGGCGCCCCGGGCAAGGGCTGCCTCAAGCGATTCCAGCACCAGAGCGCCGGAGCCTTCCGCCAGCACAAAGCCGTCGCGGTCCTTGGAGAAGGGTTTTGACGCCTTTTCAGGGATGTCATTGTGGGTCGACAGCGCCGAGAGCAGCGAAAAGCGGATCAGCGCCTCGGCGGTTGCCGAACCGTCGGCGCCGATCGACAGCGCCCGGTCGCATTCGCCGCGGCGGATCGCTTCGACGCCGAGCTGGATGGCGGTGGCGCCCGAAGCGCAGGCCGTCGACAGCGTGATCGGCAGGCCGCGCGTGCCAAAGCGGTCGGCCAGCCGGTCGGCGATCGCGCCGAACTGCGTGCTTGCGAACGTATCTGTTTCCTTCAGCCCGCGCGCCACCCTGAGCAGCCTTTCGGCGCCGGCGCCTTTGCCGTCGGAATTGTAGAGCGCGAAGCGATCCTGCCAGTCGAGTTCGACCGGCGGCGAGGCGAGGAACAGAGGCCCGCCAAAATCAGAGGAATCGAGGCCGGATTCGGCCACCGCCTCATTCGCGGCGGTTTCGGCCAGTTCGTAGGTCAGCAGGCTGGCGCCTTTCGAGCTTGAGTCGAGGAAATCGACCATGCCGGAGATGCGGGTGTTGAGGTGGTCGACGGGAAAGCGGGTGATCGGGTGGATGCCCGATTTGCCGGAGGTCAGTGCCGCCCAGTTATCGGCCTTGCCGATGCCGAGCGACGTTACCACGCCGATGCCGGTGACGGCGACGATCGGCCTGCCCATGTGATCTCTGAGATTGGCCATCCGGAACCTCTTAACTTTGCAGCATGATCGCGCAGCGCTGCTTCAAGCAGCAGCGTTGACCAGAGCCATGCCCTCGAATTGGTGATAGCCGATCGCCGTTGCGAGCACGGTTTCGGGAATGCCTTCGAACGGCTTCTCGGCCGCGGCGTCGAAAACGGGGTAGGCGGCCTTGCGGTCGACGGCCAGGGCGGCGAGGGCGACCGCGAATGGAAACTGCGCTTCCTTCATATGCCCGGTCAGCGTCGCGAAGCCGCGCGCCGATATCGCCGGATTGGCATCCAGCGCTGCCTTTTCGGCTGACGTTGCGGTATGCGCCCCGGATGCGCCCGACAGGGCCAGCAACTTGCCGTTCGGGAGAGCCGCCTGTTTGAGCAATGCCGCGATCTCGGCGTCAAGCTCGCCGCGCGAGCGCCGGGCGCGGCCTGAGATGACCGGTCCGAGCTCGGCATAGATTTTCCGCCCACGGCTTTGCGCGTGTTCGCGCTGCTCCAGCACCAGGAAGGCGCCACCGGAGCCGGAGACCAGGCCGCCGCCCTCGGCGCCCTGTCTCTGCCAGACCGGCTTCCATGGGCCGCGATGCAGATAACCGGCCAGCTCATAGCCGAGCAGCATGTCGGAATGTTCGGTCTGGAAGGCGCCGCCGACCAGTATGTGCGTCGACTGTCCGGAGCGGATGCGCGCGGCGGCGGTCTCGACGGCGGCGACGCCGGCACCTTCCTCGCCCATGAAGGTCCTCGACGACCCCGTCACCTTGTGGACGATGGAGATGTTGCCGGCGAGCAAATTGGAGAGCTGGGCCAGGAAAAGCGTCGGCCGCAATTCGGTGGTCAGTTTCTCGTTGAGCAGCACGTCGCGGTCGTTGCGGCTCTCGGACGCGGCGAGGATGGCGGCATCGACCGCCTCGTCCCGCTCGCCGCCGCCGGCGGCCACCACCATGTCCATCGTCGTGCAGAGATCGTCATTGCCCTTGATGCCGGCGTCGTCCAGCGCCATGCCGGCGGCATAGGTGCCCAGCCTCTGCCAGGTTTCCATCTGCCGCTGGTCGCCGCGCTTGGCGATCTGCAGGTTCCAGTCGATCTCCGGCAGGGGATGCACGGTGTAGGGCGCAAAGCGCGCGGCTTCGAGCACCGGCTGCAAGCCGGGCTGCGCCAGCTTCTGCCAGTGGGTATCCGGACCCTCTCCCAGCGAGGAGACAAGGCCGATACCGGTGATGACGACGTCGCGACGGCTGCTCATGAGCGGCTTTGTGGGTCAGGCGGCGCAGCCCGTCAAGGCCGCGCGCCAGCCGATATCAGGCGGTCTTGGCGGCGACCAGCGCGTCGATCTTGGCGCACAGGTTCTTCATGACGAAGTAATCGTCGGTCGAAGCCTTGCCGTCATTGACTTCCTGGGTCCACTTTTCCAGCGGCACCTTGATGCCGAATTCCTTGTCGATGGCAAAGACGATATCAAGGAAATCGAGACTGTCGATGCCGAGATCGTCGATCGTGTGGCTCTCGGGAGTGATGGTGTCGATATCGATCTCGCTGGTGTCGGCAATGATCTTGGCGACTTTGTCGAACGTGGTGGACAAGGGCTCTTCCTTCGGTTGCGGGCGGAATCTGTCCGCATCTGGTTTGGGCGCTGTCTAATCGGTTTTTCCCGGCAGGAAAAGGCCTGATGCGCCGGGCGCAGATGGGATGGCCCTTCCGTGAAGACAAGAAGGGCAGCCCGACAAGCCGGCGGCCCTCCCAGTTGACGTTACGTCAGCTCAGTTTTCGCGGAGCTTGACCACTGGCTTTCTCAGAACGTGACGCGGCCGAGCACGCGCAAGCCATCGCCCTGCGGCTCGACCACCACCGCTTCGCCCTCGCGCGGCGAGACGCCGGTCAGCGCGACGATGTTTTCGAGATGCGTGACCATGACCAGATTGTCGGAACCGGTGTAGGCGCGGATTTCCTTCATCACCGCGTCGAGCTGCGCGGCCTTCTCGGTCGGATCGCTCCTCAGGAGGTCTAGCGGCGCAAAGAGCTCCGGCTCCGCTTCGAAGGCGATGCGGGCAGTGTCGAGGCAGCGGCAATAGCGGCTGGACAGCACCCGCTCGATGGGGGCGGCGCGGGCGCCGAACAAGGCGCCGATCTTGCTCGCCTGCTGCTTGCCGCGCGCCGATAGGTTGACCTGGGTGGCGCAGTTGTCGATGACGAAATTGGCGGGGTCGGTGGTGCCGGTGACCAGTGCATGGCGAAGCAGCACGACATGGCCGCCGTCACGCAGCAGCGCCCAGCCGGCGTCGGTCGCGTGGGCGACGGCGGGAACAGCAAGCAGGAACAGCGACAGCACAAACCGAATCATCGAAACCTTTCCGGGAGCCGGATGCCGCTCCGGTCATTCTGATATAGGGATCGGAAAGCCGGCACAAAGACAAGCGAAAGGCGAACCCTCGGTTCGCTTCACATTTTCGCCATTTGCTTCTTCGCCAGCTCGATCTTCTGATCGGTGAGCGGGATAGGGATCGTGTAGCCGGCTTCGGTGAAGCCCTGCTTGGCGTTCTCGAAGAATTCGATCGCCTTGAGATATTCCGGCTTGCCCGCGCCATAGCTGGCGCGGTTCCAGTGGACGTCGCCGATATTGTTCTGCTCGAAGGCCCACTGCAGCGGCTGACTTTCGCGCGTAAACACCTTCAGCGCCGCCGTGAACGCCGCTTCGGCGTCGTTGAGATATTTGTCGGTCCGCTGGAGATTGCCGAGATTGAGCAGGCTCATACCGATGCCATTTTGAGCGTTGGCCCAGTCGACCGGCGCGGCCTCGATGGTGAGTATTTCGAGCGCTGCCCGCCGCGCCGCAATCGAATCCTGCAGCGTCTTGGCATCGCCATTGCTCATGCTCAACCAGTGCAGCGTCGAGCCCAGGCCGGCCTGGGCCATTGCCCATTGCCGCGGGTTGGTCTCGCGCTTGTACTCGCGCAACGCATTGCCGTAGGCGTCGACCGCCTCGCTGTAATGCTCGGGCTTGTCGGTGACGCCGCCGAGAAGCTGCAGCGTGTTGCCGAGATTGTAGTAGCTCATCGCCCAGTCCTGCGGGAACTTCCGCCTGACATAGACCTGCCGTGCCGCCTGGAAGGCTGCCGCCGACTGTTCCAGCTTGGCCGCATCACGCGTGCGCTGGCCCAGCGTCTGATAGATCGAGCCGAGATTGTTCTGGGCTGACGCCCAGTCCATCGGGAAGCGCTTGCGGGTAAACACCGTCAGAGCGTCGTCATAGGCAGCAGCAGCTTCTTCGAGCGTAGCCGTGCCCATATCGAAGCGGGCGATACCGCTCAGCGCATTGCCCAGGTTGAGGCGGCTGGTCGCCCAGGACACCGGGAAAGTTTCGCGGGTTCGCACTTCCAGCGCGGCGCGAAACGCGTCGGCCGCCTCGTTGATCTTCGCCTTGTCGTTGAGCTGGATGCCAAGCGTTACAAGCGTGTTGCCGAGATTGTTCTCGACCATCGCCCATTCCACGGGTGCTTTCTCGCGTGTGTATTCCTCAAGCGCCAGCCGGTAGGCTGCTTCGGCCTGGGTGAGATGCTCGCCGGCAGGCTCACGCTCGGAGAGTGCATAGAGCGCGAGGCCTAGATTGTTCTGCGAACCGGCCCAGTCCAACGGCAGCTTGTCGCGCGGACGCTTCTCAAGGGTGGCGCGCGTCGCCGCCACCGCTTCATTGAGACGCTTCGGGTCGCTCTCGCGTTCGCCGATCTTCAGAAGCACGTTGGCCAGGTTGTTCTGCGCCGCGGCCCAGTTGCGGTCGTCCTTCTCGCGCTCGAACACCACCAGCGAATCGCGGAAAATCACCGCTGCTTCTTCGAGATGCGCAGTCTCGGTTTCGCGCTCTCCAATGGTCTGCAGCACCACCGCCATGTTGTTGCGGGTGATTGCCCAGTCGCGATTCTGTTCGCCGTTGGGGATGAAGTTCAAGATGGTGCGATAGGCCTCGATGGAGTGCTGCAGCGCATCGAGGTCGCCGGTGGCGTAGCCATGAGCGTTCAACGCCTCGGCCTCCTGGTTCTTGTAGTTCCAGCGCAGCTTTTCGTCCCACTTCTCGACCAACGAATACGCCTTGGCATAGTCGTTGGCGGCGGATTTGTAGTCGAAGACCAGCGCGGCGGCGTCGGCGCGTTTGGCATAGATGGCGGCGTCGGCGATGCGCTTTTGCCGGAGCAGGTCCTCGGCCTCGTCGACCGCACCGCTGTTTTCCTCGATCCGGCCGACCGCGTCGTCGAGGAATTTGCGCGCCGTCACCATGGCGCCCTGGCCTATGGCCTTGTCGGCGGATGCGACCAGGCGACTGATCTCGGGATCGTCGGTGCGTAATGCGGCGCGCTCGGCCATCATCTTCTTCAGACGCTCGGCCTGGCTGTCCAGCACCTTCTGCAGGTCGTTGGGATCCTCAGGGATCTTTTCCGTGCCGAGCGCCTTGAGCACGCCGTAGAGCGCGTCAAGGGGCACGCCGTCCTGCAGAGAAGCCAACTCCACCTGAGCCCGTTTGGGATCGGGCAGGTCGGAAATGGTCAGCAGCAATTGCCGCCGCTCACCGGTGATCAGCCCGTCGTCGCCGGTCGGTTCCGGCGGCGCGACGCCGAAATAGAGCAGGCGACGCAGACTCTCGCTGACCCAGGGGCGCTGCTTTGCCTTGGTGTCGAGATAGACCTCCTCGGTGACCATGCGCATGACCGAGCCGAATTCCGTGCCTTTCATCGCGGTGAGGTGGCGCAGCAGGGCGGCGGCGTAGGGGCTGTTTTCGCCGGCGGCGCCATCAAGTGCGGGTCGGCCCGGCTCAGCGGCGAAGCCGACCACGGTTCCCAGGCTGGCATTATCCAATGAGGCATCGGCGAGGGCTTTTGCGCCGCGCACCGGTTCCAGCCCGCCGGCGCCGACAGGCTCGGCGGAAGCCGTCGGCCCGCGTCGCACGACCGCGTCCGGCGGAAACGGGTTGGTGCGGCAGGCGTCAAGCAGCACGATCGTCACCGGCACGGTCTTTTTCAGCTCGTCCATGACGGCTGAAATCGGCACCAGCGCCTCACCAGCATTTTTCAACGACGAGACGTCGGCATCGACCGGCACCAGATAATTCTCGCCGCCCGCCTCGATGCCGTGGCCGGAATAATAGATGAAGGCGACGTCGGCGCCTTCGGCGTCCTCGACAAACCGATCGAGATCGCGCTTCAGCTTGGCGGCATCGCGATCGGTGACGTTGCGGGCGTCGAAGCCGAGGTCGGTCAGCATCTTGGCCATGTCGCGGGCGTCGTTGGCCGGGTTGGCAAGGGCTGCGATGTGTTCGTATTTCGACTGGCCGATGATCAGCGCCACGCCCTTGAGACTTTTGGTCTCGGCGGCCTGGGCCTCAGATACGCCAAGGCAAAGCAGTATAGCGACGAAACCCGCCAGCCACCCCTGTCTGAAATGACGCTGTTTCGGCGTCGCAACCATTCGCTGTGTGTCCGCCCTGATGATCCCAAGCCTGTATAGCGCTGCCACCCGACCATGATCAAATTCAGGCGCCGGGCGGATCGAGGATCAGTTTCTGAAGATCATGGCGATTGCGCTGGAATCCGGGCTCGCCTATCCCTGAAAAATGTCTCCGCTTACCGAAACCGTTCTTTTCGTCTTCAGCCTCGTTGCGCTCGGCTATGTCACCGGGCTCACCGGCTATCTGAAGCCGGCCAGCGGGGACGGCATCTCCGAATTCGCCATCAACGTGGCGATGCCGCTGCTGCTGTTTCGGACGATGGTGAATTCCGATTTCCACGGCGTGGCGCCCTGGTCGCTGTGGGGTGCTTATTTCGCGGCGGTTGCAATGACATGGGCCGCCGGCCATCTGGTGACGACACGGATCTTCGGGCGGGACGCGCGCACCGGCATCGTCGGTGGAGTGTCGTCATCCTTCTCGAATGTGGTGTTGCTGGGCATTCCCTTCGTTCTCGGCGTATTCGGGTCCAGCGGATTCGAAGTGCTGTCGCTGCTCGTTTCCGTGCACCTGCCGACCATGATGATGGCTTCGATCATCATGTTCGAGATATTTGGCCGCGGCGGCAGCGAGCCCGTACACCCGCTGCGCATCATCCAGAGCTTTCTGAGAAGACTGTTCACGAACCCGCTGATCATCGGCATCCTGGCCGGGCTGGCATGGCGCCTCACCGGCGCGCCGCTGCCGAACCTTGCGACGCGGCTGGTCGATGCGCTGGCTAACACCGCCGGGCCGGTGGCGCTGTTCGCCATGGGGCTCAGCCTGCGCCGTTTCGGCATTTCCGGTAACATCCGACCGGCGCTGGCGCTGTCGACGCTGAAACTGTTCCTGATGCCGGCGCTGGTGCTCGGCCTGGTCTGGCTGTTTGGCCTGCCGCCCTTGACGGCCAAGGTGGCGGTCGTGGTGGCGGCGCTGCCGTCCGGCATCAATTCCTATCTCATCGCCGTGCAGTTCAACACCGGCCAGGCGCTGGCGTCGAACCAGATGACCATCGCCACGGCAAGCGCGGTTGTTACAACCGCCTTTTGGCTGACGGTGGTGGTTCATGTCTTTGGGTAGGCTGGTCTTTGGGTAGGCTTGGTCTTTTGCAAGGCTGGTCTTTGGCAAGGCTGGGACCCAAACTAATTTACATGTGAATTTTACCTGGCGTTTGGCTGGCCCAAAGCCTATATGCCATCTTGCAATTGCTTGCCGGGCTTGCCCTAGGTAAAGAGCAGTGGCTTTCAGCGTGTCGGGCATCCAGGCCATTGCGCGCGCTCATCGAAGACATCCACAGACCGGCCCGTCAGTGCGCCGAACGGAGGGTAGACCATGCTGCAGAAAACCAGCCATTTCATGCGCCAGGCCAATCTCATCAATGGCGAATGGGTGCAGGCCGACAGCGGCCAAACGGTCGACGTCAACAACCCGGCCACCGGTCTCAAGATCGGCACCGTGCCGAAGTCGGGCAAGGCGGAAACCCGCCGCGCCATCGAAGCCGCAAGCGAAGCCTTCAAGACCTGGCGCAAGACGACCGCGCTGGAGCGCTCGAAGCTGTTGCGCAAGCTGCATGACGCGATGATGGATAATCAGGATGTGCTGGCCGAACTGCTCACCATCGAGCAGGGCAAGTCGCTCGCCGAATCCAAGGGCGAGATCGGTTCGGCTGCCGCCTACATCATGTGGTTTGCCGAGGAAGGCCGCCGCACCTATGGCGATGTCGTGCCATCGCCATGGGGCGATCGCCGCATCCTGGTGACCAAGGAGCCGGTCGGCGTCATTGCCGCCATCACGCCGTGGAATTTCCCCTCCTCGATGCTTGCCCGCAAGCTTGGCCCCGCGCTTGCCGCCGGCTGCACCGCCGTGGTCAAGCCGGCCTCGCAGACGCCGTATTCCGGCCTTGCATGGGGCGCGCTCGCCGAGGAAGTCGGCTTCCCAAAGGGCGTCATCAACATCCTGACGGGTGCTGCCGGCGAAATCGGCGACGAGATCTGCGCCAATCCGCTGGTGTCGAAGATCACCTTCACCGGCTCGACCGAGATCGGCAAGCTGCTGATTCAGAAGTCGTCCGTCACCGTCAAGAAGGTCTCGATGGAACTCGGCGGCAATGCGCCGTTCCTGGTCTTCGACGATGCCGACCTCGATCGCGCCGTCGCCGGCGCCATCACCGCCAAATACCGCAATTCAGGCCAGACCTGCGTGTGCACCAACCGCTTCCTGGTGCAGGCCGGCATCTACGACAAGTTTGTCGAGAAGCTGGCCGCTGCCAGCAATGCGCTGAAGGTTGGCTCGGGCCTGGAAGAGGGCGTGCAGCAGGGACCGCTGATCGACGTGAAGGCGGTCGAGAAGGTAGAGGAATTCATCGCCGACGCCGCGTCGAAGGGTGGCAAGGTCGTTGCCGGCGGCAAGCGCCACGCGCTTGGCGGCTCATTCTTCCAGCCGACTGTCATCGCCGATGCGAAGCCTGACATGCGCTTCATGAAGGAAGAGATTTTTGGCCCGATCGCCCCGGTGTTCAAGTTCGAGACCGAAGAGGAAGCCATTGCGCTTGCCAACGACACCGAGTTCGGCCTGGCCGCCTATTTCTACACCGGCGATCTCGGCCGCGCCTTCCGGGTCATGGAAGGCCTGAAATACGGCATGGTCGGCGTCAATGAAGGCCTGATCACCACGCCGGAAGCGCCGTTCGGCGGCGTCAAGGAATCGGGCCTCGGCAAGGAAGGCGGACATCAGGGCATCGAGGATTATCTCGACACCAAATATGTCTGCATCGGCGGTCTCGGCCTCTAAATCATTGACGGGCAGGGCAGGCCGCGCGCCTGCCCTTGCCAGACGACATTCAGCCGGACTGGAGCGGTTCAGCGTTTCACGGAAACGCCGAACCGCTCCAGTTCTTTGTTTTTTGCAATTCCGGACGGAAAACCGTTTCACACTTTTCCTGGAATTGCTCTAAGTCGGCAGATCGATGAATTAGCATTTGGACATAGCGATGAAGGACGGCGAGGTCTTCGGCACGACGCAGGCAGGCGAACCCGTTCGCCGTTTCACCATCCGGGGCGGTGGCATCAGTGCCAACATCATCGGGCTCGGCGCAATCATCCAGGATCTGCGGCTCGCCGGTCACGACGCGCCGCTGGTGCTGGGCTACGATCGCTTCGAGCCTTACGAGACCGACCGGGCCTTCTTCGGCGCTGTCGTCGGCCGTTATGCCAACCGCATCCGCGACGGCCGCTTCACCATTGCCGGCCAGCGTTACCAGACCGAGCGCAATTTCCTCGGCAAGCACACGCTGCATGGCGGTTCGGAGGGCTTCTTCCATCGGCCGTGGACGGTTTCGCTGCACGGCCGGGATTTTGTCACGCTGACCCTGCACGATCCCGAGGGCACGATGGGCTTTCCCGGCGCGCTCGACGTCACCTGCACCTACCGGCTGAAGATTCCCGGCACGCTCTCGATGGAACTGACCGCCACTTGCGAGGAGCCGACGCTGTGCAATCTGGCGCAGCATTCCTATTTCAATCTCGACGATGGCGGCACCGGCGACATTCTCGACCACCGGCTGATGCTGAACGCCGGCGCCTATACGCCTGTCGATGGCGAGATGATCCCGACCGGCGTCGTCAAACCTGTCGACGGCACGCCCTTCGACTTCCGCCAGGCGCGGCCGCTGCGCATGGAAACGGAAGGCGAGCAGCTTCCCTACGACGTCAATTTCTGCCTGGCGTCAGCCCGGGGCCCGCTTCACCAGGTAGCGTGGGCGCAAGGCGCCAATTCCGGCGTCGAGATGGAAGTCTGGACCACCGAGCCGGGCCTGCAGCTTTACACCGGCCAGTATGTCGCGCCGACCTCGGGCGGCCTGGACGGACGGCGCTACAAGGCGTTTTCCGGCTTTTGCCTGGAAGCGCAGACCTGGCCCGACGCGCCGAACCGGCCCTATTTCCCACAGGCCACGCTGTGGCCGGGCCAGATCTATCATCAGGTGACGGAATATCGTTTCAGGCTTCCCTAAGGTCTTAGCCCTCGAAAGCGGTTCTTAGAACCTCGAACGGCGCCAGCGCGCCTCGCACCTGCACGACAGCGGCGGCGACGCGATGCGCGCGCTGCACGGCATCCGCCGGGGCATGGCCGGCAAGCCGGGCGGCGAGATAGCCGCCATTGAAGGAATCGCCGGCGCCGGTGGTGTCGACCGGGGTGGCGACATGCTGGGCCGGAACCGGCTGCAGGGCTCCGCCAGTGGCGATCAGCGCGGGCTTCTCGCCATTCTTGACGACGACTTCGCCGACGAGTTTTCCGAACCGTTCGGCGGTCGCTTGCGGTGCCGAGTCGCCAAACAGCATCTGCTCGTCGGGAAAGGTCGGCAGCGCGATGTCGGCGACGGCAAGCGCGTCGAGGATCGCGGCTTGCGCCTCCTCGCGGCTCTGCCACAGGCGCGGCCGGTAGTTGGGGTCGAAGGCGACGAGCGAACCGGCAGCCCGCGCCTTGGACACTTCCGCCAGCAACGTCTTGCGCGCGGCGGCATCCAGAATTGCCAAAGTGATTCCGGAAAAATACACAAGAGCCTGGTTTTCAAGGCTTTTTTCCAAGGCGGCCGGGTACGAGGCGAGCCGCCTGGCCGCCGCGTCGCTGCGCCAGTAGGTGAAGGCGCGTTCGGCGCCGGTCAAGGTGATGGCGTAGAGGCCGGGCCGCGCGCCTGGGATGACCGGGCTGGCGCCGATGCCGATGCCGTTTTCGGCGAAGAACGAAATCTGGCCCTGCGAGAAGGGATCGTCGCCGAAGGCCGAGACATAGGTCGCCGGCCGCTCGCCGCTCAGCGCATGCAGCGCCCACAGCGTGTTGAACGTGTCGCCGGCAAAGCCCATGCGCCAGTTCGGCCCGGCCTGGCCGGACAGTTCGAGCATGCATTCACCGATCGAAGCGACGCCGTCTGCTGCCATGTATCTGTCTCCGGATCAGTTCGCTGCTGTAGCTTTTTGCGGCCGGCAGCGCCATGCTTGGCGGCGGCGGTTTTTTGCGCCAGAAGCGTTTTCCCACAGAAGCGGCGGGACGCGAATTGCTTCCCGAGACGTTATGTCCAGAAGAGGAACCGGTTTGGCATCGATATGGCGTTATCTTCTTGCGGGCGTTGGTCTGGCCGCCTTGCTGGCTGGCATATTGGCGATCGTCTATCTGACCGCGCCGCAGTCGGCGCCCAGCCCCGATGTTTCGCGCTCGAAGAAGACGGCGAACGGCTTGTTTGTCGCCAGCATTCAGCCGGAACGCGGCGTTATCCGGCAAGGCGAACTGCAATCCTGGTTGCTGACCCTGAAGACGGTCAACGGCGATTCCGTGGAAGGTGCGGCGATCTCGGTGTCCGGCGGCATGCCGCAGCACAATCACGGCTTGCCGACCAGTCCGCAGGCGACCGATTATCTTGGCGAGGGGCGTTACCGCATCGAGGGGCTGAAATTCACCATGAGCGGCGTGTGGCAGTTACGCTTCGCCATTTCGGCGGCGGCCGGTTCCGACACGGTCGTCTTCAACGTGGTGCTGTGAGCGGATGAACGGCCTGTTGCGCCTTCTGGCATTGGCGGCGGTCGTGCTCGTTGCCGGCTGCGGCAAACCGGATTTTTCCGATGCCGAGAAGAAGACCATCGCTTCGCTGGCGCTGAACACCTTGCCGGCGCTCAAACCCGACACCACCAACCGCTTCGCCGACGTGCCGGCCGCCGCCGCCCTGGGCTCCACTCTGTTCTTCGACCAGGGCATGAGCCGTGACGGTAACGTATCCTGCTCGACCTGCCACAAGATCGACCGGCAGTTCCAGGATGACCTGCCGCAATCCGTCGGTGTCGGCCGCACCAACAGGCGCTCGATGCCGCTGGCCGGCATCGCCCGCAATCCGTGGTTCTTCTGGGATGGGCGGCGCGACAGCCTGTGGGCGCAGGCGCTGATGCCCCTGGAAAATCCGCTTGAGCAGGCGGGGAACCGCGCGGCCTTCGCGCATTACATCCAGAAGCGGTTCGGCGAGCGCTATGAGCGCATCTTCGGGCCACTGCCGGATCTTTCCGCCGTGCCGGCCAACGCCAGCCCGCTCGGCAATGAGGCCGAGCAGGCGGCGTGGAAGGCAATGACCGCGGCGCAAATGGACGACGTCAACCGCGTCTTTTCCAATATCGGCAAGGCGATCGCCGCCTTCGAACGGTCGATCGAACCGGCACAGACGCGCTTTGACCGCTTTGCCATCGATCTTGCGTCAGGCGCCAAGCCGAAAGCCGACAATGCCTTTTCGCAGGAGGAGATGCTCGGGCTGAAACTGTTCATCGGCAAGGCCAATTGCGTCACCTGCCATAACGGCCCGCGCTTCACCGACAACGCTTTCCACAACACCGGCGTGCGGCCGGTCAGGGATTTGCCATTGGATCGCGGCCGTTTCGATGCGGTGGCCCAGGTTCAGGCCGACCCATTCAACTGCTTCGGCGCCTTCCGCGATGGCGACGCCGGCGCCTGCGGAGAACTGCGCTTCATCGTCAAGGCAGCACCCGAACTGATGCGTGCCTACAAGACGCCGTCGCTGCGGGGCGCGGCGACACGGCCGCCCTATATGCATGCCGGACAGTTCTCCACGCTGGAGGAGGTGGTGGCGCACTACGCGAAGGCGGAGGCGGCCGTTGAAGGCACCTCCGAAGTGCACCCGTTGCAACTGTCGGACCGCGAACGCGCGGCGCTGGTGGCATTTTTGAAGACGCTGTCGGAGTGAGCTAGCGATCCTTCACCGTCTCCATGGCCACGAAGGTCGAGGTCTGCGCAACATGCGGCAGTGCCGAGATGCGCTCGCCGAGCACGCGGCGATAGGCGGCGATGTCGGTGGTACGGACTTTCAGGAGATAATCGAAGCTCGACGCCATCATGTGGCACTGCTCGATCTCCGGCACGGTCTGCACCGCACGGTTGAAAGCATCGAGCGCGGCCGAGCGCGTGTCCGACAGTTTTACCTGGACGAAGGCGACATGGCCTTCGCCCATGCGCTCGCGATCGATGATCGCCTGATAGCCCCTGATATAGCCGTCCTTCTCCAGGCGCTTCACCCGCGCCTGCACCGGCGTCTTCGACAGGCCGACCTTGCCGGCCAGTTCCGACATGGACAGCCGCCCGTCGCGCGCCAGCGCCGACAGGATGTTTCTGTCGATGCGGTCCAATTGGTCTTCTGTCACGGATATCACAGCCCATCTGATAACAATTGAGCCGCAATGATAGATCATTCGGCCTGCCATGTCGATTTCTTTGGACCGGCCGAAAATGCGGCTCTGTGCTAGCTTGCGCCATTCGGTCCGGCGACCGCCGGCCCGCTCCCAGATGTTTGCTCCGCAGGACCGCCATGCCGCTCGACACCATCCGCCAGCAGATCCGCGCCAACTACCTGCCCGACGAAGACGCGGCTGTGAAGCGCCTGGCTGCCGCGACAGAACTTTCGGCCGATGACCGCAAGGCCGTCTCGGCCCGTGCCGCGGATCTGGTGCGCGCGGTGCGCGGCTCGTCCGACCCGCGGCTGATGGAGGTTTTTCTCTCCGCCTACGGCCTCTCCACCAAGGAAGGAGTGGCGCTCATGTGCCTGGCCGAGGCACTGCTGCGCGTGCCTGACACCGAGACTATGGACGACCTGATCGCCGACAAGATCGCACCGCATGACTGGTCGGCGCATTCGGGCGGTTCGAGCTCGATCTTCGTCAACGCCTCGACCTGGGCGCTGATGCTGACCGGCCGTGTGCTCGACGAAGGCGAGGGCGGCATTGAAGGCACGCTGCGCTCGATGGTTCGCCGGCTGGGCGAACCGGTGATCCGCAAGGCGGTCGCCGCCGCCATGCGCGAAATGGGCGAGCAGTTCGTGCTCGGCCGCACCATTGCGGAAGCCGTCAAGCGCGGCAAGTCGATGATCCAGAAAGGTTATCTCTATTCCTTCGACATGCTGGGCGAGGCGGCCCGCACCGAGGCCGACGCGCTGCGCTACCTCAAGGCCTATGCCGATGCGATCTCCTCGCTCGATTCAGGCTCCAACGGTCCCGATATCCGCCAGAACCACGGCATCTCGGTCAAACTGTCGGCGCTGCATCCGCGCTACGAAGAGGCACAGAAGGAAAAGATGCTGCCGGTGATGGCCGAGCGGCTGCTGTCGCTGGCGCTGGCCGCACGCCATTCGCGCATGGGCCTCAACATCGACGCCGAGGAGGCCGACCGGCTCGACCTGTCGCTCGATGTGATCGAGCGTGTGTTGTCCGAGCCGGAGCTTGCCGGCTGGAATGGCTTTGGCGTCGTCGTCCAGGCCTACGGCCCGCGCGCGGCCTTCACCATCGACTGGCTCTATGCGCTGGCGGAAAAGTACGACCGCAACATCATGGTGCGGCTGGTCAAGGGCGCCTATTGGGACACCGAGATCAAGCGGGCACAGACGCTCGGGCTTTCCGGCTACCCCGTCTTCACCCGCAAGGCCAACACCGATGTTTCCTACATGGCCTGCGCCAAAAAGTTGCTGTCGATGACCGACCGCATCTATCCGCAATTCGCCACGCACAATGCCCATACCGTCGCCGCCGTCCTGTCGATGGCTGACAACCGTGACGCTTTCGAATTCCAGCGCCTGCACGGCATGGGCGAAGCGCTGCATGAGACGGTGCGCCGGGCCGAAGGCACGCGCTGCCGCATCTATGCGCCGGTCGGCGCGCACTCCGACCTCTTGGCCTATCTGGTTCGCCGCCTGCTGGAGAATGGCGCCAACTCCTCCTTCGTCCATCAGCTCACCGACGAGGACGTCGAGCCGGAGGATATTGCGCGCGATCCGCTCGAGACGGTCGAGAGCCAGGGCCCCGCCGCCAATCCGGCAATCGCTCGTCCTGCGACGATCTTCGGCGCTGGTCGGCGCAACTCGAAGGGGTTCGACATCACCGATCCGGTGACGCTGGCGGCGATCGACAAGGCCAAGGCGGCCTTTGCCGGGCCCGAGCGCTGGCATGCCAAGCCGATCACGCGCGCCGCCGGCTACGGCAAGCAGCGCCCGGTGGTCAATCCGGCAAAGCCTGCCGAGATCGTCGGCACGGTCGCCGAAGCCGCTGCCAAGCAGGTCGCGACCGCGGTGCGCTTTGCTGTGGAAGCGCAGCCGGCCTGGGCGAAGCGTCCCGTTGCCGAGCGCGCCGCCATCCTCAACCGCGCCGCCGACCTCTATGAGGCCAATGCGGTCGAGTTTTTCGCGCTGGCTACAAGGGAAGCCGGCAAGTCGCTGGCCGACGGCGTGGCTGAAGTGCGCGAAGCCGTCGACTTCCTGCGTTACTACGCTGCCGAAGCGGCCAACAACGAAGCGGGCACCGAGGCGCGCGGCGCGATCGTGTGCATTTCGCCGTGGAATTTCCCGCTCGCCATCTTCACCGGCCAGATCGCGGCAGCGCTCGTCACCGGCAATTCGGTCATCGCCAAGCCAGCCGAACAGACGCCGCTGATCGCCTTCCGCGCAGTCGAGCTGCTGCGCGAGGCCGGCGTGCCGGAAGATGTGATCCAGCTTCTGCCGGGCGACGGCCCGTCGGTCGGCGGACCGCTGACCGCGGATCCGCGCATTGCCGGCGTCTGCTTCACCGGCTCGACCGAGGTTGCAAAGCTGATCGAGAAGCAACTGGCCGAGACAGCTGCGCCCGACGCCATGCTGATCGCCGAGACCGGCGGTCTCAATGCCATGATTGTCGATTCCACAGCACTGCCCGAACAGGCGGTGCGCGACATCCTGGCGTCCGCCTTCCAGAGTGCGGGCCAGCGCTGCTCGGCGCTGCGCGTGCTCTACGTGCAAAAGGATGTCGAGAAGAAGATGCTGGAGATGCTGAAGGGCGCCATGGAAGCGCTCACCATCGGCGATCCCTGGCAGATTTCGACCGATGTCGGGCCGGTCATCGATGACGAGGCGCAGGAATCGATCCGCGAGTATTGCACCAAGATGGGGCTGCAGGGCCGGTTGATTGCCAAGCTCGAAGCACCGAAGGACGGCCGCTTCGTTGCGCCGCATGTGTTCCGGGTCAAGGGCATCGAGGAGATGGAGCGCGAAGTGTTCGGTCCGGTGCTGCATGTCGCCAGCTTCGACGCCGACGGGATCGACGCCGTCATCGCCGCCATCAACCGCAAGGGCTATGGCCTGACCTTCGGCCTGCACACCCGCATAGAAGGCCGCGTCCAGCATTTCGTCGACGGCATCCATGCCGGCAACATCTATGTCAACCGCAACCAGATCGGCGCCGTCGTCGGCTCGCAGCCCTTTGGCGGCGAGGGGCTTTCGGGCACCGGGCCGAAGGCCGGCGGGCCGCATTATCTCCGGCGGTTCCGCAAGGGGCCGGAGGCGGGCACGGAGATTGCCGAGGGCCACAAGGTGACGGCGACCGAACTGGCCGACAATCTGCCCGATCCGACGCTTGGCGGCTGGTCGACGCGGCCGGACCGCATCGCCATCTTGAGAAAGCATCTGCGCGGCAAGGGCGCTGCAGCGATCGGCGCTGCAGCCGCCATCGATTTCGGCCAGGTCGACCTGCCCGGACCGACCGGCGAGGCCAACACGCTGTCGCTGTCGTCGCGTGGCCGGGTGCTGTGCCTCGGTCCGGACGCCGACACGCTGCTTGCCCAGACGATCCAGGCGCTGGCCGCCGGCAATGCGGTGCTGGCCGTGGCGCCGAGCGCGCCGGCGGCACTGTCGGCGCTGACCGGCAAGGGGTTGCCGCTGGCGGCCATAGACGGTCGGCCAGACCCAGTCGAAGCGCGTTCGCTGCGCGTCCATGTCGTCGCCTTCTCGGGCAGGCCCGAGGCGGCGCGGATCGTGCGCAAGGTCATTGCCGACCGCAGCGGGCCGATCGTGCCGCTGGTCAGCGAGGTGCTCAACCCGGCGGCCTATGCGCATGAACGCGCTGTCTGCGTCGACACCACGGCTGCCGGCGGCAATGCCAGCCTGCTCGCGGCGGCCTAGGGGGCTTTTCGCGGCTCGCTTGCCTGCGTCGGGTTGCAAGGGTATGCGCAAGGGACAGAGAGCAACTCGAGCGGGGCAGCCGAACAGATGGAAGACACGTCCCGACCGTTTGAGCTGCCGCGCGTGGCGGTGGTCATCACCTGCTTCAACTATCGGCCGTACGTCGAACAGGCGATCCGCTCGGTGCTTGCGCAGACCTACCGGAATTGGGAATGCGTCATCGTCGACGATGCCTCGACGGACGGCTCGGCCGACCATGTCCGACAGCTTCTAAGGGATATAGAAGACCCGCGCCTGCGCCTGTTGGCGCGCAAGGAGAATGGCGGCCAGACCGCGGGATTCCGCGACGGCTTTGCCGCAACCGACGCGCCCTTCGTCGCGTTTCTCGACGCCGATGACGTGTGGCTGCCGGATTTTCTCCTCGCGCATCTGTCCGCCCACCTCAACACGACGCATTCGGCCGCACTGTCGAGTTCCGATGTGTTCCTTGTCGATGGCGACGGCACCTTGCTGGGCGGTACCTTCCTTGCCTTGCGCAAACCGCGGTCCGGAGCGGATCGCAGTGGCGTCGCCATCGCGCCCGGTGGCCGGCTTGCCGGCATGGCGCCCGGGATCGCCTACGCATCGGAGCATCCGGTAACCTATTTCGCACCTGCGGTGACGGGCTGGCTGTGGTCGCAATGCTCGGCGATCATGTACCGGCGTGGCGCGCTGGAACCTGTATTGTCCTTCCCGTTCAAGGCCAAGGTCGGGACGGATTATCTGACGGCGACACTCGCGCACCAGGCCGGCGGCAGCCTCATCCTGTCAGAAGGTCTCGGCCTCTATCGCCTGCATGGCTCCAACCTGTCCACCGGAACTGCCTTTGCCGGCGGCAATGTGCGGCAAACGCCTGCATACAGGAGCTACAGGAGCGTGTTGGCGGCGGATGCCGCAGACTATTTGCTGGCGAATTCTGCCTGGCTCAGCGATCTCAACGGGCGCAATTTCATACCTGCATTCCTGACGCAGCATGTGCGCCAGTTCCCGGAGCTGGCCGGTGACCCGCGGTTGGCGCGCTACCTGACACGCGGACAGCCCTGGCGGCGGCTGCGCCTGCACATTGCCCAGCGGCTTCGGCGACTGGGCGGCCGGAATTCAACCGGAACATGACGGCATCTGCCCGTCGTCAGATCTCGTCGACGGGTGAAATCTCAATCAGGCCCCTTCGACGACCGAAAAGCCTTCGAACTGCGGATGGCCGAGATAATGCACCTTCGAGGTGCCGGTGTTGCGGTGGGCGGCGCGAAAATTCTCGGATTTGGTCCAGGCGACGAAATCCTCATGGCTTGCCCACACCGTGTGCGAGGCAAACAGCGTGTAACCCTCGGTCTCGTTGACCGGGCCGCGCAGCAAGTGGAATTCCCTGAAGCCTTTCATCTCCGAGAGGCTCGAATCGCGGTTCTTCCAGACATCCTCGAAGGCGGTCTCGGAGCCGTTCTGGACCTTGAAGCGGTTCATGGCGATGTACATTGAGCTTCCTCTTGAATTGGTGGACGATGACATTTGGCGAAGGTCTACGAGCTGTTTAAAACGGACCGATCCGCGCCCTGAACACCCAACTTGATAATCCGGTCTCGGGAGGAATGGGCGGGAACGGGGCTTGCTGGCGCACCAGTTTCAAGGCGAATTGGTCTAGCTCGGCAGACCCTGAACTTTCGACAAGCTGCAAGTCGCTGACGCTGCCGTCGGCCATGACGACGAAATAGACCCTGGCATTGTTGCGAGCCTTGGCTTGAACCGCCTTCGAAACGTGGCGGTTGGCGCGGACAAGCTTGTTCTGTACTTCAACGCTGTAGCCGGATTCCATCGAATTGCCCGCCGCGCTCTGTTTTCCGCCTTTGCTGGCAACCGCCGTTGCCTCGCGCTCCTCGCCATCTGCCGTGCCGCCAGTCTCTCCCGATATTGGTGCGCCTGATATTGATGTACTTGGCCTCGGGCTTGGGACTGGTGGCCTCGCGGCAGGCAATTCAACGGCAGGCTCATTGGCGGGAGACGCCTCCGAACTCTGCGTTTGAACCGGTGACGGTGCAGGCGTCTCACCCTCTGGGGCGACACTTTGATCATCCGGGATGGCGGCCGTTGGTGCATCCGGAGCGACGGTTGCCTGCTTGGCAGCTTCCGGCGCAGATTTGGGCGCCGGCTCCTGAACCGATTGGGGCGCTTGGGTTGGCGGTGGGGGTTGAACGGCCTCGGGTTTGGCCGGCTGCGGATCGGTTACCAGGGTAACATCCACCGCGTCGGGTACCGGGTTTTGCAAAGCGGTGCCGAGGACGTCGGCGCCTGATCGATCGGCGCCTTCGGCCTGTATTGCCTTCCCGGTATCGAATGTCCCGGCGGGTGCGACCATGAACGCCGCTGCGGCAGCGGCATGGAGCAGGCAGGACGCGACGATCGCCACAGTCCATTTGCGGTCCGCGGCCGCCGGCTGTACGAGCTCGTCCATTGTTATCGCCGGTTCGTTGCCGGCGTCGGGGAGGGGGGTGATGTCCTGCATGGTTCGCGGCGAGACCTGCCGCGAGCGCGGCGGGATTGTCAAATCAAGATCGGTTGCCGGCCATGACGGCGGAGCTGCGACGGGTCGTGTCGCATTGTCGTGCAGGAAGGCGGGATGCAGACCCACCTCAGACGCCGAATGCGATACCGGTCTTGGTCTGCGTCTTCAGGCCGCGCATGCAGGCGCCCGGTTCGACGCCGGCGCATTCGGTGGCGCTGTTGATCAGCACGCGGCTGAGTTTGGTGCAGTCGGTGCCGGCGAGGTCGAAGCGGATCACCTTGGTCTTGCCGGCCGGCAGGTCCTTGAAGTCGAGCACGCTCAGGCGGTCGACCACGCCGGCCTCGTTGAACAGCGCGATTTCGAATGCCGCCTTGGAAAGATCGGCGCCGAGCGCATTGTTGACGACGAAGGTCAGGCGGCAACCCTTTTCGGAGGGCTGCGCGGCATTGAGCTCGAGGCTGAGTTGCGGAGCCGGCGCGGACTGAGCCCACGCCGGCATCAAGCCAAGCGACATCGCCAGCGTCGAGGTCAGGAGCCGAAGCGATGCCGTCAAACTTGTCATGGGTATCAGCCTCCAAAGCGCATGGTTGCGGCCAGCTTCAGCGTGATGCCGGGTTCATAGATGACGGCGGTGGTGCCGCCGTTCAGCGGGTTGGTGTATTTGACGTCGAACAAATTGTCGGCGCGGAAGTCCACCTTCAGATTGTCGGTGGCCTGGTAACTGGCGAAGGCGTTGACCAGAGTATAATCCTTGGCTACGGGGTTGCCCTTCGGCTTGCCGTTGTACTGCACCTCGCCGCCGACGGTCAGCTTGTCCTGAAGGAAGCGGAAGCCGAGCTGCCCGGTGACCTGCGAGGACGGGATGGTGGCAAGGTCGGCGCGCTCACCTTCATCGGAGATGGTGTGGCCGTTGGTGATCGAGGCGGAGAGCCCGGCATAACCCCAGGCGGCATCGTAGACGCTTTCCAGTTCGAAGCCGTTTATCTTGGCCTGGGCGACGTTCTGGTACTGGAAGCAGATCGGAATGCCGGGGCCGAACGGGCAGCCGCTGGTCGGGTCGAATGCCGACAGTGTGACGCCTTCGATGTAGTCGTCGACATCGTTGTGGAAGTAGCCGGCCTTGAGCCGGAACGCGTCGCCGGCCTCGATAAGGTCGTTCAGCTTGTAGTTGACGCCGAATTCGGTGGTCTTGCCGGTTTCAGGCCGCAGGTTTGGGTTGGGCAGGAACGGGAAGGTGACGCCCGCCGGATGGTTGCCGCTGATCAGCGTTTCGGTCAGCGACGGCGAGCGGTAGCCTTCCGCGTAGGTGCCGTAGAACTGCAGGCCCGCAAGGCTGGCGCTTTCGAAGGGCGAGACGCCAACGGTGATGCGCGGCGACAGCCTGTGGCCCGACGTTTCATTGTCGGAATCCTTCAGGCTGTAATTGTCGTGACGCAGGCCGGTGATGATCTCGAGCCAGTCCCAGGTCAGCTTGTCCTGGATGTAGGCGCCCGAGACGTTGCGCTTACCCGACGGCGTGTAGAAGGAGTCGCCGCCCGACGTGCCGCCGGTCTCGACAATGTCGCCCGCCCAGTCGCCGCCATAGGTCAGCTCGTGCGAGAAACCGGCGGTTTCGAAGCGCGACGTGTTCCAGATGTCGATGCCGGTGGTGCCGACATCGAAAGTCGACATCGATCCTGCCGGCAGCACGACGGGAAGACCAGTGACTGGATCGAACCTGTTTTGCGGCGCCAGCGTCGTCAGGTCCAGATTGGTCTTGTTGTAGGAGGCGTTGATGTGGAGATCGAGCCAGCTCCTGGCGTCGTCGGTGATGTTGTAGCGGGCGGTGAAGGTGTTCGACTTCACGTCGACGTCGTTGGCCGGCACGCCGCCGCCGGTTTCCGTCCAGCCGTCGCTCGAGCCGACCCAGCCGAGCTTCAATTCGCTGTTCTCGCTCGGGCGGATGGTGGTCTTGAGCAGGCCGCTCAGCACGTCGAAGCCGGTTCCGGCGACGGTGTCGCCGCTGCCGTTCTTGTAGTCATCGTAGTCGCGGTAGACGATGTTGCCCAGCACATCCAAATCGTCGTTGAATTTGTAGGCGCCGCTGGCGCTGGTGGTCCAGCCCTTGCCATTGCTTTCATAGCGCCCGGTGACGGAGCCGGCCCAGGTCTCACCGGGCTTCAGAAAGTCCACCGCATCCTTGGTGTCGAAGAAGACGACGCCGCCAATGGCGCCGGAGCCATAGGTGTTGGCGGTCGGTCCGCGGATGACATCGACGGATTTGATGAGCTCGGGATCGACATAGAAGGTCGACTGCGTGCCGTGGTCGGAGCGCTGGAAATTCTGCCTGGCGCCGTCGACGATGACGGCGACGCGACCGAAATCCTGCAGGCCGCGGATGTTGATGCTGGAGCTGACGCGTCGCGCATCGGCCTGCACGGCGACACCAGGCACACCGAGCAGCATTTCGCTCGGCGTCGTCGCCATGCGGCGGTCGAGCTGTTCCTGGTCGACATGGCTGGCCGAGGCAAGCGATTCGATCGCCGTCTCGCCGGTGCGGCTGATGACGAGGATCTTGTCGAGCAGCGTTGCGCCGGCAGGGGCGGCCTTGGTGTCTTCAGCTTTCCTGGCCGGATCAGCCTGCTGCTGGTCAGCGGCCGGCTGAGCGCTGGCCGGCGATGTCAGCAGCGCGATCGTCGCTGCCCCCGCAAGCAAGGCTGCCATTGCCTTTGCCATAGGCCGATGCACCGGATCGGCGTTCGCCAGACCCAGTCGTCCACAATTTCCCAAGCCCATGCCCCAACTCCAAAATTCCAGGTTCGATGCTGGCTGGCTTGGTGCTCGCTGGCATTTTTCATTCTGTCCGGCGTCTTAAATGTTGACTCATTTGGTCCGGTATTGCACTGACTAATAAACATGATTATTCAAGTCAAGAAATGAATCGGCATTTTTGCAACGCCTAGCCAGTTGCCCGGCACAGGAAAGGGATCGAAAGAGATGAACACCCACAATCCCAACGACTTCCGTTACCGCGTCCGCCGTTCCGAGGAGACGCCGACCCGCTTCGACCGGGTGCCGCTGGCGGTGCGGACGCTGTCCTCCAACACGCTGTTCCAGGGCGAGCACGAGATCGGCATCGAGCACCATGGCGCGCTCTATCGGCTGAAGATCACCCGCCAGGGCAAGCTCATCCTCAACAAGTGACGAAACGACCAAACACGGCTGACAGGTAAGCAGGACATGGACCAGCGCGCAAAACCCGCCCCGCATGAAATCCGGCGGGCGCGGGCAGACAATCCGAAAGCGCGCGAGCGCGATCTTGCCGCCGAGCTCGGTATTTCCGAAGCCGAGCTGGTGGCCGCGCATTGCGGCGACGGTGTCGTGCGCGTCGAGCCCAGGGTCAACGATCTTCTGACCGGCCTCGACGCCGTCGGCGAAGTGATGGCGCTGACCCGCAACGAAAGCGCGGTGCACGAGAAGATCGGCGTCTACAACAAGGTTGTCACAGGCACGCACAATGCCATGGTGCTGGGCGAAAACATCGACCTGCGTATCTTTCCAAAGGTCTGGGCGCATGGCTTTGCCGTGGAAAAGCGCGACGGTGGCGACATCCGCCGCAGCCTGCAATTCTTCGACGCGGCCGGCGATGCGGTGCACAAGGTGCATCTGCGGCCGGCGTCCAATCTCTATGCCTACCAGAAGCTCGTGGCCGCACTCGAATCGCCGAACCAGGAGGCAACCGTGTCTATCGCAGGCCTGGCCGACGACGACGCGGAGACGTCGGGCATTGCCGCAGACATCGATGATCTGCGCGACCGCTGGAGCCGGCTGACCGACGTCCACCAGTTCTTTGGCATGTTGAAAACGCTGAAGCTCACCCGCCGCCAGGCCGTGCGCATGGTCGGCCAGGACTATGCCTGGCTGCTCGACAATGACGCCATCGTCGCCATGTTCCACCATGCCGCCGCCGACGGCATGCCGATCATGTGTTTTGTCGGAAACCGAGGCTGCATCCAGATCCATTCCGGTCCCGTCAAGTCGATCAAGCCGATGGGGCCGTGGATCAACGTCATGGACGAGACGTTCCACCTGCATCTGCGCACCGACCACATCCAGGAGGTGTGGGCGGTGCGCAAACCGACCAAGGACGGTCATGTCACCTCGCTCGAAGCCTATGGCACCGACGGCAAGATGATCATCCAGTTCTTCGGCAAGCGCCATGAAGGCGAGGGCGAGCGCGACGACTGGCGGTTCCTTGCCGAGAACCTGCCGCGCATTCCAAGCCCGACCGCAGCCTGAGGAAACGACGATGATTTCACTGTTCAGGACGCTTGCCGCGGCCATGGGCCTGTCGCTGTTTATTGCCGCCCCAGTGCCGGCCAGCGAGAACGTGGCCGTGTTGGCCGACACGTCGCGGATCGTGGCGATCGGCGGTTCGATCACCGAGATCGTCTACGCGCTTGGCGAGGAAGGTCATCTCGTCGCCCGCGATTCGACCAGCCGCTACCCCGCCGCCGCGGTCGCGCTGCCCGACGTCGGCTATATGCGCCAGCTGTCGCCGGAAGGCGTGTTGTCGGTCAATCCTTCGGGCATTCTGGCGCTGCATGGCAGTGGGCCGAAGGGAGCGGTCGATGTGCTGAAAAAGTCGAGCGTTCCGTTCATCGACGTGCCCGAGCATTACAGCCATGACGGCATCCTGGAAAAGATCCGCATCGTCGGCAAGGCGCTTGGCGTCGACGCCAAGGCCGAGACGCTGGTGGCTGAGACCGACGCCAAGCTGAAGGCGGCCGAGAAGCAGACGGCGTCGATCAAGCAGCGCAAGCGCATCCTGTTCGTGCTGTCGATCCAGGGCGGCAAGATCCTGGCCGCCGGCACCGACACCGCCGGTGATGGCATCATCAAGCTCGCCGGTGCGGTCAACGCCGTCGAAGGTTTTTCCGGCTACAAGCAGATGTCCGACGAGGCCATCGTAACCGCCAGGCCGGACGTGATCCTGGCGATGAAAAATGCCGGACCGCCGATTGCGGAGGCCGAGCTGTTCGCCATCCCGTCGATCACCTCGACGCCGGCGGGTGAAGGCCGCAAACTGATCCTGATGGATGGCAGCTATCTGCTCGGCTTCGGGCCGCGCACGGCCGATGCCATCCACGATCTGGCCGCCTCGCTCTATGGCAGCCAGGTCACGGACTGAGCCGATGGTGGATCAGTCGATCACCGGCGCGGCGGGCAAGGTGGCCGAGGGCGATCGTTCCGGGCGCGCTCGCGTGGTTATTGTGCTCCTGTGTGTGGCGCTTGCCCTTTCGATGTTCCTGTCGCTGAGGTCGGGCGCTTCCGATGCATCGGCCGTTGCTGTCATTCGTGACTGGCTGACCGGCACCATGCCGGACGACGCCGCGCTTGGTGCCCGCGACCGGCTGATCGTCTACGATATCCGCATGCCGCGCGTACTTCTCGGTGTGCTCATCGGGGCGGCACTGGCCGTATCGGGTGCGGTCATGCAAGGCCTGTTTCGCAACCCGCTCGCCGATCCCGGCCTGATCGGCGTTTCCGCCGGGTCGAGCCTCGGCGCGGTCGCCGTCATCGTGCTCGGCACGACGTGGCTGGCGCCGCTCACTCTGGCGCTCGGCGGGCTGGCCTTGCCGCTCGCCGCTTTCTGCGGCGGCCTTGCGGTCACGCTGGTGCTCTACCGCGTCGCCACGCGGCAGGGTCGCACATCGGTTGCCACCATGCTGCTTGCCGGCATTGCGCTCGCAGCCCTTGCCATGGCTCTGACCGGCATTCTCATCTTCATGGCCGACGACCGGCAGTTGCGCGACCTGACCTTCTGGCAGCTGGGCTCGCTTGGCGGCGCGACCTGGCCGAAGATCGCTTCCGTCGGGCCGATCATCGTGCTGGCGCTTGCGGCAATGCCGTTCCTGGCCAAAGGCCTCAACGCCCTGGCGCTCGGCGAGGCGACGGCCGGACATCTCGGCATCCCGGTACAGCGGCTGAAATACACCGCGATCGTCGGCGTCTCGGCAGCGGTCGGCGCCTCTGTCGCAGTCAGCGGAGGCATCGGTTTTGTCGGCATCGTCGTGCCGCATCTGCTGCGGCTGCTGATCGGTCCGGACAATCGCTATCTTTTGCTCGCATCGGCGCTGCTCGGCGCCTCGATGCTGCTTCTTGCCGACGCAGTTGCCCGCGTCATCGTGGCGCCGGCCGAATTGCCAATCGGCATCGTCACGGCGATCGCCGGCGCGCCGTTCTTCCTCTGGATCCTGCTGCGCAAGCGCGGCGTAATCGACTTGTGAGGCGGCATGATCGAAGCACGCGATGTCTCGGTGGCGATCGGCGGCAAGCGCATTGTTGCCAATGTCGATTTCGTCGCGCGGCCGGGCGAAATTGCGGCAATCGTCGGACCCAACGGCTCGGGCAAGACGACGTTTTTGAAGGCGTTGTCGGGCGATCTGGCGTTTACGGGGACAGTGGCCGTCAACGGGCGCGACCTCTCCGAGATGAAGCCGGTGGAGGCCGCGACCGTGCGTGCCGTGCTGCCGCAGACCGCGACGCTGTCCTTTCCCTTCACCGTGCACGAAGTGGTCAGGCTCGGCCTTATCGGCGGCCGTTCCGGCGTTCTGCCGGGCGAAGATGATCGTCTGCCCGAGCGGGCGCTGGCGCGGGTCGACCTCGACGGCTTTGCCGGCCGCTTCTATCAGGAGCTTTCGGGCGGCGAACAACAGCGTGTGCAGCTGGCGCGCGTGCTGTGCCAGGTCTGGGCGCCGGTGCTCGACGGCAAGCCGCGCTATCTCTATCTCGACGAGCCGGTCTCCAGCCTCGATATCAAGCACCAGCTGATCATCATGAACATCGCCCGCGATTTCGCCCGGCGCGGCGGCGGTGTGATCGCCATCCTGCACGACCTCAATCTGACGGCCATGTATGCCGACCGGATTTTCGTGATGCATCGCGGCCGGCTCGCCGCCGACGGTTCACCGCAGGAGGTGCTGAGCGACGATCTGATCGAAAAGGTGTTCGATTGTCGGCTAAGGGTCGGTGTGTTGCCGGCGGCGAACATGCCGTTCGTCTTGCCGCAGTCAGCCGCCTAAAGCGCGTCGCGTTTGAACGGACTCAGGCGACGCGCTTTAGGTCTTTGTTTTTATGCATGTCATTGTCTCAAAACCGGGGCCACTTTTGAGCGACATGCACTAGAAAACTCAGGCGGCCGGTGCTCGCTGGACCAGCATGTCGATGCCGAGTAAATGACGCACATTCGGGCGCGCCGCCACCATATCGGCGATCGTGTAGCGGGAAAGCACGGCAAAGAAGGCGTTGAGCGCCTCGCGCAGCGCCGAATTCAGCTGGCAGCTGTCGACCAGCGGGCATTCGGCGGCGTCGTTTTCGAAGCACTCGGCCATGGCAAAGCTCTCTTCTGTCACCCGTACGACGTCGAACAGGCTGATCTGCTCGGCGGGGCGGCCGATCCTCACGCCGCCATTCCTGCCGCGCACTGTCTCGACCAGGCCATGCTCGACCAGCGGCTGCAGGATCTTGAACAGGAAAAGCTCCGACACCGAATAGGCGGCCGCAATCTCGGGGATGCGGCTCAGGCGATCGTTGTTGGCGGCGCAATACATCAGGATGCGCATGGCGTAGTTGGTCTGGCGCGTCAGCCGCATTTCATTCCTCACCGAGTGCTGGCGCGCTGGAACTGCACCAGATTTTAGATTGTGCTGGTGCAGCTTTCTCACCCGGAGTTTCGGATTCGCCCACACTGGCCTGATCGGAATATGGCCTATACCTTGGAACAATTCCAGACTGGGATTGCATGATAGATGAACATTCTTGTCAACTTTGCGTGCGAAACCGGCAATTCCCGGACGAAATCGGCCCATCCGATCATGCTACGGGCCCAAACACCCCCTAAATAGCCCATGCCAGATAGCCAAGAGATCGATGAGGAGCGGCGTATCATGTCCCAATCGGCTTCGTCCCTGGCGCCTGGCGGTTTTGATGCCGAGACGGGCGCCAAGCTTTTCGCGTTGCGGCGGACAAAGTTCCTCGCCACGGCTGCGCTGGTGCTTTGCGTCGTGGTTTTTGCCGTGGCCAAATCGTTCGAGGCCAAGTATCCGTGGCTGGGCTTCGTGGCGGCCTTCGCCGAGGCGGCGACCATTGGCGGCCTGGCCGACTGGTACGCGGTGGTGGCGCTGTTCAAGCGGCCGCTGGGCCTGCCGATCCCGCACACCGCCATCATCCCAGCGAACCAGAACCGCATCGCCGATAATCTGGGCCGCTTCATCGAGGTCAATTTTCTGGCGCCCGGGCCGGTGCGGGAAAAGCTGGCCGAGGTCGATTTTGCAGCACTCGTCGCCGACTGGCTGACTGACGCCGAACGCTCTGCCGGCCTGTCGCGCTTCGTCGTACGGCTGGTCCCGCAGACGCTTGCGGCGATCGAGCAATCCGGCCTGCGGAGCTTCGTCACCAGCCGCATGCTGGAGCAGATCGACAAGGTGCCGCTGGCGCCGCTCGCGGCCGAATTGCTGTCGGCACTGACCGACGACCGCCGCCACCAGAAACTCTTCGACGAATTCACCAGGGTGATCGGCCGGTTCCTGAACGATGAAGAGGCGCTGGCGACCATGCGCGAGAAAATCCGCGAGGAATTGCCGTCGCTGTTCAACCTGTTCAGAGCCGACGCCTATCTGCTGAAAAAGATCGTCGCTTCCGCCGGTTCGCTGCTTGACGAGGTGCGGGCCGATCCCGACCATCCGATGCGCGCCGAATTCGACCGTTTCGCGCACAGCTTCATCGAGCGGCTCAGAACCTCGAAGCAATACGCCAAACGGGCCGAGAAGCTGAAGCGCGATTTCCTGGCGCGGCCGGAAGTGAAGTCGCTCGCCGGCGACATGTGGCAGAGCCTCAGCGTGTTCATCGAACAGGACGCCAAGGCGGAGAATTCGATTGTTCGCGCGCATCTCGCCAACATGTTCGTCGAGGTCGGCCGCCATCTCTCAGGCGATCCGCAGATCAGGGCCGACATGAACCAGGGCTTTGTCGTGGCGCTGTCGTCGTTCGTGGAGAGCCAGAAGAGCGGTGTGTCGACGTTCATCGCCGATCAGGTCAAGCGCTGGGACCTTGCCCAGCTGACGAGGCTGATCGAGATGAACATCGGCAGGGACCTGCAATATATCCGCTTCAATGGCATGATTATTGGCGGCCTGGCCGGTCTCGTGCTCTACACGGCGGAGAGGCTGTTTCTCGCTGGCTGATGCTGCATTTGCCGCTGAATTGCTTGGGCGTCCGAATGGACACACGGCGCGCGAGTGCTATTGTCCAGAACAGAACAGTTCACCGTTTCAAGGAAACGGCGACCTGCTCTAACTCTTTGTTTTGACGCAATTCCTGACGGAAAACCGTTTCACACTTTTCCTGGAATTGCTCGAGGTTCAGCATTTGCGACAACTGGGGAGCACGAGCAATGGCCAAACAACCCGACTCCGATTCGTTCCTTGACATGTTCAGCCGGTTCGGCCGTGACCTGAAGGTGCCGAATGTCGAGGCGATCCTCGCGCATCATCGCAAGAACCTCGAGGCCCTGGAAAGATCGGCGCGGGCGGGAGCTGCCGGCGCGACCTCATTGTTGTCCAGACAGCGCGAGATGCTGCAGGACACGCTGCGTGAAGTCAGCGACATGGCGCAGAGCTACAAGGCGCCGGGCAATCCCCAGGAACTGATGACAAAACAGGCGGAGTTCGCCAGGAAATCCTTCGAAGCCGCCCTGAAAAATGCCGGCGAAGTGGCCGAGCTGGTCAAGAAATCCGGCACCGAATCGATCGAAATCCTGCGCAGCCGCATCAAGGAAGCGATGGAGGAAATCCGCTCGGGCTATGACAAGAAGTGACTCTCAACGCAACCATGAGAGGAGTGGGCCGGTTGCGGCGCATGAGCATGGACGAGGGACGCTGTTTGGCGGAAAATGGCGGAACGGAATCGCAACGGGCGAATTGACAGGAGCCGTCCGTTCGTGGTCCGAGGCACTGGGAGCCACCGGGAAAGCAGGAATGACGGAACTACGGCCGAAAACGCCGCCGACCTTCGAGCAGTTAAGGGCGATGGCCGGGCAGGAGCTCGGCGTGTCGGAATGGACGACCGTCGACCAGAACCGCATCAACCAGTTTGCCGAATGCACAGGCGACCATCAGTGGATCCACGTCGATCCGGAGCGGGCGAAGCGGCAGAGCCCATTTCGCACCACGATCGCGCATGGCTATCTGACGCTGTCGATCATCGGCGCGCTGGCGCTGGGCATGGGCATCGTACCCGAAAACACGCAAGCCGCCTTCAATTACGGCTTCGACAAGGTGCGGTTCCTGGCGCCCGTCAGGGTCGGCGCACGCATCCGGCTGCGCACGACGCTGTTGTCGGTGGAGGACAAGGGGCCGGGCCAGTATCTGATGAAGGCCGCCAATACGGTCGAGATCGAGGGCGAACAGAGGCCGGCGCTGACCGCCGAAACGCTGGTCATGCTTTATGAGCGGCGCAAGCGGGCGGGAGCGTAAGCTCCCTATCTTCGGTCATGATGGCTGTTGCCGCACCGACAGCCTGCCGCCGGCGCGGGTCGAGAGCAGTGCCAGCAACAGCGCAGCCACCGCCAGGACCGTTGCCGTCTGAAAGGTAACCTGCATGCCGCGCGCGGCTGCCGCTGAGGTCAGCATGTCCTGGCTTTGCCGTTCTCCCGTCGAGGCAGCCGCAAAAATGGCGCCCATAAGCGATGCGCCGGTGATCAGGCCGAGATTGCGCGACAGATTGAGCAGGCCGGACACCACGCCGCGCTCGCCGGCAGCGACACCGCTCATGACGGCGGCATTGTTGGATGTCTGGAACAGGGCGTACCCGAAGCAGGTGACGGCGATCGGCACGATATAGCTGGCAATGCCGAGTTTTGTTGCGGCGAGCGACAACAATGAGGTTCCGACGGCAAGACTGAACAGTCCGACGACCATCATCCTGTGCGCGCCGAAGCGATCGGTGAGGCGGCCGGCGACGAGCGCCGAGAGCGCGGAGACCAGCGGACCTGTCGACAGGACCACGCCGACCATCGCAGCATCGAGCCCCAGCGCTCGCGACAGATAGAATGGAGCGACCACCAGGGTCGCCATCATCACTGTGGCGACAACGAGGTTCGTGGCGAGGCTGGCGCTGAGCCGGATGTCGTACAACCGGGCAAGCCGGATCAAGGGATTCTTCGCCCTCTTCTGCGCGACGCCGAACAGAACGACGCCGATGCCGGCGGCAACCAGCAGGCCGGTGTTGAGGGCGCCGAAATGGCCGCGGCCGAGCGTCATGGCCAATGCATAGGCGGCCAGCGTCAGGGCCAGCAAGACCGTCCCGATCGCATCGAAGCTGTTTTGAGCTGCTTCCGCAGTCTTGTCGCGGGCAGGCAGGGCCAGCGAGGCGAGGGCAAAGGTCAGGAGGCCGAGCGGCACATTGACGAGGAAGATCGCCCGCCAGCCGAAGCCGGCGATCAGCAAGCCGCCGAGCGAGGGTCCGAGCGTCGTGCCGATCGCCGACATGGCGCCGAGCAGGCCCATGGCGCTGCCGGTTCTCTCCTTGGTCACGGTCTCCGCGACAAAGGCCAGCGTCAACGCCATCATCAGCGCGGCACCCAGTCCTTGTACGGCGCGCGCCGCAATCAGCAGCCAGAGCGTCGGCGCCAGGCCGCAGAGCACCGAAGCCAGTGTGAACAGCGCGATGCCGCCGAGCAGCAACGGCCGGCGGCCGACCATGTCAGCCAGGCGCCCGGCGCTGACGATCAGGGCGGTGATGGCGAGCAGATAGGCGAGAACCACCCATTGCACGGACTGGAACGGCGCACCGAACGCCTGCATGAGGGAAGGCAGTCCGACGCTGGCAATGCTGGTTCCAAGCGACGACAGCAGCGTGGCGAGCGACAGGCTGGCCAATGCCAAGACAGGAGAGTGGGCCAGGCCTGCGGACCGGGTGTTGTGCGGCGCCGATGCGCACTCGTTCTGCTCAGCAATTGCCATGGCGATTTCCTCCTTGTCAGTCCCGCAACCGGACCTGTCGGAGATCTAGTCGTCAGGATGGAATGGCGGAAGGCGCATCATTTGCATCTTATTCGTGCGCCAAACGCCATGGCATGTGCTACAATCCGCCGATGGCATCGCCCGATCTCAATCTGCTGTTCGCGCTCGACGTTTTGCTCGCCGAAGGCAGCGTGGCGCGCGCGGCAACCCGGCTGCGGCTCAGCCCTTCGGCGATGAGCCGCACGCTGGCGCGGCTGCGCGAAGCGACCGGCGATCCGCTGCTGGTCCGCGCCGGCCGCGGCCTGGTCCCGACGCCGCGCGCGGAGGCATTGCGGCAGCAGGCCGGCCATGTCGTCCAGGAAGCAGAAACGTTGCTGCGCCCTGCCAGGCCTCTCGATCTCGCAAAGCTGGAACAGATCTTCACGCTGCGCACCAATGAAGGGTTCGTCGAGGAATTCGGGCCGCGTCTTGTCGCCCGCATCCAGGCCGAGGCGCCGGGCGCGCGGCTGCGCTTTGGGCCCAAATCCGACAAGGATGTCGCCTCGCTGCGCGACGCGGACATCGACCTCGAAATCGGCGTTGCCGGCGAGGCCGGACCTGAAGTGCTGACACAGGCGCTGTTTCGCGACCGCTTCGTCGGTGCTGTGCGAGCCGGCCACCCTTTGAGTGAAGGCGCGGTAACGCCTGAACGCTACGCGGCCGGCCGCCACATCAGCGTTTCACGGCGGGGTCGGGAAAGAGGGCCGATCGATCAGACTTTGGCGCAGCTCGGCCTGCAGCGAACCGTGGCGTGCATGGTCTCCGGCTTTTCGGCTGCACTCGCCATGGCGCGCGCTTCGGACCTTATTGCCAGCGTGCCCGAACGGCACACGCAAGGCGCACGCGCCGGCATGGTCAGCTTTCCGCTGCCGGTCGCCACTGTGGAGGTCACCATCTCGATGCTCTGGCATCCACGGCTCGATGCCGATCCGGCGCAACGCTGGCTGCGAGATTGCGTTCGGGAGGTCTGCGCGGCCTCCCGCTGAGCGCTCAGCGCGCCATTGCCGCCTTGAGCACCCTGAAAATCCGCTCGTCCTGGCACTGGGCAACGTTGAAGCGCAGGAAGCGGCTGGCGGTTCCCGACAGACTGAATGCGTTGCCGGGCGCCAGCACGATGTTGTCGGCCAGCGCGCGGCGGGCGATTTCGGCCGCATCCACGCCATCGGGCAGGCTGCACCACAGGAACAAGCCGGCCGGTTGGTCGATCCAGGGCGTGATGCCGATCGCCTTCAGGCGCACGCCCGTCTCGCCCATGGCGCGGGAAAGCCGCGCGCGCAGCAATTCCATGTGCTTGCGGTAGCTGCCGTCCCTAAGCAGCGTCAGCACCAGTTCGGCCGCCAGCCGGCCGCCGCCGAAGGTGGTGGCAATCTTGAGGTCGGTGAGTTGCTCGATCCAGTCGCGCGGTGCCGCGATGAAGCCGCAGCGAACCGATGCCGATAGCGTCTTGGAGAAGCTGCCGATATGGACGACGCGGTTGAGGCCGTCGAACGCCGCCAGCCGGGGCGCGGGACTGTGCTCGAAATCGGCGAAGATGTCGTCCTCGACGATGGTCAGGTCCGACTGGTCGGCGAGCTTCAGCAGCCGGTGCGCGGTGACCGGCGACAGGATCGCGCCGGTCGGGTTGTGGATGGCGGAATTGGTGATGTAGAGGCGCGGCTTGTGCTCGGCCAGTGCCTGGGCGAACAGCTCGATATCAGGCCCGGATGGCGTGTAGGGCACGCTGACGACCTTGGCGCGGTGGGCGCGCAGCAGCGCGTGGAAATTGAAATAGCAGGGGTCGTCGACCAGCACGGTATCGCCGGGTTCGATCAGGAAGCGGCACAGAAGATCGATGGCCTGCGTGCCCGATTCGGTCAGCATGATCTGTTCGGGCGAGACCTCGATGCCGTGGCCGGCCATGCGCCGCGCGAGCAATTGCCTGAGCGGCGGCAGGCCGAGCGGCGTGCCGTAATCGGCTAGGTCGACATCGTCTGCGCGCGCCACGGTGCGCAGCGCCCGGCGCAAGGCCGCCTGCGGCATCCATGAGGCCGGCATCCAGCCGCAGCCGGGTTTCAGCATGTCGTCGCCGGCTTCCAGTGACTGGCGCGAAACCCAAAGCGGATCGACAGCGCGGTCGAGCCGAGGGCCGATCTCGGCCAGCGATAGCGGCGCCAGCGATCCGGCGGCATAGAAACCCGAGCCCGGCCGCGAGCGGATCGCGCCTTCGGCAGCAAGCCGCTCATAGGCTTCGACGACGGTGGATTTGGACACCTGCATGGCTTTGGCGAAGGCGCGGATCGAAGGCAGCCGCGCGCCCGGCGTCAGGCTGCGCGCGGCAATCCTCTGGCGGATGGTCGCCATGACAGTTTCGACCAGAGTGGCCGCGGCAACAGTGCGTGCGGTGTCGACTTCCAGAACGAGACCAGTCATCTGTATTGCTCAATCAGCCATTACAGTTTGATGGAATTGTACTGCATTGTCTCTGGCTGCACCATAGGCACGTGCCCGATAGAGGGCGAAAGCAATGGAGCCTGGAATGGACAAGACCGCGAGCGGCTGGGTGAACGGATTCATCGGCGTGTTGATCTTCTCAGGCTCGCTGCCGGCGCCGCGCGGCGCCGTGGCGGAGTTCGATCCGACATTCCTGACCTCGGCCCGCGCCGCGATTGCCGGGCTGCTTGGTCTCGCGATGCTCGTCCTGTTCCAGCAGAAGCGCCCGGCGCGCAGCGATTTTCTGTCGCTGGTGATCGTCGCCCTTGGGGTGGTTGTCGGCTTTCCCTTGCTCACCGCTCTGGCGCTCAAGCACGTCACCTCTGCCCACTCTATCATCTTCGTCGGCCTGCTGCCGCTGGCCACCGCGATCTTCGGCGTGCTGCGCGGTGGCGAGCGTCCGCGCCCGGCCTTCTGGCTGTTTTCCTGCATCGGCAGCGCGCTGGTCGCCGGTTTTGCCCTGATGCAAGGCGTGACGGCCTCACCTGTCGGCGACGGCCTGATGCTGGCCGCCATCATCGTCTGCGGCCTGGGCTATGCCGAGGGGGCGGCATTGTCGCGCAGGCTGGGCGGCTGGCAGGTGATCTGCTGGGCGCTGGCGATCTCGCTGCCGATCATGCTGGTTCTGACCTTTGCGACGCTGCCGTCGTCCTTCGCCGGCGTCGGCTCCGGCGCCTGGATGGGTCTCGCCTATGTCTCGCTGTTCAGCATGCTGATCGGCTTCGTGTTCTGGTACCGCGGCCTCGCCCAAGGCGGCATCGCTGCCGTCGGGCAGTTGCAGCTACTGCAGCCCTTTTTCGGCCTGGCGCTGGCAGCGTCGCTGCTGCACGAGCAGGTCAGCCGGCCGATGATTGTTGTCACGCTCGGCGTGGTGGCCTGCGTGTTCGGGGCGAAGAAATTTGCACGCTAGGAGTTTGGTGGTGGAGGGCGACTCCGCCCTAGAACTTCGTCACCACCCCAATGCCAATCCCCTCGAACCCGCCCATCGCCATCAGCGCCGCAGGCGCCTCATCAAGGCTGATCTTCTTGCCGACCAGCAGTTCGGGCTTGAGCTTGCCGGTGCGGATCATCTCCATCATGGCGGGGTAGCGGTAGGCCTGCATGCCGTGGCTGCCGAGGATTTCGAGCTCGAAGGCGATCACCTTGTCCATCGGCACTTGCGGGCGGGCATGTTCGCCCAGCATCAGACCGACCTGCACGTGGCGGCCGCGCCGGCGCAGATTGGCAATCGAGTTGAAGGATGTCGTGGGGTGGCCGAGCGCGTCCATCGACATATGCGCGCCGCCATTGGTGATTTGCTTGACCGCCTTGACCACGTTCGGCGTGGTCGCGGCGTTGATGGTCGCCACGGCGCCGATCTTTTTGGCGAAGTCCAGTTTCTCGTCGGTGAGGTCGATGGCGATGACATTGGCGCCCATGGAACTGGCGATCATGATCGCCGACAGGCCGACGCCGCCGCAGCCATGCACCGCCACCCATTCCCCCGGCGTCACCCGGCCTTGGTCGACAATGGCGCGAAACGAGGTGACGAAGCGGCAGCCGAGGCTGGCGGCGGTGGCGAACTCCATCTCCTCGGGCAGGCGTACGAGATTGGTGTCGGCATGCTCGATGGCGACATATTCGGCAAACGATCCCCAGGCGGTGAATCCCGGCTGCGTCTGGTGTTCGCAGACCTGATGATTGCCCGAATTGCATTCGAAGCAGCGGCCGCAGCCGACGCAGAACGGCACGGTGACGCGCTCGCCGGCCTTCCAGCGGGTGACCTGCTTGCCGACGGCGACGACGATGCCGGCCAGTTCATGGCCCGGCACATGCGGCAGTGTGATGCCATCGTCATGGCCCATCCAGCCATGCCAGTCGCTACGGCAGAGCCCGGTCGCCTCGACCTTGATGACGACGCCGTCGGCAGCCGGTTTCGGATCCGGCACGGTCAGGATTCTCGGCGTCTCACCGAATTTTTCGAAGACGACGGCTTTCATCGGCAACTCTCCGTGCTCTGCTCCGGCATTGTGAGCCTATTCGGCATCTATCTGATTCTCCGGCGCCGCCTTCTGAAAGGCCGGCAGCGCCATGCAGGCGGCGTGGATGCGCGAGATCTCGGGGTAGGGTGTCAGGTCGACGCCGAAGCGGGCGTTGCTGGCGATCTGGGCGACCAGGCAGATGTCGGCGAGGCCCGGTGTGTCGCCATGGCAAAATGTGCCGGTCTCATCCGATGAAGCCAGAATCTTTTCAAGCGGCTGGAAGCCTTCGTTCACCCAGTGGCGGAACCAGTTGACGACATCCTGGTCGCCTGCGCCGAACAAAGTGCGCAGCGAGGTCAGCACGCGCAGATTGTTCACCGGGTGGATGTCGCAGGCGATCATCTGCGCCAGCATTCGCACGCGCGCCCGGCCGAGCGCGTCCTTCGGCAGCAGCGGCGGTTCGGGATGGGTCTCGTCGAGATATTCGATGATCGCCAGCGACTGCGTCAAAAGCGTGCCGTCGCCCAGGATCAGCGCCGGTACCAGCCCCTGCGGATTGACCGCCAGGTAAGCCGGCTCCAGATGGTCGCCATGACGCAGATGATGCGGCACGTAATCGTAGGTCAGGCCCTTCATCTCGAGCGCAATGCGTGCGCGATAGGAGGTGGAAGAGCGGTAGTAGTTGTGGAGGACGAGGTCGCTCATTGGATCACGGCTTGTCGGAATCTTGGCCGACGGAATCTTGGCCGATGGTGATCTCGATGGTGCCGATGCCGTCGACGCCGCCGGTCATCGTCTGGCCCGGCGCCACCGCGCCGACGCCGGCCGGCGTGCCGGTGAAGATCAGGTCGCCCGGTTGTAGTACAACCGCACTGCTGCAGATCGAAACGATATCGGCGATCGGCCAGATCAGTTCGGCGAGGTCGCCCTCCTGTTTCACCGCGCCGTCGACGGCGAGCCAGATACGGCCCTTTTGCGGGTGGCCGGATTTGGCGGCTGATACCAACGGGCCGCAAGGCGCCGAGCGGTCGAAGGCCTTCGACCAGTCCCACGGCCGCGCCGCTTTCTTGGCCTCGTCCTGCAGGTCGCGGCGGGTGAGGTCGATACCGGCGCCGTAGCCCCAGACATGGTCGAGCGCTTGCGCGCGCGGGATGCGGAAGCCGGCCTTGCCGATCGCCGCGACCAGCTCGATCTCGTGGTGCAGGTTCTTGGTCAAGGGCGGGTAGGGGATCGTGGTGCCGGAACCGACCACCGCATCGGCCGGCTTGGTGAAGAAGAAGGGCGGGTCGCGCTCGTCATTGCCGAGTTCGCGGGCATGCGCGGCGTAGTTGCGGCCGACGCAGAAGATGCGGCGCACCGCAAAACGCTCGGCAGAGCCGGCGACGGCCACCGACGGGGTTGCGGGCAGGGGAAGGACGAAGTCTGTCATGCGCGGGTCTCTGCTTCAACTGAGGGCACATTTGACCGATTTGGACCGCCGGGCAAGGCATCAGCGCTGGCAAAAGCGTCGGCTGCGCTCCGTGGACCAAGATGGCGATAGACTATTTGCCAATAAGCTGGCCATACCAGCGGGAGTATCGTGCCCACGGAGAACTGAAACGAACACCATGACCGCAATCAACGATCGCGCCCGGTTTCTGATCATCGACGACCATCCGCTGTTTCGCGAGGCGCTGCACAGCGCCGTGCAGATGGCCTATCCGGAAGTCGACACCGTGGAGGCGCGCTCGATCGCCGAGGCGCTCGATCTTCTGGGTGGGATAAAACCGTTCGATCTGGCGCTGCTCGATCTCAACATGCCTGATGTCCATGGCTTCGATGGACTGCTGCAACTCAGGACCCGCCATCCGCGGCTGCCGGTGGTCGTCGTCTCGGGCTATGAGGAGCCGAAGATCATCTCCGAGGCGTTGTCCTATGGCGCTGCCGGCTTCATCCCGAAATCGGCGCGCAAGAGCGATCTTGCCGCCGCCATCCGCTCAGTGATGGAGGGCGCGATCTATGTGCCGGAGACCTATGAGGGACAGCCGCCCGACGCCGACAGCGCCGACCGCGCCGATATGGTGCAGCGGCTGGCCAAACTGACGCCGCAGCAGCTGCGCGTGCTGCAGATGCTGCGCCAGGGCCTGCTGAACAAGCAGATCGCCTACGAGCTGCAGGTCGGCGAGACCACGGTCAAGGCGCATGTCTCGGAGATCCTGCGCAAGCTCAACGTCTACAGCCGCACGCAAGCGGTGATTGAGGTGTCGAAGCTGGACAATGCGGAGCTGTTTCGCGATCAGGCCGGGTTTTGATCTTTACCCTCCCCCTTGTGGGGAGGGTCGATCCGCGAAGCGGAGCGGGGTGGGGGAGCTTGGCGCTGCACCCCGCCCCGGCGCTGCGCGCCGACCCTCCCCATCGAGGGGATGGTATGGGGCTCAAGCCAGCAAATGCGCCAGCAGCGCCCTTAGCTGCGCCGGTTTCAGCGGCTTGCGCATCAGTTCGATGCCGGCGGCGCGGGCGGCTTTGACGACGGCCTCCGATCCGTCCGCGGTGACGATCAGCGCCGGCACGGCGCGGCCGAGATAATCGCGGACTTCGGCGATGGTGGCGGTGCCGAGGTCGCCGTCGTCGAGATGCTGGTCGGCAATGACGATGTCGGGCACCCAGTCGGTGTCGCCAAGCAGGCTGACCGCAGCCTCGGTCGAGGTCGCGGCGCGCACCAGGCACTGCCAGCGCTCGAGCAGGAAAGTCATCGCCTGCAGCACGTCGGCGTCGTTTTCGACCAGCAGCACCTTGGTGCCGAACAGGCCGTAGCCGCGCGGCCGCTCCATTTCGGCAAGGCTGGCGATGGCGTCGGCGCTGGCGCCGATGCCGACCGGCACGTCGATGTGGAAGATGGTGCCGCGCCCAACCCTCGAGGAGAACGTCACGGGATGACCGAGCGCGGCGGCCATGCGCCGCACGATGGCAAGGCCCAGGCCCAGCCCGCCGCCGGAGATCCCGGTGTCGGCTGGAATGGCGGAGCCGCGATGGAACTCCTCGAACACCGCCTCGCGCTGGTCGTCGGGAATGCCGCAGCCGGTGTCGGCGACATCGATGCGGATGGTATCGCCGCGATGCCTTGTGCCGACAAGCACGCCGCCCGAAGGGGTATAGCGCAGCGCATTGGACAGGATGTTTTGCAGGATGCGGCGCAAGAGCGTGCGGTCCGAACGCACCACGGCGCTGACCGGGCGGAACTTCAGCGCCAGCCCCTTCATCTCGGCCACGGGCAGGAAATCCGACCGCAGCGAGGAAAACAGCGTCTCCAGATTGACATCGCCGATGTCGGGCTGCACCACACCGGCATCGAGCTTGGAAATGTCCAGCAGCGTGCGCAACAGGTCTTCCATGGTCTCCAGCGAGCGCTCGACCTGACGGACAAGTTTCTTGCCCTCGTCGCTGGTCTGCACTTCGGCCAGCGCCGAGACGGAGAGGTGGGCGGCGTTCAGCGGCTGCAGCACGTCATGGCTGGCGGCGGCCAGGAACCTGGTCTTGGACAGGTTTGCCAGTTCGGCGTTTTCCTTTGCGGCGCTGAGGTCGATGTTCGACTGTTCCAGCCGGCGCAAGGTCGAGTGTAGTTCCTCGGTGCGCATGCGCACGCGGTTTTCCAGTGAAATTGCGGTCTGGAACAGCGAGAAGGCGTTGCCCTGCTGGTCCATCGAGCGCTCGACGCGGCTGACCAGAGCGGCGTTGATCTTCTTCAGCCTGTCGACGTCGTTGATGTCCCTGAGCGGCATGCGCTATTCCGCCGCCTGGCGTTCGCCGAAGGCGATGCCGGTGAAGGTTTGGTTCAGATGCATCGAACGGTACTGTTCGCCATAGGTGCCGAAGCCGATGACATTGTTGACCCGGTAGAGCTCCGAAATGTCGCGGAACACCTGGCGGTTGCGGGCGTCGAGCCGGCGCAGCACGCAATCGAAGCCGAGGATCATGTCGATGCCGCCGAGCCGCTCCTCGACGTCGCGCAGTGCGGCGCGCGTCGATTCCACCATGTCCTTGGGCTGGGCGATGGAGAGCACGACGCCGTCGTCTATGGCGCAGAAGAAAGACAGTGAGCCGTCGGCATGCATCTTCTGGATCGAGCGGCAGTAATATTCGCCGCCCACTTTCACCACCACCGGGTGCGAGGCGAAGCTCATCGGCGTCAGGTTCTGCGCAACGATGCCGACGGAGGCTGCATACTCCTCAGCCGCATTGGTGGCGTTGAATTCGCGCACGGTGCGGTGGTCCGGATCGGATGCCGTCACCACCAGCTTCTCGTCGGTGGGGATGAAATTGTCGGTCTTGAAGACATGGAACGGGATCTCGGTGGCGATCAGCACAATGATGGCGCTGTCTGACGCTACCTTGCCGTTCGAAATCAGCCTGGTGGTTTCGAATTTCAAATCGTCGCCCGCCGAACCGCCGATCAGCGGGATGTCGTCCAGCCCCCAATGGATGGCCGAGGTCACCGCTTCCTCTGCAAAGGACAGGCCGTCGATGAAGCAGAGCGCGAAAGTGCTTTTGGCATGGCAACTGCCAGTGCGTCCGCGCAGCAGGCGCCGCAAGGCCTCGACTTCATCAGTAATCCTGTCCATGCCCGACGAGGAGAGATTGTCGACCATGGTGCTGACCGCCGAAAACGACGCGGAGGGAAAGAGCAGCGCCAGCACATGGCCTTCCTCCAGGCCCTGGGGGGTAATCTCGCCGGCGGTCGAGCAGGCGGCGTAGGCCAGCGTCGGCGCGTGGGTCTTCAGCCCTTGCGAAAGGACGCTCGCGTCAAACAGGCTCTGGGAGAAGAACAGCAGGGCAAAGCCGGCATCGATGGCTGCGGCCTCGACGGCGACCGCGAGGGCGAATGCATCGGCGTCGGGCTCGTCGGTGGTGAGCGCCGACAGACCGGATGCATAGCTCGTCCGTGAACTGGCCAGAGGCTTCCTCCCGATATCCTCCGACGCTTCCTGCGCGCGCCCGTTTTATGTCTCTCGGCGCGTTGGCGTCGAGGGCATTGTTGCCCCCTATTCGCTCTTTGGCAATGGGGCGGACAGGCCCATGATTTTCGTTTTCTCCATGACCGAAAGTACAATGAGCGCCGTGTGTTTTTTGCGCTTTTTGCAGTGTACCAATAGCGCATGGCCGAGCGCCAAAGCCGCATCGGCAGCATGACTACCAAGGTCGATACCCAGGGGGGATGCATGTCGGACGTTTCGTTTGTCGTGAACGGAAAACGGATCAGCGGCGCTGCCGAGGACCGAACGCTTCTGGTTCATTTCCTGCGCGAAAATCTTGGTCTCACCGGAACGCATGTCGGTTGTGACACCTCTCAATGCGGCGCCTGCGTCGTGCATGTCGACGGCAAGGCGGTGAAGTCCTGTTCGATGCTGGCCGTGCAGGCCTCCGGGTCGACCGTGGTGACGATCGAAGGGCTTGCCAATGGCGGCGACCTGCATCCGATGCAGGCCGCGTTCAAGGAACATCATGGGCTGCAATGCGGCTTCTGCACGCCGGGCATGATCATGACGGCGACCGACATGATCGCGCGCCATCCCGAAGGACTTGACGAGGCGACGGTGCGCGCCGAGCTCGAAGGCAACATCTGCCGCTGCACCGGCTACCACAACATCGTCAAGGCGATCCTCGCCGCATCGCAGACGATGGCGAAGGTGCCGAAGGGCAGGGCGAAACAGGCAGCGTAAGAAAGAAGCGAGTAGTGAATAGTGAATAGCGAGTAGTCGGTTTAGCCGAACCGCTCCGAGCACAATTCCCTACTCACTGTTCACTATTCGCTACTCACTATTCGCTATTCCGGAGGAATTCCTATGGGCATTGAAGGCATCGGCGCTCGGGTCGTGCGCAAGGAAGACAAACGGTTCATCACCGGCGCCGGCCGCTATGTCGACGACATGGTGGTTCCCGGCATGAAGCATGCCGCTTTCGTGCGCAGCCCGCACGCGCATGCTCAAATCAGGAAGATCGACGTCAGACGAGCGCAGGCGATGCCCGGCGTCATCGGCGTCTTGACCGGCAAGGAGCTCAAGGCCGACGGCATCGGCAACCTGATCTGCGGCTGGATGATCCATTCCAAGGACGGCTCGCCGATGAAGATGGGCGCGTGGTCGCCGCTGGCGGTCGACAAGGTGCGCTATGTCGGCGATGCGGTCGTCATCGTGGTGGCGGAAACCAAGGGCCAGGCCCGCGACGCGGCCGAAGCGGTCGAGATCACCTACAAGGAATTGAAGGCGGTGGTCGATGCCACCAAGGCGCTGCAAAAAGGTGCGCCGCAGGTCCATGCCGAGGCCGAGGACAATCTGATCTTCGACTGGGAGATCGGCGATGCCAAGGCGACCGACGCGGCGATCCAGGCGGCGGCCCATGTCACCCGCATGAAGATCGTCAACAACCGGCTGGTTCCCAACGCCATGGAGCCGCGCGCGGCCCTTGGCCATTACGACAAAGCCGAGGACCATTTTACCTGCTGGACGACGTCGCAGAACCCGCATGTCGCGCGGCTAGTGATGAGCGCCTTCTACAATGTCGCGCCGGAAAACAAGCTGCGCGTCATTGCGCCCGATGTCGGCGGCGGCTTCGGCTCGAAGATCTACATCTATCCCGAAGAGATCGTCTGCCTGTGGGCGTCGAAGAAGACCGGCGTGCCGGTCAAATGGGTTGCCGACCGTACCGAAAGCTTTCTCACCGACGCACATGGCCGCGACCATGTCTCGACGGTCGAAATGGCGTTCGACAAGAACAACAAGATCACCGGCTTCAAAGTCGACACCATCGCCAATCTCGGCGCCTACATGTCGCTGTTCTCGTCTTGCGTGCCGACCTATCTCTACGCGACGCTGCTGTCGGGCCAGTACAACATCCCGACGATCCACGCCAATGTGCGCACCGTCTACACCAACACGGCACCCGTCGATGCCTATCGTGGGGCAGGGCGGCCGGAAGCGACCTATTTGCTCGAACGCACAATGGAGACCGCCGCACGCGAACTCGGCGTGTCTCCGGCGGAGCTTCGGCGCGCCAATTTCATCACCGAGTTTCCGCATCAGACGCCGGTCATCATGAACTATGACGCCGGCGACTATGGAGCTTCACTCGATGCGGCGACACAGGCGTCCGACTATGCCGGCTTTGCCAAGCGCAAAGCGGCAGCCGCCAGCCAGGGCAGGCTGCGCGGCATCGGCATGAGCTGCTATATCGAGGCCTGCGGCATCGCGCCGTCGGCGGCGGTCGGTTCGCTCGGCGCCGGCGTCGGTCTGTGGGAATCGGCCGAGGTGCGGGTCAATGCCGTCGGCACGATCGAGGTGCTGACCGGCTCGCACAGCCACGGCCAGGGCCATGAGACGACCTTCGCGCAACTGGTCACCCAGCGCTTCGGCGTGCCGCTCGACTCGGTGTCGATCGTCCATGGCGACACCGACAAGGTGCAGATGGGCATGGGCACCTACGGCTCGCGCTCGGGCGCGGTCGGCATGTCGGCAATTGCCAAGGCGCTCGACAAGGTCGAGGTCAAGGCCAAGAAAATCGCCGCCCATCTGCTCGAGGCCGACGAGGGCGACATCGTCATCGAGAATGGCGAGGTCAAGGTTGCCGGCACCGACAAGAGCCTGCCCTGGTTCCAGGTGGCGCTTGCCTCCTACACCGCCCACAATCTGCCGGCAGGCATGGAGCCGGGACTGAAGGAAACCGCCTTCTACGATCCGGCGAACTTCACTTTCCCAGCCGGCTGCTACATCTGCGAGGTCGAGATCGATCCGGAAACCGGCACGACCGAGATCGTCCAGTTCGTCGCCGCGGACGATTTCGGCAACATCATCAACCCGATGATCGTCGAGGGCCAGGTGCATGGCGGCATCGCCCAGGGCATCGGCCAGGCGCTGCTGGAAGGCGCTCACTACGACGATAGCGGGCAGCTGCTGACGGCGAGCTACATGGACTACACCATGCCGCGCGCGGACGACCTGCCGTCATTCAAGGTGTCGACCTCGAACACGCCGTGTCCGAGCAATCCGCTCGGCATCAAGGGCTGTGGCGAGGCTGGCGCCATCGGCTCGCCGCCAGCGGTCATCAACGCCATCACCGACGCTTTGGGGATTGTGGACATCGCCATGCCGGCCTCGCCGTCGACGGTGTGGGCGGCGATTAGGGCGGCGAAGCATTGAACAGAGTGAGTAGTGAGTAGTGATTAGCGAAGAGCTTCATCGCCAACGGCAGCTGAGCATTCACTACTGACTACTCACTACTGCCTAACCACTTCAGGGGAGGATCCCATGTACGCAGTCAACTACCACCGCGCCGCCTCGGTCGCCGACGCCGCCAAGCTGGTGAAGAGCGGCGACGCCAGGGTTTTGTCAGGCGGCATGACGCTGATCCCGGCGATGAAGACGCGGCTCGCCGCACCCTCCGACCTGATCGACCTGTCGCGGATCAAGGAACTGCAAGGCGTTAAGGTGTCGGGCAAGACCGTCACCATCGGCGCCGCCACAACCCATTACGACGTCGCCAATGACGAGAAGCTGCGGAAGGCCTGTCCGGCGCTTGCGCACCTTGCGTCGCTGATTGGCGATCCGGCGGTGCGCCACAAGGGCACGATCGGCGGCTCGGTCGCCAACAACGACCCAGCCGCCGATTATCCGGCGGCGCTCTTGGCGCTGGGCGCCACCATCGTCACCAACAAGCGCGAGATTTCAGCCGCGAAATTCTTCACCGGCCTGTTCGAAACGGCGCTGAAAGAAGGCGAGATCATCACCGCGGTGAGTTTTACCGCGCCGGCCAAGGCTGCTTACGAAAAATTCCGCAACCCGGCCTCGCGCTATGCGATTGTCGGCGTGTTCGTGGCCAAGGGCAAGGACGGGGTCAGCGTTGCCGTTACCGGTGCCGGCGATGACGGCGTGTTCCGCTCGAAGGAGATCGAAGCCGCACTGGCGAAGAATTTTGCCGCATCGGCGCTCGACGGCGTGAAAGTGCCGGCGAAGAATTTGATGACCGACCTCCACGCTTCGGCCGAATACCGTGCCAATTTGATCGCCGTGATGGCCAAGCGCGCGGTGGCGGCAGCCAACGCCTGACATCATAAAGCTACTGACAAGGAAAGGGGCCATCGCGGCCCCTTTGTTCGTCTGCGGCGGGCTGTAACTGCCCAGTCCTTGCGGGTTCGCTGCCACGCGCAAATCCGTTGTTTCAGGTAATTCCCGTGCAAGAACAGGCGCATACTTCCCAAGGGACTGCCCAGCCCCATTCTCGCACTTGCACAATCTGATATTGCACTGCAATATGTATAGCTTGGCGGAACACGGGGTGGATTCTGCGCGCGGCGGTGTGAGCTGCGCCAAGATCTTGCGTCGTAGAGGATCGGCATGGCCGACATCTCCGCAGCGTCTGTTGCCCTGCCGCGGGCCACAGCCGACAAAGCAGCCAGAGCAAGACTGGCCTATCTCGATGGCTGGCGCGGGCTTTCGATCGCACTGGTGCTGATCGGCCATTTCTTCCCCGTTCCCGGGATCAATCTCGGCGTGCTCGGCGTCGAGTTCTTCTTCGCGCTCTCAGGCCGGCTGATGGGCGAGATACTGTTCATCGAACGCTTTCCGCTGAAAAAATTCTTCAAGCGCCGCTTTTCGCGCATCTATCCCGCGCTGCTGGTGTTCGTGACATCAGCCATGATCGGGCTCTCCGGCACCTTTATCGGCTTCAAATGGAAGGCGGCGCTGACGGCGCTGACATTCACCTACAACTATGCCGGAATTCTCATCACCCGCGCCGGCGCGCTCGACCACATCTGGTCGCTATGCGTGGAAGAGCATGCCTACATCATCCTGGCGCTGATCAGCGTGGTGGTGACCGGGCGGGGTAATGTCGTTCGGCTGCTGGTGACGCTGTCGCTGCTGGCGATGGCCAATGGCGCCATTTCGTACTGGGCACTCGGCATGGATTACGAGCACAGCTATTGGCGCACCGATGTGCATATCGCCTCGATCCTGCTGTCGGCATCGATCTGCCTGCTCAAGCACGATGACCGGCTGCCGGCATTCCTGACGAGCCCCTATGTCAGCCTCGTGTCGGCGGCGGCGGCTATATTGCTGTTCCTCGATCCGGTGCCGACGCCGATCCATTACCTACTGGCGGTGCCGTTGCTGGCGCTTGCCGTCAATACGCTGGACACCAGCAACTGGCATCTTACCGGCCTGCTTTCATCCAGGCCGATGGTGATGATCGGGCTATGGTCGTACTCGCTCTATCTCTGGCAACAGCCCTTCTACAAATTCGTCGCCGAGCAGGGCAGTGCACCGATCCCGATGCTGGCGGCTGTCTTCGCCTGTGCATTATGCAGCTACTATCTGGTCGAGAAGCCCGCGCGGGCCTGGCTGAACCGGAATTGGTGAGGGCTACGGACTCCTAATCTTATGCTGCCGTGGCGATCTGCTTGCCGATCATCAGCCAGCGATGCGTCAGCCCGCAATCTGCCTGAGGTAGTAGCGCACGGTCTTCTGGCCGCCATGGATCGCCGCTTCCCCGACTTGCGCAAAGCCAAGCGCGGCATGGAAGGCGTCCGAAGCCGGATTGGGAGGTTCGGCATTCACCTCGCAGGTGACGATGCTGTGGCCCGCGCGGGCGACTTCCCCGAACAGATCCTCGTAGAGCCGGCGGGCATGGCCGCGGCCGCGCGCTTGCGCCGCGACGACGACGCGGTCGACATAGACGAAGCGTGGATAGCGCTCGCGGAACCAGAGGAAATTCGGGCTGTCGTAGGCCGCATCCTGGTCGAAGGTCATGATGAAGGCTTCGAGCGTGCCGATGCGCCTGACGTAAAACGCTTCGCCAAGCAGGAAAGACAGCCGTTCGGGCTCGAGCCATGACAGTTCGGCGGCGTGCTCATTGTTGAGTGCGAGGATGGCCGCTTCGTCCCGAGGCGAGACACGGCTGATCGGCGACGGCCCAGTCACGGCTTTGCTCATCATGCTCTGGCCGCCGCAATCGTCGCCGCAACCAGCGCCCCATCGGTGACTGTGGTGCGATACTCGCGGTCGAGATCGGCGCCGCCCATGCCGACTTGCGGGTTGCGGTAGGCCATGGCGCTCGGTACGTCCTTGAGCGCGGCGAAATGCAGTTCCCTCAGCCCGGTTGATGCCAGCACCCCGGCGATGTTTTCGGGGTCCAGCGCGCCGCAGCCGAGGATGATGATGCGGCCGTCGGCCTGGCGGACGAGATCCGCCAACAGGCCGGCGCCTTCCACCGCGGTGTCCCTCTGGCCGCTGGTCAGCACGCGGCCGACCTTGCAGCGGATCAGCGCTTCCAGCGCCTCGGCCGGGTCGCGCGTCATGTCGAAGGCGCGGTGGCAGGTAACGGCGAGCGGACCGGCGGCATCGACCAGTGCGCCCATGCGGGTTTCATCGATGGTGCCGTCGGCATTGAGGCAACCGACGACGACACCGGCGACGCCGAGGTCACGAAGCGCTGCGACATCGGCGAGCATCGAGCTGTATTCGGCCTCGCTGTAGAGGAAATCGCCGCCGCGCGGCCGCACGATGACATGGAAGGGAATGGTCGCGCTCTCGAGTGCGGCGCGCACCGTGCCGAGGCTGGGCGTGATGCCGCCTTCGACCAGGCTGGCGCAGAGCTCGACCCGGTCGGCGCCGGCGGCCTGCGCGGCCAGCAGTCCATCGATGCCTTCGACGCAGATTTCGATCAGGGGGCGAGCATTTCCGGCCAAGGGGCGATCCTTCATGATTGCATGACGGCCAGCCCTAGCATCGGCTCGGTTGGTGGGGAAGCCGGAACAGCCAGTCGCTGCTTGGGCCAGCCCGGCAACCCTGCCTAGGTCCGTAGCGAGAGATCTATTGTTTCTGCAGCACCGTGTTCTTGGCGCCTTGTTCGGCCTGGTCGATGACCAGCAGCTTGACCGGGGCGTCGCCGATGTTGGTGGCCTGGTGCCATTGGCCGATCATCTCGATGATGAAATCGCCCGTCTTGTAGGTGTTGCTGTTGCCGGTCTCGACATTCGTCACTTTGAGTGTCCCGGCCTCGACATAGGCGTAGCGGGCAAACGGGTGCTTGTGCACCGGCAGAGTGGCGCCGACCGCAATGTCATAGGTTGAAACCAGGACCTGGACATTTTTCTGCGGCAGCACGATCGGCTGGCCGGACGCCGTCTGGCTGCGATCGGCAAGCGGCGTGACGACTACCGGCGGGCTGGTACTGTCCAGCGCCCGAGCGGGGTTTGCAGATAGCGCCGCCGCGAACAGCAGCATCGATGCCAGGATCTTTCGCATGGTTCCTCCAGGTTTTACCGCCACCGCGCGGGCGCGACGCCAAACTTCTATCTCTCGTCAGTTACTGGAGACACAACGTCATCCGCCGGTGCCGTCGTCCATCATCGTATTCGTGAGCGCTTCATAGATGTTGCTGCATACCTGGGACCGCGGACAGTGTTTTACGATGAATACCGGCACGACAGTCAGTGCGGCGGCGATCAGGATTTGCAGGAAGAGAGGAGCAGGCTCGAAGCGTTTGCCAAACAAGGCTCGGCAAGCGAAGTAGAGACTTTGAGCCAGGCATGCCCAGACAAGGACATGCAACAGCGTGCTCGTTGCTCGGGCATAGGGCGTTATGTATCCGTCGGGAAAGCCGACCATGCCAAGGTCGACGAGCCACTGCAGAGCCAGAACGCAGGACAGGCATGCCCACAGAAAGAGCGCCACGCGGGTAACCAAAACTCTGCTGCGATCCACGCTCATGTGCGATCGAAGCACAACTGCGCTCGGTCTTCCAGAGCGGCTGCTGCGTGGCTTGGAGTGTGGCCTATTTCAGAGTGCGCAGCGTGATCGAATAGCGGTGCCCGGCGACCGGCGGAATGCTGTGCTCCCACTCGTGGCGCGCCGGACCGTCCATGAGATAGAGGGACCTCGGTTCGACCTCGATCGTCTCGCGATCCCATTTCGAGCCGTTTTTGCGGCGCAGCCGAAAGCTGCAGGGCGCCAGCAGCGAGACGCCGGCGACGAGATCGAAATGCGGCTTGTCGCGATGCCAACCTATGCCCGCGCCCGGCCGATACTCGTTGATGTGCACTTGGGCGAATTCCGTGGCCTGCCTGCCGGCAAAATCCGCGACCTTGTCGCGAAGCGGCAGCAGGAATTTCGGGATGGGCGGCGCTTCGACGACCTGTCGCCGGTCGTAGTCGTAGCGCCAGCCGAAGCCGGCGACCAGCCGGTTGGCAATATGGCCATGGAAATCGAACGGCTTGAAGGACAGTTCATTGAGGTGACGGACCAGTTCCGCCTCTTCGTCCGTTGTGATCAGGCTAGGCCGGTAAGAAAATCCTTCCGGCAACGCGTCGGCCACGCCGAAGAGATCGCCTTGGCTGGCATATGCTGTTGTGCTGGATTTCGTCTGCGCCATCTGACGGAGAGATAGGAAGCCTCGCGGCCCGGGCAAGATTTTCGGCGTTGTGGTGCGCCTCCCTGACGGAACCTCCGCATCGTTGCGGCATTACGCATGTTCGAAGCAGGATTTGGGGCGAAAGATTTGGGGACGAAGCAGGATTTTCGACATGCCGTCCACTGCCATTCGCAACACCCACTACGACCCGTCGACGAAAATCCTCTCGGTCTGGTTCGTCCCGAGCGGAGCCCGCTACGACTATGAAGAGGTCGAGCCCGAGACCTATGCGGCGTTCCGCGCCGCCTTCTCGAAAGGGCAATTTTTCAACGAGTTCATACGCGATCGCTACCGGTTTCACTTGGTTGAAGAAGGGCGTCCGCGAGCAACCGGGTTCTGAAGGTGCGGTGATCCGTATAAGGTCGCGAACCCCAATTGCTTTTCGAATTGACTTGTTTCAACCTGCTTTGTGGGGACGGACAATGCCGTGGTCGAGATGGCCATAACATTGGGGGAGGCAGCTTTTGAAATGCATATTGATTATACTCGGCGCGGTAGGTGTCCTGTCTTCCGCTGCGTCTGCAAAAGATAATCGACAACACATCGACCCTGCCTATCAAAAAAACATCAACTATCTGGCCGGGCTGTCCGACGCCCAGTTGAAATTGGTCGTAACATGGTCAGCTAACGTCATCGCCGTTACGACGCGATGCCCGGCGCTGCAGCTGACTCCAGACGGAAAATCCAAAATAACGGCGATATATATCTTGTACGATGTGCAAGATAAACACCTGATGCCCAATCCCCCCAAATTCAAGAGAGCCATCAGGTTTTATGAAGGCGCTTTCCGCACGGCGGCGCAACGCACGGACAGCTGTCGGGCGGAGAAAGCCAAGGACCCGGGAAGCTACCGGTAAATAATTGTCGGCATGATCGCCTAGAAGTGATTTGGCTCGCCGGAACCCCGGCAAAGCGCTCTCTATAGCCCTTCGCCAAATCGCCGCGAGAACTCACGGCCCGAAAACGCGACCGGACCCCGCGGACGCGCTTCGCCTTGCTGGTGGCCCCCCACCGTCACCTCGCGACCGAGCCCCCGCAAAAATGGACCTGGAGGCTTCTAACGCGGGCATCGAACGTCTGGAAAGGCAACGGCGCTCTGGCTTGGTTGAATTCTCGGCCGCCACCGCGGAAATCGTGCGGACGGAAGCCAAACGGCGACTGCATAGCCGCTCATCAAAGCCCTGTTCAACTCCTCAATTCGTGGTAAGGTGATCATACCAGTTAATAACATGACGATCGGCGCGGCCGTCGTTTGAATCGGGAGTAGGGATTACATGACGACGATTGCGCTGCTCGGTGCCGGCGGCAAAATGGGTTACCGCCTGTCGACCAATTTTCGCGGATCGCTCTACACGGTACGCCATGTCGAGGTGAGCGAGGCCGGCCGCGAGCGGCTGAAGACCGGACTGGGCTTTGACGCGGTCAGTGCCGATGCGGCGCTGGACGGGGCGGACATCGTCATCCTGGCCGTTCCCGACACGCATATCGGCAAGGTGGCGGCTGATATCGAGAGCAAACTGGCGCCTGGCACGATGGTGATAGTGCTCGACGCGGCTGCACCCTTCGCCGGCCATCTGCCCAACCGGCCGGACCTGACCTATTTCGTCACTCATCCCTGTCATCCGCCGATCTTCAACGACGAGACCGACATGGCGGCCAAGAAGGACTATTTTGGCGGCGTCAAGGCCAAGCAGCATATGGTCAGCGCGCTGATGCAGGGACCGGAAGCGGATTACGCCAAGGGCGAGGCGGTCGCGAAAATCATCTGGGCGCCGGTCATGCGCTCGCACCGTGTCACCGTCGAGCAGATGGCGCTGCTGGAGCCCGGTTTATCGGAGACGGTGTGCGCATCACTGCTTGTCGTCATGAAGGAAGCCGTCGACGAGGTCGTCGCGCGTGGCGTCGACCAACAGGCGGCGCTCGATTTCCTGCTCGGCCATATGAACGTGCTCGGCGCCGTCATTTTCGGCGAGACCAAGGGTGTGTTCTCCGACGCCTGCAACAAGGCGATCGAATTCGGTAAGCCGGTGCTGATGCGCGACGACTGGAAGCGGGTGTTCGAGCCGGAAGAGATCGCCGCGAGCATTCGGCGCATTACCTGAGAAAGGCCGAGTCGGGGGCTTGCCGGAGCGCCTCGGTGGCTCGACACACCCGCCATGACACACATTGTTTTTGCTCAGTGGGCACATGTCACCTCAATTAGTGATTGACTCATCATACCAGTTGGCTTAGCTGTTGATGGCTTGGGCAAGGGTTCGCGGGAAGTACGAAGCCTGGGCGAGTGGAGGGACGGCGAGGGAGCAGCGATCGTTTGGGAAGCCCGCACTGGCATTCAGCCTGAACCGATCGGCGGCCCGCTTTGCGCGACGAATTCGAATGCAGAGGCCTTGATTGATCAAGGCAATTTTTCAAACGGGAGGACATCATGAAACTCACACGCAGAATGACACTTGCGGCGTTCGCCGGCATGCTGGCGCTTGGCACGGCGGTGCCCGCCTATGCGGCCGACCTCATTGCCATCATCACGCCCTCGCATGACAATCCGTTCTTCAAGGCGGAAGCCGTCGGCGCCGAAGCCAAGGCCAAGGAACTCGGCTACGAAGCGCTGGTGCTCGTCCATGACGACGATGCCAACAAGCAGTCCGAATTGATCGACACGGCGATCGGTCGCGGCGCCAAGGCGATCATCCTCGACAATGCCGGCGCCGACGCCACCGTCGCTGCCGTGCAGAAGGCCAAGGACGCGGGCGTGCCGTCGTTCCTGATCGATCGCGAGATCAACGCCACCGGCGTCGCCGTGGCGCAGATCGTCTCCAACAACTACCAGGGCGCCCAGCTCGGTGCGCAGGAATTCGTCAAGCTGATGGGCGAGAAGGGCAATTTCGTCGAGCTGGTCGGCAAGGAATCCGACACAAATGCCGGCATCCGCTCGAAGGGCTATCATGACGTCATCGACGATTATCCGGACCTGAAGATGGTCGCCCAGCAATCGGCCAACTGGAGCCAGACCGAGGCTTACGCCAAGATGGAATCGATCCTGCAGGCCAACCCTGACATCAAGGGCGTCATCTCCGGCAATGACACGATGGCGATGGGCGCCTATGCGGCGCTGGTCGCGGCAAACCGCAAGGACGTCATCGTCGTCGGCTTCGACGGATCGAACGACGTGCGCGACTCCATCACCGCGGGCGGCATCAAGGCAACCGTCCTGCAGCCGGCCTATGCGCAGGCGCAGATGGCGGTCGAGCAGGCCAACGACTTCATCAAGAACAAGAAGTCGCCGGCCAAGGAAAAGCAGCTGATGGACTGCGTTCTGGTCAATGGCGACAATGCTGCCAAGCTGGAAACGTTTACGCTGACCAACTGAGCCGGCGTGACATGAACAGCGAGGGGCGACCCAAGGGTCGTCCCTCGTCGCCCTTTTCCGTGGGTATTGATCACATGCTCAACAAGCCATCATGCTGAACAACAAGCCGATCTGGCCGATCCTTGCCGTGATACTCGGCATCAGCTTGACCGCCTGCAAGATCCTCCCGACCCCTTCGGGGGACAGCGGCAATGCCGCCGTCTTCAATCCGGACAAGATGGTCGAGGAGATCTGGGCCGCGAAGGTCGTGCCTTACCTCCAGCAGAAGGCCGGGCCGTTTGCCGAGGTCCACGCTCTGGCGAAAACCGATCCTGCTTCCGCTGGCGCCAAATATGGCAATCCGAACAAGCAGGCGAATTCGCCATGGACCTTCGCGGTTCGCGTCGAGGGCAAGATCATCGCAGCCAACACGGCGTCACGCGCGGCAACGATGGATATCGATGTCGACGGCGACGGCAAGGCCGATGCGCGTGTGCAAATCGGACCGGCGATGCGGGGAACCGCGCTGCGCGACAGTCTCGATTTCATCCAGTTCAACGATTTTACCAACCAGATCGACTTCGCCCAGTTCGGCAAGGCGTTCAACGCCTATGCCGTCAAGGCCGTGCTTTCCAAACTGCCGCGCGACGCGCTGGAAGGCCGGACCGCCAAGGTTCTCGGCGCCTATACGCTCGAGAGCGGCCAGGACCTGCCGCTGGTGACGCCGGCGGAGGCAGAAATCGGGCCGAAGCCATGAGCGCTGCGGTTGCTCACGATGTCGTCTTGAAGCTGGAGGACGTCTCCAAGGTCTATTCCGGCACCGTCGCGGTCAAGCGCGCGAATTTCGAGGTGCGCAAGGGCGCCGTCAATGTGCTGGTCGGCGAAAACGGCGCCGGCAAATCGACGCTGATGAAGATTATCGCCGGCGTCGAAGAGCCGACGCTCGGCCGGATCCTCCTGGAAGGGGAGGAGGTCTCCTTCTCGTCATCGGGCGACGCGGTGAACCGCGGCATCGGCATGGTGTTCCAGGAGCTGAACCTGTTTGGCAATATGACCGTCGCCGAGAACATCTTCGCCACGCGCGAGATCACCACCCGGTTCCGCAAGATCGACCGCAAGGAACAGGAGCGTCGCGCGGCGCAATTTCTCGAACGGCTGCAGGCCGGGATAAGGCCGGACATGCTGGTCGAGGATCTGCGCATCGGCCAGCAGCAGCTGGTCGAGATCGCCAAGGCGGTTTCGCTCGATGCGCGCATCCTGATCATGGACGAGCCGACCTCGGCGCTCAGTGCGGCGGAAGTCGAGATCCTGTTCAAGGTGATCGCCGACCTCAAGGCGCGCGGCGTGGCCATCGTCTACATCTCGCACCGGCTGGAAGAACTGATCCGCATCGGCGACTACATCACCGTGCTGCGCGATGGGCACATCACCGGCCAGGAGGAGATGAAAAACGTCGACACGCGGTGGATCGTGCGGCAGATGATCGGTTCCGACGCCAAGGATTTCGCCAAGGCCGACGGCCATGTTCCCGGCCAAGAGATATTCCGCGCCGAGGACATCTGCCTGCCGCGGGCTACCGGGGGGCTGGCGGTCGATCACGTCTCGCTGTCGCTGCGCGCCGGCGAGATACTCGGCATATACGGCCTGATGGGCGCCGGGCGAAGCGAGCTGTTCGACTGCATCATGGGCCGCCATGGCCAGGCGACCGGCGCGATCTTCATCGCCGGCAAAAAGGTCAAGGAGCGCGACACGACGCGGCGCATCCGGCGCGGGCTGGCGCTGATCCCCGAAGACCGCCAACGCGAAGGGCTGGTGTCGATCCTGTCCGTCGCCAGCAATCTGACGCTGGCCAGCCTGTCGCGGTTCGTGCGCATGTTCCACATTCGTGGCGGCCAGGAGAAGCAGGCGGTGACGCAGATGGTGCGGGAACTGGCGATCAAGGTCGCCGACCCGGCGCAGGAGGTCTCGTCGCTGTCGGGCGGCAACCAGCAAAAGGTGGTGATCGGAAAGGCGCTGCTCACCGGGCCGAAGGTGCTGCTGATGGACGAGCCGAGCCGTGGCATCGATGTCGGCGCCAAGGCCGACGTCTTCCGCACCATGCGCAAACTGTCGCGAGACGGGCTCGGCATTCTGTTCGCCACCTCGGATCTCGATGAGGTGATGGCGCTGGCCGATCGCATCGCGGTGATGAGCAATGGAAAACTGACGGGCATGTTCGATCGCGCCGAGGCGACGGAGGCAGCCCTTGTCGCCGCCTCGGCACTTGGCCACGGACCGGCCCCGCATACGGAGAACCCATGACTGACATCCCGGCCAAGGCGGCTGTCTCCTCCGTTTCGAGCGGCTCGCTGCTGCTGACGCTGATGAAGGCGAGGACCTTCATCGCGCTGATCGCCGTCTTGATCTTCTTCTCGATCGCGGCGCCGAATTTCCTGTCGACAGCCAATCTGATCCTGATGTCGAAACATGTGGCGCTGAACGCCTTCCTCGCCATGGGCATGACCTTCGTCATCATCACCGGCGGCATCGATCTCTCAGTCGGCTCGATCGTCGGCCTGTGCGGCATGGTCGCCGGCTACCTCGTGCTCAACGGCATCGACCTGCAATTCGGCTACACCGTCTATTTCAACGTCGTCGAGATCGCGCTGATCACGCTGGCGGTCGGCATATTGATCGGCGCCGTCAACGGACTGCTGATCACCAGGCTGAACGTCGCGCCGTTCATCGCCACGCTCGGCGTGCTCTATGTCGCGCGCGGCCTGGCGTTGCTGTCGTCGGACGGCCGCACCTTCCCCAACCTCGTCGGCAAGCCGGAGCTTGGCACCACCGGGTTTGGTTTCCTCGGCGCCGGGCGGCTGCTCGGCCTGCCGGTGGCGATCTGGATCCTGATCGTCGTTGCGCTGGTTGCGGCATATCTCGCCAAATACACGCCGCTCGGCCGCCACATCTTCGCCGTCGGCGGCAATGAACGGGCGTCGCGAATTTCGGGCGTTCGTGTCAACATGGTGAAAATGTTCGTCTACATGTTCTCCGGCTTTTGCGCGGCGATCGTCGGTTTGATCATCTCGTCCGAACTGATGGCCTCGCATCCGGCGACGGGCGAAAGTTTCGAGCTCAACGCCATTGCGGCGGCAGTGCTCGGCGGCACCTCGATGTCAGGTGGGCGCGGCACGATCGGCGGCACCATTGTCGGCGCCTTCGTCATCGGCATTCTTTCGGACGGGTTGGTGATGATGGGCGTGAGTTCCTTCTGGCAGATGGTGATCAAGGGCCTTGTCATCATCGTCGCCGTCGTCGTCGACCAAGCGCAGCGCCGGCTGCAGAGCCGGGTGACGTTGATGCAGATGGCAAAGGCAGGCTGAGCATGGCGGAGTTGCGGGGAGGGCTCATCGGCTGCGGCTTCTTTGCCATCAACCAGATGCATGCCTGGCGCGACATTGAAGGCGCCGCGATGGTCGCCATTTGCGACCGCGACCCGGAGCGGCTGCGCATCATCGGCGACCAGTTCGGCATTGCGAAGCGCTACACCGACGCGGCAGAGATGTTTGCAAGCGAAAGCCTCGACTTCGTCGATATCGCCACTACCGTTCCCAGCCATCGTCCGCTGGTCGAGATGGCGGCCCTGCACCGTGTGCCGGTGATTTGCCAAAAGCCGTTCGCGCCGACGCTTGCCGACGCCAAGGCGATGGTGAGGGCCTGCGTGGAAGCCGGCGTACCGCTGATGGTGCATGAGAATTTTCGCTGGCAGTCGGCGATCCAGGCGGTGCGTGCCGTGCTGGACAGCGGCGAGATCGGCACGCCGTTCTTCGGGCGCATCTCCTTCCGCTCCGCCTATGACGTGTTTTCCGGCCAGCCCTATCTCGCCAAGGGAAAGCGCTTCATCATCGAAGACCTCGGTATCCACATCCTCGACATCGCCCGTTTTCTACTCGGCGACGTATCGACGATCACGACGCGAACGGCGCGCATCAACCCCGATATCGCCGGCGAGGACGTCGTAACGATGCTGATGGACCACAAGAGCGGGGCGACGTCAGTGGTCGACTGCAGCTACGCGACGAAGCTTGCCGTGGAGCCGTTTCCCGAAACGCTTATCGAGATCGACGGCAGCGACGGCACGATCCGCTTGGCGCAGGGATATCGGCTCACCGTCACCGGCAGGAGCGGCACGAAGATCACCGACGTTTCGCCGCCCGTACTCGCCTGGGCATCGCGCCCATGGCACAACATCCAGGAGAGCGTCGTCGCCATCCAGCAGCACTGGGTCGACTGCCTGGCAAAGGGAACCGAGCCGGCGACCTCGGGCGCCGACAATCTCAAGACATTCGCGCTGGTCGAGGCGGCCTATCTGGGCGCCGCGAGCCACGAACCTGTCCACCTGGATGGCTTGCTGACATGACAGCCGACGCCTTCCTCCTATACGGCACACGCGTGGTCGAGGCCGAGCCGGTCAGGCTGAGTGCGGGCTTGCTCAGCGCCGACTTTGTCAACGGCAGCCTGCGCACCATGCGTTACGGCGGCATCGAAGTGCTGCGCGCCATCGCCTACATCGTGCGCGACCGCGACTGGGGCACCTATGAACCGGCGCTGACGGACCTTGCCGTCGATCAGGACGCCGACAGCTTCTCCGTCAGCTACTCCGCAACTTGCTTAGCACCGGGCGGAAGCCGGCTCGACCTTCGCGCTACGATCAAGGGCTCCGCCAACGGTCACCTGGTCTTCGACGTCAGCGCGGTCCCTGAAAGCGATTTCGAGACCAATCGCTGCGGCTTCTGCATCCTGCATCCGATCGCCGGCCTCGCCGGCAGCCCGGTCACGGTCGAGCATACCGGCGGCAGCGTGGTGGCGACGAAACTGCCGCTGTTGATCGATCCCTGGCAGCCTTTCAAGGATTTGCGCGCGATCACCCATGAGGTCCGGCCGGGCATCACTGCCGAATGCCGGATGGAGGGCGACACTTTCGAGATGGAGGACCAGCGCAACTGGTCGGACGCGTCCTACAAGACCTATGTGCGGCCGCTGGCGCTGCCATGGCCCTATGTGCTGCCGGCCGGCCAAACTGTAAGCCAGACGGTCAGCCTGCGCATCACCGGCGAGGGGGGAATGCCGGCCGCAGCATCTGCCGCCGAACCGGTCAGCGTCGAACTCGGCGAGACCGGGCAGAGGCTGCCGGATCTCGGCGTGATCATCTACCCGGATGAGGTCGAAGCAGCGCTCGCAAATCTTTCGACATTGACCAAGCTCGGCCCGCAGCAACTTGTCTTCCACTACGATCCGACGCGCGGCCACGGTCTCGAAGCATTGCAGTCTTATGCAAGGCTCACCGCCGCCTATCCGGTGCAGACGACGCTGGAATGCGTCGTTGCCTGCGCGGGCGATCTCGACGCTGAACTTTCAGCCGTCGCGAACCTGGTGCGTCAAGCCGGGTTGAAGCTTTCGGCCATTGCCGTCTCGCCTTCGGTTGACCGGCAGTCGACGCCGCCGGGCAGTGCGTGGCCGGACTGTCCGCCGCTCGAAGACGTCTATGACGCGGCGCGGCGCGCCTTTCCCGATATCCGGCTTGGTGGCGGCATGTTCAGCTATTTCACCGAGCTCAACCGCAAGCGCGTGCCGGCGGGCCTGCTCGATTTCATCACTCACTGCACGTGCCCGATCGTGCACGCCGCCGACGATCTCAGCGTCATGCAGTCGCTGGAGGCGCTGCCCTTCATCACCGCGTCGGCGCGGGCGATCTTTGGGGAAAAGCCTTACCGCATCGGTCCGTCGACGATCGCCATGCGCCAGAACCCCTACGGGGGCGCGACCAAACCCAATCCCGAGGGACAGCGCATCGCCATGGCCGATCGCGACCCTCGCCATGCCGGCCTCTTCGCAGCCGCATGGGCGATCGGCTATGCCGCGCGTGTCGCGTCGGCCGGGCTGGAACTGCTCACGCTCTCCGGCTTCGCCGGACCGTTCGGCGTGCTCGCAGCGTCCGGCGAACCCGTCGCCGAAGGCGCACCCCGGCCGATCTTCGATGCCATCAAGGGTCTTTGCGAAATGGCCGGCCTTGCGTATGTGGCGGCAAGGACGAGCGATCAGACGAAGGTGCTGGCGCTGGCCGGCCGCTCCGCTTCGGGCAAGACCGTGGCGTGGCTGGCGAACCTGACGGCGGACGACGTGACGGTCGACATCTCAGCGTTTGGCCGAGGCCAACTGGTGATGACCCCTTACGCGATCACGCGGATCGGCTGAAATCAGTTGCCGGAGTTCATCACATAAAGCGCGCGCGAGCGCTCGAGGTGCTTGATCATCGCCTTCTCGGCGCCGTCGGCATCCTTCTTCTCAATGCGGCCGATGATCTCTTCATGCTCGGTCAGCGTGAACTGTTCCTTGCCGGTCCAGATCAGCATTTCGGTGTGATATTCCTTCAGCCAACCGAGCATCGCCTCGCTGACGGCGATATAGATCGGGTTGCCTGAAATGGCCGCGATCTGGGTGTGAAACTTCATGTCGGCTGAAATGAAAGCCTCGGAATCGCCACGAAAGCCACGCTGTTCGGCAATTGTGGCCCGCAGCTGCTCAACGTCCTCGGCAGTGGCGTTTTCGGCGGCTTCCCTGACCATACCGCGCTCGAAGAAGATGCGCGCCGTTTTCAGGTGTTCCAACGTGTCCTTCGACGACGACAGGATGATCTTGGCTGCGCCATCGACCTGCTTGATGATCGACTTGGCGGTCAGCTGCAGCACCTTGGCGCGTTCCCCATGCGAGATCGCGACGAGGCCCATATTGCTCAGCGCCTGCATCGCCTCGCGGATCGCGGGACGGCCGACCTCGAAGCGCTCCATCAACTCGCGCTCCGACGGCATGTCGTCGCCCGGCGTCAATTCTCCGCTGGTGATCAGGCGCTTCAGCCGCAAAAACACTTCGTCGGAAAGTTTGCGCCGGACGATCGGCTCCGAACGGTTCATCGTCGCGAATCACTCCCTTGACCTGTGTCTATCTAGCACTGCCGCAGCTGTTCCCGGAATGGCTGTCGCCCCGATCGCCCATAGCCGCCAGACAGGATATTGCTTGCAAAGCTTATGTACTCATTATACCAGATTCCGACGATCAAGGAACTCTTTTCGAACCCCCTGCGGCCTCAGACAACGAACCATGATCACGCTCACCTACCGCATCGAGACATCAGGCAGCATCGAGACGCTGGCAGCCAAGATCGCCAGCGACCAGTCGACTGGAACCTTCGTCGCGCTGCCCGGCGAGACCGAGGAACTGAAAGCCCGGGTGGCCGCGCGTGTCCTGGCCATTCGGCACCTGCCGGACGCACTTCGCCCCTCCATTCCCGAGGCCGGCAACGGGCCGTTCAAGCGCGCGGATGTCGACATCGCCTTTCCATTCGATGCCATCGGCCACGACCTGTCGGCTCTGATGACCATTGCCATCGGCGGCGCCTATTCGATCAAGGGCCTAACCGGCATTCGCGTTGTCGACATGAAGCTGCCGGAGCAATTCCGCGGCGCGCATCCAGGTCCGCAATTCGGCGTCGCCGGCAGCCGCAGGCTGACAGGTGTCACGGATCGGCCGATCATCGGCACCATCGTCAAGCCGGCGCTGGGGCTGCGGCCCCCCGAAACCGCCGCGATGGTGGGCGAGCTGATCGCCGCCGGTGTCGATTTCATCAAGGACGATGAGAAGCTGATGAGCCCAGCCTATTCGCCGCTGGCGGAGCGGGTAAAGGCAATCATGCCGCTGATCCTCGACCACGAGCAGAGGACCGGCAAGAAGGTGATGTACGCCTTCGGCATCTCGCATGCCGACCCGGACGAGATGATGCGCAATCACGATCTGGTGGCCAAGGCCGGCGGAAATTGCGCGGTGGTCAACATCAACTCCGTCGGTTTCGGTGGCCTGGCCTTCTTGAGAAAACGCTCCAGCCTGGTGCTTCACGCTCATCGCAACGGCTGGGACATCCTCACCCGCCATCCCGGCCTCGGTATGAACTTCAAGGTCTGGCAACAGTTCTGGCGGCTGCTCGGCGTCGACCAGTTCCAGATCAACGGCATCCAATCGAAATACTGGGAGCCGGACGCGTCTTTCGTCGAGTCCTTCAAGGCGGTGACGACGCCGATTTTTGCCCCTGAGGATTGCGCCTTGCCTGTGGCGGGCTCCGGCCAATGGGGCGGGCAAGCGCCCGAGACCTATGAACGGACCGGCCGGACGGTCGATCTGCTCTATCTGTGCGGCGGCGGCATCGTCAGCCATCCGGATGGACCGGGCGCCGGGGTGCGTGCCGTGCAGCAAGCCTGGCAGGCGGCGGTCGACGGCATTCCGCTGGCGGATTTCGCCTTGAGCCATCCGGAGCTGGCGCGGTCGATCGAAAAATTCGGCGACGGCAAAGCGGCCTGAAGCAATGCAAGACCTGCTTCTCAGCTATTATGGCGACGACCTCACCGGCTCGACCGACGTCATGGAAGCGCTCGAACTCGGCGGCGTGCCGACCGTGCTATTTATGCGCCAGCCGGACGCGGCCATGCTTGCGCAGTTCAGCCACTGCCGCGCCATTGGATTGGCCGGCACCAGCCGCAGCGAGACGCCACAATGGATGGACACGCATCTGAGCGATGCCTTCGCTTGGCTGAAGACGCTGAATGCCGCGATCTGTCACTACAAGGTCTGCTCGACCTTCGATTCCAATCCGACGATCGGCAGCATCGGTCGCGCCATCGAGATCGGCCGCTCGGTCTTCGCGCAGGACAGCGTGCCGCTGCTGGTCGGGGCGCCGCAGCTCAAGCGTTACACCGCCTTCGGTCATTTGTTCGCGGTCTATCGTGAAAAGTATTTCCGCATCGACCGCCATCCGGTGATGAGCCGCCACCCGACGACGCCGATGGATGAATCCGACCTGCTGATCCATCTGTCGCGGCAGACGGAGCTCACATCGGGGCTGGTCGATCTCGCGACGTTGCAGTCGGCGTCGCGCTCGGAAGCCTTCGACCGCTTGCTCGCAAAGGGCACCGACATCGTACTTGTCGATGTCGACAGCCTCGAGACGCAGGCGCTTGCCGGCAAGGAGATATGGCGCGCCCGCAAGCCGGGCGGTTCGTTCGTCGTCGGCTCGTCGGGGATCGAATATGCGCTGCTGGCCGAATGGGTGTCGAACGGGACAGTCAGAGCTGAACCAGAATTTTCGCCGCCGGGTGCCGCCGACCGGATCGCGGTCGTCTCGGGCAGTTGTTCGTCGACGACCGAACGACAGATCCGTCACGCTTTGACTGACGGCTTCGACGGCATCGAGGTCGATCCCGTCGAACTGATCTCCGAAGCTTCCGGAGATGCGATCGCACGCGCGACGGCAGCCGGTCGCGCCAGTCTGGAAGCCGGGCGCAGCGTCGTTCTCTACACGGCCCTTGGACCCGCGGCCGATAGGGGGGGCGAAATCGACCGCCAGGAAGGCGCCCGCCACAAGCTCGGGCGGGGCCTCGGCGAACTGCTTCGCGCGCTGACCATCGAGCAGAAGTTGCAGCGCGTGGTCGTTGCCGGCGGCGATACGTCGAGCCACGCGCTCGGCCAGATGGGTGTCGATGCGCTGACCGTGCGGATGCCGTTGCCGGCGTCGCCGGGCTCGCCGCTTTGCGTCGCTCACTCGCGCGTCAAGGCGATCGATGGGCTGGAGGTGGCACTCAAGGGCGGGCAGGTTGGAACCGACCGCTATTTCAGCGCCATCCGTGACGGCCTTAGCAGCTGATTACGCGTCGCCTGGCAACCGCGAGATCCATTCATGCCCTCTAACGGCGCGGTAGCGGTTTTTGTCGCGCATGTTGACGTTAAATTCACATAAAGATATGGGTGTTTTGTCGGGGCAAGGTACTTTTGCCATTTATCCGCCTTGCTCTATCGGGGTTGTCGCCATGTGTTTCGCCCTTGCATCAGACTGCAGGATCGCCCTGTAGCAATCGCCAATGCTGAAAGAGGCGGTGATCATGCCCAGCCTGCTCGGAATCGATAACGGCCTCACGGTCACCAAGGCGGTCATCTTCGATGCCGACGGCACGCAATTGTCCGTGGCGCGTCGCCGGGTGCCGCAATCGATGCCCCACGCGCGCTGGGTGGAGCGCGACATGTCAGGCCTGTGGCAAGCAACAGCCGACGCCATCAAGGAGGCGATCGCGCTCTCCGGCAGGCCGGCGGAAGACATCAAGGCGGTGGCGGCGACCGCGCATGGCGATGGTCTCTATGTGCTCGATCATGATCGTCAGCCTTTGGGACCAGGCATCCTGTCGCTCGACAGCCGCGCCGGCGACATTGTCGACAGGTGGTCCGCCGGTACCGTTTTCACCGATGCGCTGGCGACGACAGGCCAGACGCCGCATGTTTCGGCGCCGTCGACGCTGCTGGCGTGGCTTAAGCAGAACGATCCTGATCGCTATGGCCGCATCGGCCGTGTGCTGGCCTGCAAGGACTGGTTGCGCTTTTGCCTGACCGGCACGATCGGGACCGACCGCACGGAGGCCAGCACTTCATTCACGGATTTTCGCACGCAAGCCTATGCGCCTGAAGCGCTGCGCATCTTCGGGTTGGAGGATCTGTTCAACGCGCTGCCGCCGGTGGGGCATTCGGCTGACGTCGCCGGTCAAGTCACAGCCGATGCCGCCGAAAGGACCGGCCTTCGCAAGGGAACACCGGTCGCCTGCGGCCTGCACGACGTGGCCGCCTCGGCGCTTGGCATGGGCGGCCATGAAGACGGCGTGCTCGCCATCGTCGCCGGCACCTATTCCATCAATGAAGTCGTCTCTTCGCAACCGCGCGTCGACCGGCGTTGGTTCTGCCGCAACGCCATCGACGCGGGCCGTTGGAACAACATGTCGATCTCGCCGGCCTCGACCGCGAACTACGACTGGTTTCTCGACACGTTTTGCCGCGCGGAGCAGGACAGGACGGATGGCGGCTCCCTCCACGAATTGCTGGCGGGAGAGATCGACGCGGCGTTGAAGAAGCCTTCGACCATCCTGTTTCATCCCTATCTGTTCGGCTCTCCCTATGGCGATTTGGCCAGCGGCAGCTTTGTCGGCCTGCATGGCTGGCACAATCGCGGCGACATGCTGAAGGCGGTTCTGGAAGGCATCGCCTTCAATCACCGCACCCATGTCGAGGCTTTGCGCGACGGCTTTGCCGTCAGCGAGATCCGCCTGACCGGCGGCGGTTCGCGCAATCCTGCCTTCGTCCAGATGTTTGCCGACGTGCTGAACGCCCCGGTCACCGTCACCTCGACGGATGAGACCGCGGCCCTCGGTGCCGCGCTTTGCGCAGGTGCTGCGGTCGGCTTGTTCAAGACGCCGCAAGAGGGAGCAAGGCAGGTTGGGATGACGGAGCGGACGTATCAACCGGTGCCCGCCTCCAGTGCTGTGTTCAATGAGCGGTTTTCGCTCTACTGCCGCATAGCCGAGCAGCTGAAGTCGCATTGGCCGGACATCGAAAGGCTGGCGCGGCCAAGGGGAGACGCATGATCAAGGCCGACGAACGACGCGAAGAGATCGCCGATTATGTGATCAAGCTGGGCCAGGTGCGCATCGACGATCTGGTCGAGCATTTCGGCGTATCGCGCATGACCATCCACCGGCACATCGACCGGCTGGCGCAGCAGGGCGTGCTGCGCAAGCTGCATGGTGCCGTGACGGTTCAGCCGTCCGGTCTCTATGAGAGCGCCTTCCGCTACCGGGTGACGGTCAACCGAGCCGAGAAGGATGCGCTGGCGCGGGCAGCATTGGACTATGTCGAGGCCGGCCAGGTGGTGATGCTGGACGATTCATCGACGGCAAACGCGGTTGCGACGCTGCTGCTCGACGTCAAGCCGCTGACGGTTGTCACCAACAGCGTGTCGACGGCTGCGTTGCTGATCAATGTCGACGACCTCGACTTCATCTGTCTCGGCGGCCAGTATCACGGCACCTACAATGCCTATATCGGCATCGTCTGCGAGAACGCCGTGGCGCAGTTGCGCGCCAATGTGCTGATCTGTTCGGCTTCGGCCGTCACCGGAACCACGGCTTTCATCCAGGATCCGAATGTCGTGCGGGTCAAGCAGGCGATGATGACCGCCTCCGTGAAGCGCATCCTTTTGGTCGACCACGCAAAATTCGACCGGATCGCGCTGCATGTCTTCGACGATTTGACCAGTTTCGACGCCGTGCTGGTGACCGAGGGGCTCGGCGATGCGCAGGCGCAGAGCCTCGAGCGGGCCGGCGTGAAACTGCGCATCGTCAAGACGAAAGCGCCATGAGCCGAACAGACGGAGCAGGGGCGGACAATCGCGCCGGACGTCTCGCCGCTATGGCTGCGACCGGCGAGGTCGACGTCGTCATTCTTGGCGCCGGCATCAACGGGGCTGGGCTGTTTCGCGATCTGTGCGCGCAAGGTGTCAGCTGCCTGATCGTCGAAAAGGCGGATTTCGGCTCGGGCACCAGTGCCGCGCCGTCGAGGCTCATCCACGGCGGCTTGAAATATCTCGAGACCGGCGAGTTCGGGCTGGTGGCGCAGTCGACGCTCGAACGCAATCTGCTTCTTCAAAACGCGCCGCACTATGTCAGCCCGCTGCCGACCGTCATCCCGATCTTCTCGTGGAGCAAGGGCATGCTCGCGGCGTTGCGAACGCTGTTCGGCTCGACCAGCGCGCCGCGCAGCCGCGGCGCCATACTGATCAAGATCGGCTTGATGATCTACGATTTCTACGGTTCACGAAACCAGGTCATGCCGCGCCACCGCATGGTCGGGCGGCGGCAGGCGCTTGTTGAGATGCCGGCGCTCAATCCGGCGATCGTCGCCACCGGCACCTACTACGACGCCAAGATAAGTCACCCGGAAAGGCTGGTGCTGGAACTGATCCTCGACGGCTTGCAGGCTCACGCGGCGTCTGCCGGTGCCAACTACACGACACTGGCGGCTTCAGCCAATGGCGTGCTCACCTTCCAGCCGGAAAACGGCGCGGCCTTTTCGGTGCGGCCGAAGCTGGTGGTGAACGCCGCCGGTCCGTGGATCGACGACGTCAACGCGCTGCTTGGTGCTCCATCGAAGATGATCGGCGGCACCAAGGGCTCGCATATCCTTTTAAGGCATGACGAACTGGTCAAAAGCCTCGCCGGGCGCATGCTCTATTTCGAGGCCGATGACGGCCGCATCTGCCTGGTCTACGACTATCTCGGCCTGGCGCTGGTCGGCTCGACCGACATCAAGGCCGACAATCCGGACGCGGTCCGCTGCGAACCCGAAGAAGTCGACTATCTGCTCGACAGCGTGCGAACGCTGCTGCCGGGCATGGCGTTCGAGCGCGACCAGATCGTCTACGCCTATAGCGGCATCCGGCCGCTGCCGACGTCCGAGGCGTCGACACCAGGGCTGATCAGCCGCGATCATTCAGCGCCGGTCGCCGAGCCGGACGGCAACAGGCCCTTTGCAGTCATTTCGCTGGTCGGCGGCAAATGGACGACGTTCCGCGGCTTTGCCGAGGAAGTCGCTGACACGGTACTCAAGCGCCTGCAGCGCAGCCGCAAGGTGACGACGCGAGCCATGCCGATCGGCGGCGGGAGGAATTTTCCGGCCAATGCCGCCGCGCGCGCGGACTGGCTGGCTAAGGCACAGCAGGCAACAGGCGCCGGGGAAAGGCGCCTTGACCAATTGCTGTCGCGCTACGGGACCAGAGCCGTTGAGATCGCCAGGCACGGGTCGGATGATGAGGGTCGTCGTCTGCCGGACTCGGACGGCTACGGCAAGGCGGAAATCGACTACATCGTGCGCAACGAATTCGTCGAACATCTGGCCGATGTCGTTATGCGCCGCAGCACGTTGGCGATAGGCGGCTCGCTGACGAGCCGCGACCTGCAGGAGATTGCCGCGATCGCGGGGCGGGCGTTGGGGTGGAGCACCGAGCGCCTCACGCGGGAGGTCGAATCCGCTGTTGTCGAGCTCGAGGGCAGGAACCTGATGCGGCTGGACTGATCGCTTGATCGCCGACGCCTAGCTTTTCCTGAGGCAATCCGATCGATTTGCCCTTGTTGCGCCGTGTGCATCACCTTCCCATTTTGCACTCGGATTGGGATTTGCCGGCGCCTACGGGCTCATGCTGTCACTGGATACGGTAACACAAATTGACGTTAAATTAACACTACCGTATGGTCATATTATATGCTTACCTTCTAATAGGCTCGCGTTGGCTGCGGAACGTCGGCTGAGGCAACCATCTGCGGAGGGATTGACAGCGGTGCAAAGGTATGAAAATTTTTGCACACAAAGATAATATTATCACCCTGGGGAGGGGATGGCTTGAATTCCGGCGGAAGCGCAAACCGCGACCATGAATCCAGCCTCGCCACGCGCGCGGCCTGGCTGCACTATGCCGGTGGTCTGACCCAGGCCCAGGTGGCCAAGCGGCTTGGCCTGACCAGCCTCAAGGCGCATAGGCTGATCACCAAGGCCAACCAGGAAGGTCTGGTCAGGGTCTTCATCGACGGCGACGTCGCCGAATGCGTCGACCTGGAACAGCGCCTGATCGCCGCCTTTGGGCTCCACTATTGCGAGGTGGTTCCCGATCTCGATCAGGACGAACTGCCGCTGAAGGGGCTGGGCATTGCAGGCGCCCAGTTCCTGAAGCGCGAAATCGATCGCGGCGAAGACATGCTGATCGGCGTCGGCCATGGCCGCACGCTTGCCGCCAGCGTCGAATATCTGACGCGCGCAACTGCTGCTCACATCCGTTTCGTCTCGCTGCTTGGCGGCGTGACGCGCAAATTCGCCGCCAACCCGCACGACGTCATGCATCGCCTGGCAGAGCGGACAGGCGCGCAGGCCTTTGTGATGCCGGTGCCTTTTGTCGCCAATACCGCCGAGGACCGTGAAGTGCTGCTTGGCCAACGCGGCATCAGCGATGTGTTCGCTCTCGCCAGCCGGTCCGACCTGATGTTCGTCGGAATAGGCACGGCCGAGCGGGAGGCGTCGCTGGTCGCCACCGGCATGATCGAGCCTTCCGAAATCGATGAGGTCAAGCGGGACGGCGGCGTTGGTGAATTGCTGGCGCATTTCTTCGACGACAAGGGTGGTCCGGTCGAAACGGCGCTGTCGGAAAGAATACTGGCGCTTCCGCGGGATCAGTTGAAGGGCCGCAGGATCGTTGCCGTCGCCGGCGGCAAGGTGAAGGTGCGCGCCATCAAGGCAGTACTCGAAAGCCGTTATCTCAGCGGCCTGATCACCGACGAATGCACGGCCCGCGCGCTGGTCGAGCTCGACGATGCAGCCGGGACCGCGAAGCGCCGCGTGAACGGAGGAACTTCGAATGCGTGACAACGGAAAATCGCTGGTGGTTGCATCATGAGCGCGAAGGCTGCCACCGCCCGGCAAGCTTCGCCCCGCTTGCGCCGGGTGCTTGCCGGCGCCGCGGTTGTGGTTCTGCTCGGCGCCATGGCGCTCGACACCAAGGTGATCAAGATCGGCTCTGCCGGCGATGTCCGCAACGCCGTGTTTTCGGCGGCCGACTACGGCAAATCTGAATTCCCCAAGGTGCAAGCCGATGTCGAAGCGCGTGCCGCCGACGCCGCGACGGTGGCGACGGCGATCGCCAAGGACAGGGCGACGGCCGAAAAGGAATATGGCGTGCCGGCGGGAGTCGGACCGGTCATCTCGGTCAAGTTCACCGGCGTCGTCGGCGAGGGAAAATCGGGCATCTACAAGGTCGCCGTCGACGGTTTGCCGGACACGTTGACCGTCCGCGTACAGACTGGGCCGGCGATCAACGGCACCGAGCTTCGCGACGCCACCGGCAAGATCACCTTTGGTCAGTTCACCAACCAGATCGAGTATCAGGACGCCGGCTCGGCGCTGAACAACGAGATGAAGAAGGAGGTGCTGGCGAAAGTCGACACCAGCGCCTTGACCGGCAAGACAATAGCGGTGGTCGGCGTCTTCAAGCTGGTCAATCCGAAGAGCTGGCTGGTCACACCGGTGAGGCTGGACGTCAAATGACAATGGCTGCCGGCACAGAACCCGCGACTGGCGATGCCGTGCTTTCGGCGCGCAATGTCGTCATGTCGTATGGCGGCGTCCACGCGCTCAAGGGCGTCAATTTCGACATCCATCGCGGCAAGGTCACCACCCTGTTCGGAGAGAATGGCGCCGGCAAATCGACGCTGATGAAGATCCTGTCCGGCGTGGTGACGCCGACATCCGGCGACATCGTACTCGACGGCAATCTCGTCAGCTTTGCCTCGTCTTCAGACGCGCGCGATCGCGGCATTTCGATCATCCACCAGGAGCTCAGCCTGGCGCCGAACCTCAGCGTTCGCGACAACATCTTCATGGGCCGCGAACTGCGCACCAGAACCGGCCTCGACTTCGCCGAGGAGTCGCGCCAGGCGCGGGCGCTGATGGCCGACCTCGAAGAAGACATCGATCCGATGACCCTGGTCGAGGACCTGCGCCTGGGGCAGCAGCAGATCGTCGAGATCGCACGCGCGCTGTCGGTCGATTCCCGCATCCTGATCATGGACGAGCCGACCTCCGCGCTGAGCGCCACGGAGGTCGAAGTGCTGTTCAAGGTGATCCGCGACCTGACCAGCCGCGGCGTCTCCATCGTCTACATCTCGCATCACCTCGAAGAGGCGCTGCAGATCACCGACTACGCCGTCGTGCTGCGTGACGGGGCGATCACGGCGACGGCCGAGGCCAAGGACATCGACCTCGAATGGATCGTCCGCAACATGGTGGGCGAGAATTTCGATCTCGGCTCGCCGCCGACCGGCCACGAGTTCGGCGCGGTGGCGCTGTCGATCGAGGATGTCAGCGTCACCGACGCTTCGGGTTCAGGCTACGTCGTCGATCATCTGTCGCTGGATGTCAAAGCGGGCGAGATCGTCTGCATCTATGGGCTGATGGGCGCGGGCCGCACGGAATTGCTGGAGGCCGTCGCCGGCCGTGTGCCCATGGCGGGCGGGCGGGCGCTGCTGGAGGGTGAGGACGTTTCGGGACTGACCATTGCCCAGCGCATCGCCCGAGGTCTGGTTCTGGTCCCCGAGGATCGCCAGCGCGATGGCCTGGTTCAGACCATGACCGTCGGCCGCAACCTGTCGCTTGCCAGCATCGAGGCATTCGCCAAGGGGCTCTTCCTCTCCCGGCAGAGGGAGCGCGCACTGATCGACGATTCGATCCGCAAGGTGACCATCAAGACCGCGGGCGGCAACGCCATGATCGGATCGCTGTCGGGCGGCAACCAGCAGAAGGTCGTCATAGGCAAGATGCTGACGACGAATCCCAAGGTCATCCTTCTCGACGAGCCGAGCCGCGGCATCGACGTCGGCGCGAAGGCCGAAGTCTTTCGCTTGCTCAGCGAGCGTGCCGCGCAAGGCCTGGCGGTCGTCTTCTCGACCTCGGAGGTCAATGAGTGCCTCAGCATCGCCCACCGCATCGTCGTCATGCGGCGCGGCAAGATTTCAGCCGAATTCGGCGCCAACGCCACCAAAGAGCAGATCATGGCCGCCTCCGGCGAAGCCGTGGTCGCCTGACCACAGAATTTCCGGAGCCCCGACCCATGAGCGATGTCAGCCAGGCCAGCAAACAGTCCAGCCCCAATGCGGGCGGAGAGGGCTTCGACGTGGCCAAGCTGCTGCTCGAAGGCCGGGCCTTCTTTGCCCTGATCGTCATCATTGTCGTCTTCTCGATCCTGTCGCCCTACTACCTCTCGGTGGCGAATTTCCTGACCATGGCTTCGCATGTCGCCATCTTCGGGATTCTCGCCATCGGCATGCTGCTCGTCATCCTCAATGGCGGCATCGACCTGTCGGTGGGGTCGACGCTCGGGCTTGCCGGCGTCGTCGCCGGTTTTCTGATGCAAGGCGTGACGCTGACCTGGCTCGGCGTCGTTCTCTATCCGCCGGTCTGGGTGGTCGCGGTGCTGGCCTGCATGCTGGGCGCCGCTGTCGGGCTGATCAACGGCGTGCTGATCGCGCGGTTCAAGGTTCCGGCCTTTGTCGCCACGCTCGGCGTCATGTACATGGCGCGCGGCCTGGCACTGCTGATGACCAGCGGCCTGACCTACAACAATCTCGGCGGCAAGCCGGAGTTGGGCAACACCGGTTTCGACGCGCTTGGCTTCAACCGTCTGTTCGGCGTGCCGACCGGCGTGGTGGTGCTGGCGGTCATCGCGCTGATCGGCAGCATCGTGTTGAACCGCACCGCGTTCGGGCGCTGGCTCTACGCCTCGGGCGGCAATGAGCGCGCCGCCGAACTGTCCGGCGTTCCGGTCAAGACTGTGCAGATTTCGGTCTATGTGCTTTCAGGCATCTGTGCCGCCATTGCCGGCCTGATCCTGTCCTCGCAGTTGACCTCGGCCGGACCGACCGCTGGCACCACTTACGAACTGACGGCCATCGCCGCCGTCGTCATCGGCGGCGCCGCACTCACCGGCGGGCGCGGCAACATTCGCGGCACCCTGCTCGGAGCCTTCGTCATCGGCTTCCTGTCCGACGGTCTGGTGATCATCGGCATCTCATCCTACTGGCAGACAGTGTTCACCGGCGCCGTCATCGTGCTCGCCGTGCTCCTCAATGCCGTTCAGTATCGCCGCCGTAGCAAGCTTCCAGCTTCGACGGGCGGCCAACCGACTTCTCAGAAACGGGGGAAGGCCGAACCGGCCAATCCTGCCCAAGGGAAGACTGCCAGCTGACTGGCAGCAAGACCGCGTAAAATCATTGGAGGAATGTACATGAAAATCGTGCTTAGAAGTTTGCTTGCCGCCGCGATGGTGGTCGGGTTTAGCGCAGCCGCATCGGCCGCGGGCCTGATCTCGATCATCGTCAACGATCCGGCCAACCCCTACTGGCTGACCGAAGGCAACGTTGCCAAGGCCGAAGCCGAAAAGCTTGGCTATACAGCCAACGTCGCCGCCCACAAGGGCGACACCAATACCGAAAGCAATCTGATCGACACCGCCATCACCAACAAGTCGGTGGCGATCATCCTCGACCCGGCCAATGCCGATGGTTCGGTCGGCGCGGTGAAGAAGGCGATTGCCGCCAACATCCCGGTTTTCCTCGTCAATGCCGAGATCAACCAGGAAGGTCTTGCCAAGGGACAGCTCGTCTCCAACAACGCCCAGGGTGCGGCTCTCGGTGCCCAGCAGTGGGTGCAGGCGGTCGGTGAAAAGGGCAAGTATGTCGAACTGCTCGGCGCCCCGTCGGACAACAACGCCGCCACGCGCTCGAACGGCTACGCGACTGTGCTCAGCCAGTATCCGGATCTCGAAAAGGCCGCTTCGCAGGTCGCCAACTGGGATCGTACCCAGGGCCATGACAAGATGCAGAGCATGCTGCAGGCCAATCCCGACATCATCGCCGTGATCAGCGGCAACGATGAAATGGCGCTTGGCGCGGTTGCGGCGCTGAAGGAAGCTGGCAAGCTCGCCGGCATCAAGGTCGGCGGCTTTGACGGTTCCCCGGATGCGGTTGCGGCCATCAAGTCCGGCGAACTGCAGTACACCGTGCTTCAGCCGGTGGCCATCTTCTCGGCCAAGGCTGTGCAGCAGGCCGACTCGTTCATCAAGTCGGGCGCTACCGGCGCCACCAGCGAGAAGCAGCTGTTCGATTGCCTGCTCATCACCAAGGACAATGTGGACAAGTACACCGCACCCTTCGTGCTGTCGGAATAAAACGTGCTCAGGGGGTGTCCTTTGCGGACACTCCCTGGCTCTTCCACGGCTCCAGACAATAAAGACTGCTCCTTGTGAATTGCCTTCATAACCATCCGGAACGTGCGGCATGAAAGACCTGCTGATCGGGATCGACGCGGGAACGTCCGTGATCAAATCGGTCGCTTTCGATCTCTCGGGGCGGCAGCTTGCCATGGCGTCGGTGACCAACAGCTTCGTCACGCTGGAAGGCGGCGGCGCCGAGCAGGACCTTGATCAGACCTGGCGCGACATGGTGCTGACCGTTCTCGATCTGGCGACGAAAATTCCAGACCTCGCGCGGCGAACCGCGGCCGTCGCGGTCACCGGGCAGGGCGACGGCAGCTGGCTGATCGATGGCGACGGCATGCCGGTCGGGCGCGCCTGGCTCTGGCTCGATGCGCGCGCCGGACATCTGGTGGACGAGATGCGCGGCGATCCCCGGGATCGCACGCGGTTCGCGATCACCGGCACCGGGCTCAACGCCTGCCAGCAGGGCGCTCAGCTCAGCTGGCTGAAGAAAAACAGCCCGGAAATCCTGGAGCGCGCCGCCAATGCCTTTCACTGCAAGGATTGGCTCTATTTCAAGATGACCGGCGAGCGCGCCACCGATCCTTCGGAGGGAACATTCACCTTCGGCGATTTCCGCTCGCGCAGCTATTCCGACGAGGTGCTCGACATTCTCGATCTGACGTCGCACCGCCGGCTGCTGCCGCCAATGCTCGAAGGCACGACCGACCATCATCCGCTTTCTGCGTCGGCAGCAAATGAGACCGGCCTGCTTGAGGGCACGCCGGTGGTGCTGGGCTATGTCGACATGGTCAGCACCGCGCTTGGCGCCGGCCTCTATGATCCAAGCGGCAATGTCGGCTGCACGGTCATCGGCTCGACCGGCATCCACACACGCCTGGCGCGCACTGCCGACGACGTCGTTCTCAACGACGATGCATCAGGCTACACGATCGCCATGCCGGTTCCTGGCGCGTATGCGCAACTGCAATCCAACATGGCGGCGACGCTCAACATCGACTGGCTGCTTGGCCTGGCGCGCGACGTGCTGACCGCCAGCGGCGCAAAACCTTCGCGCGACGAGCTGCTGAAAGCGCTCGATGTCTGGGTCGAGGGATCGGAGCCGGGATCGCTGGTCTATCAGCCCTATATCTCGCTTGCCGGCGAACGCGGACCGTTCGTTGACCCCGACGCACGCGCGGGCTTCATCGGCCTCTCGGTCAAGCACGGTTTTGGCGATCTGGCGCGCGCAGTTCTCGAAGGATTGGCCTTCGCGGCCCGCGATTGCTACCAGGCCATGGGCAGCGTGCCCGGCGAAATCCGCCTGTCTGGCGGCGCCGCGCGCAGCCCGTCGCTGCGCCGTATCGTCGCTGCGGCGACCCGCGCGCAAGTCAGGACCAGCAGCCGCCAGGAAGCCGGCGCCGCGGGTGCGGCGATGATGGCCGCGGTCAGGCTTGGCGTCTATCGCTCGATGGATGTTTGCTGCGCCGAGTGGGTGACGCCGCTGCTGGGCGAATGCGACGCCTATGACGAGGCGCTTTCGCAAACCTACGATGCGCTGTTTCCGTCCTTTGTCGCGGCGCGTCAGGCGCTGCATCCGGTGTGGAAATCGATGGCGCACCGCACAGGAGCTAAGTCTTGAGCGATACAACGGATATTGTCGATCTCTTCGTGATCGGCGGTGGCGTCAACGGCGCCGGTATAGCGCGCGATGCCGCGGGTCGCGGGCTGTCGGTCATCCTGTGCGAGAAGGACGATCTGGCGCAAGGCACCAGCTCGCGTTCCGGCAAGCTGGTGCATGGGGGCCTGCGCTATCTCGAGTACTACGAGTTCCGGCTGGTGCGCGAGGCGCTGATCGAGCGCGAGGTGCTGCTTGAGGCGGCGCCGCACATCATCTGGCCGATGCGCTTCGTGCTGCCGCACAGCCCCGAAGACAGGCCGGCATGGCTGGTCCGGCTCGGGCTGTTTCTCTACGACCATCTTGGCGGCCGCAAGCGCCTGCCGGGAACGAGGACGCTGAATTTGAGAACCGCGCCGGAAGGAGCGCCGATCAAGGATGAATTCAAACGAGGCTTCGAATATTCGGACTGCTGGGTCGATGATGCACGGCTGGTGTTGCTCAATGCGCTCGACGCCAGTCAGCGTGGCGCAAAAGTCTTCACGCGCACGGCCTGTATTGCTGCCAGGCGCGAAGGCGGCCTGTGGTCGATCGACATGCAGGATGGCCGCACGGGTGCTGTGACGAGGGCCCGCGCACGCGGGTTGGTCAACGCGGCCGGGCCATGGGTGAATGACATCGTCAGCCGCGTCGCTGGACAGAATTCCACCCGCAACGTTCGCTTGGTGAAAGGAAGCCATATCGTCGTGCCGAAATTCTGGGAGGGACGGCAGGCCTATCTCATCCAGAACAACGACAAGCGGGTGATCTTCGTCAACCCGTATGAGAACGATCTGGCGCTGATCGGCACCACCGACATTCCTTATGAAGGTCGGCCCGAAGAAGTGGCCGCCGAGGCAAGCGAGATCAATTATCTGATCAAGGTGGTCAATCGCTACTTCAAGCGGCAGCTGACCGCGCAAGACGTGGTCTACAGTTTCTCGGGCGTGCGTCCGCTCTATGACGACAATGCCGACAACCCGAGCGCGGTGACGCGCGACTACATCTTCGAACTCGACGCCCCGAACGGTGGCGCGCCGCTGCTTTCTGTGTTCGGCGGCAAGATCACCACCTTCCGCAAACTGTCCGAACATGCGCTGGAAAAGATCCAGCCCTTCTTTCCGACCATGAAGAAGGCCTGGACAGCCAAAATTCCCCTGCCGGGAGGCGACCTGCCCAACGCGGATTTCGAGCAGTTCCTGGGCGATCTGCACGCCGAGTTTTCGTGGCTTAGCCCGTCGCTGGTGAAGCACTATGCCCGCAGCTACGGCACGCGCACGCGCGCCTTGCTGAAAGGCGTAAAAGGCGAAGCCGATCTCGGCCGTCGTTTCGGCCCGGATTTCTATGAGCTCGAAGCTGTCTTCCTGTTCGAGACCGAATGGGCGATGACCGCCGCCGACGTTCTCGAACGCCGGACCAAACACGGGCTGCATATCAATGCGGCCGAGCGGAAAACATTCGAAGACTGGTGCACAAAGACAATGGCGGCGGTGAACTGATGGCCTTCACGCTTTCGCTGAACACCAACCCGCTGGTCAATCGCTTCGCCGATCCCGACGATCTGATCGACGCCATTGCCTATGGCATCGGCATCCGCGACGTGCAACTGACGCATGAATTCGTCAATCCGGGCTGGCCGGCGGCAACGATCGCCAAGTTCGTTCGCCTGTTCAACAGCGCCCTGGCGCGGACCGGCGTGCGGATCACTTCGGGTATGACCGGTCCCTATGGCCGGCTCAATCATTTCGGCCATCCGGACGCGGATGTGCGCCGCTATTATGTCGATTGGTTCAAGACCTTCGCCGACATCTCCGCCGAACTCGGCGCGTCGGGCATGGGCACGCAGTTCGCCATATTCACCTACAAGGATTTTGACGATCCGCAGCGGCGCGCGGCGCTTCTCGGCATCGCGCTCGAATGCTGGCGCGAAGTGGCCGAGCACGCCAAAGCGGCGGGCCTGACCTACCTTTTCTGGGAACCGATGTCGGTCGGCCGCGAGTTTGGCCACACGATCGAAAGCTGCGTCGAATTGCAGGGCGCCATCGATGCGGCCAAGCTGCCGATCCCGATGCAGATGATGGTCGACATCGACCATGGCGACGTGACCTCGCCCAATCCTGACGACACTGATCCCTATGCCTGGGCGAAAGCGTTCCCGTTGCAATCGCCGATCATCCACATCAAGCAATCGTCGATGAACAAGGGCGGGCACTGGCCGTTCACCGCCGCCTACAACAAGGATGGCCGCATCATCCCGCAGAAGCTGCTCGACGCCGTGCGGGCGGGTGGCGGAACCGACAATGAAATCTGCCTTGAACTTTCCTTCCGGGAGAGGGAACCGGTCGATCATCAGGTTATTGCAATGATCCGTGAGTCGGTGGATTTCTGGGCGCCTTACATCGACAGCGGCCGCGAAAGTCTCAAGCCTCGCGCTTGAGGGAAAGCGCCGGCCCGTAGGCCGGCGCGCTGGCCGGAAACATCCGAATTTCGGATCGAAGGAGAGAAGAATGGCCCCATATTGGGTCGGCACGAGCTGGAAAATGAACAAGACGCTGGCGGAGGCGCTGCAGTTCGCCGAGGCATTGGCTGCCTTCGTGCCCGGCTTCGATCCGGCGATACAGCCTTTCGTCATTCCGCCCTTCACCGCGGTGCGGCAGGTCAAGGCGGCGCTCGCCAACACCCGCGTCAAGGTTGGCGCCCAGAACATGCATTGGGCCGACGCCGGTGCCTGGACGGGCGAGATTTCGCCGGTGATGCTGAGGGATTGCGGGCTCGACCTGATCGAACTCGGCCATAGCGAACGCCGCGAGCATTTTGGTGAGACGGACAGGACCGTAGGACTGAAAACGGCGGCGGCGGTCAGGCACGGCTTTGTGCCGCTGATCTGTGTCGGCGAGACGCTGGCCGAGCGCGAGGGCGGCCGCGCTGATGAAATCCTGACCGCGCAGGTTCTGGGCGCGCTGCAGGGTCTCACAAACAATGAGTTGTCGGCGGAAATTCTGTTTGCCTATGAACCGGTGTGGGCGATCGGCGAAAACGGCATCCCGGCCAGCGCCGACTATGCCGACAAGCAGCAGGCGCTGATCAAGCAGATCGCAGCAACCCGGTTGCCGACCGCCCCGCTTGTGCTCTACGGCGGCAGCGTCAATCCCGGCAACGCGGCCGAACTGATCGGCCAGCCGCATATCGATGGGCTGTTCATCGGCCGCTCGGCATGGCAAGCGGAAGGCTATATCGACATTCTCAAAAAGGCGTCGGCCGCCATCGCGCGCTGACCACGAAAACGAAGGAGTTAATTGCCATGAAGATCGCACTCGGAGCCGACAGCGCCGGCAAGCCGCTGCTCGATGTCATCGCCAAGCATCTCGCCACCAAGCCAGAACTGCAGGTCGTCGATCTCAGCCAGGCCGGATTCTACGCCGATATTGCCGCTGCGGTCGGCCACGAAATTGTCGACGGCAATTACGACCGCGCCATCCTGTTTTGCGGCACCGGCATCGGCGTCAGCATCTCGGCCAACAAGGTGCCCGGAATCCGTGCCGCGCTAACCCACGACACCTATTCGGCGGAACGCGCTGCGAAATCCAACAATGCCCAGATCATCACCATGGGTGCGCGCGTCATCGGCCCCGAACTGGCCAAATCGATCGCCGACGCCTGGCTGGCCTCGGAGTTCGATCCGAACGGTCCCTCTGCCGCCAACGTGCAGGCTGTCGACAAGCTCGACGCGAAGCGCTGAGGATCCGCTCCCGACCTAGCCGGTCAAGGCGATCCGCATCGCCTCGATGACGGTTACGGCGGACGCCGCGCCTGGATCCATATGGCCAAGCGAGCGTTCGCCGAGGCGGGAGGCCCGGCCCTTGGTGGCGATCATCGCCTTGGTCGCCTCCGCGCCGGCCTTTGCCGCCTCGGCTGCAGCCGCGAGGCTGCCGGCCAGCCCCTTGCCGGCGGCCAGTGCCTCGCCCGCAGCCGTCGCGGCCGGCGCCCACGCATCGATCATCGTCTTTTCGCCAGGCTCGGCCTTGCCGCGATCCTGAATGCCTCTGGCCATCGCTTGGAACATAGCGACCGCGTCGGCGTCGTCGAGCGTCGCCTTGCCCTTGACGGCGGCCGCGCCGCGCATGAATGCCGTGGCATAGAGCGGGCCCGAGGAGGCGCCGACGGCGTTGAGGAACGACTTCGCCGCCGTGTTCAGCAAGATGGTCGGATCGGTGGTGCCGGTATCCAATGCGGCCACCGCATCGCGTGCCGCGGAAAATCCAAGCTCCATCGCAATGCCGTGGTCGGCATCGCCGATCACCCCGTCAAGCGCGCACAACCGATCCCGGTCGGCTGACATAGCGTCGGCGATGGCCGCGAACATCGCGGCAAGGCGGGTGGTGTCGATTGTCGTCATCTGTTGTTCCTTGCCGTCCCCAGTTTACCCGGCGCGAAACATGGCGCAGTCGCAAGGGTGGTCGAGCATCGTTTGCAACTCGTCGTCGAGGTGGTGCAGCGTGATCGAAGCGCCGGCCATTTCGAGCGAGGTGCAGTAATTGCCGACCCAGCTTGCGTGAATGGATACACCGATATCGTCAAGCCGCTGCTTCACGCGCCGGTTCATGATGTAGAGTTCCATCAGCGGTGTCGAACCCAGCGAATTGACCAGCACGGCGACCTTCTCGCCGCGTGCCGGCGCCATCTCGGCGAGAATCCTGTCCAGCATTTCGTCGGTGATCTCGTCGGCTGTTTTGAGTTTTCCGCGTGCGATGCCGGGTTCGCCATGGATGCCCATGCCGATCTCCATCTCGTCGGGTCCGATCTCGAAATTCGGCCGGCGGGTTTGCGGCAACGAACAGGGCGCCAATGCGACGCCCATGGTAAAGGTGTGGTCGTTGGCTTTCCCGGCAATGCGTTCGCATTCATCGAAGGACAACATGCGGTCGCAGGCGGCGCCTGTCGCCTTGAAGATGAAGAAGTTCCCTGCGACACCGCGCCGCTTGTGCCTGTCGCCAACGGGCGCGGAAGCGACGTCGTCGGTGCTCAGCACCGTACGCACCTCGATGTCGTCCATCGCGGCCATCTCGGCCGCCATGTCGAAATTCATGACGTCGCCGGCATAGTTGCCGTACATGAACAGCACACCGGCGCCGCCGCTCGCCGCCTTGGCGCATTCGAGGATCGGGTCGGGCGGCGGAGAGGCGAAGACATTGCCGATCGCCGCCGCGTCGGCCAGCCCCTTGCCGACGAAGCCGAGAAAACTCGGCTCGTGGCCCGAGCCGCCACCAATGACGAGGCCTACCTTGCCTTGGCGCGGTCCATCGCGGGCGATGATCGAGCGCGGGCTTCCGTCAACGGCTTTGAGATGGCGGGGATGCGCAGCCAGGATGCCTTCCAGCATCTCGTCGACGGCCCGATTGCCGTCATTGATGATCTTCTTGGTTTGCACCAACGTCCTCCCGATTTGGTATTTTCATAGATGATACCGGGCGTTATCAGGCTGCCTTCGGGCGAGGGCAGGGGCGCGATGCCCGCCAAACTGCCTCGATCGGCTTCGTAGCTGTTACCAGCCGTTCTGGCAGAAGCTAAGCGGACCGAAGTGCGCGGACAATGGCGCTGTAGTGTACAAGATCGCACCACGGCTTAGAAAAGGCGGTGGCTCCCCGGGCCGGATTCGAACCAGCGACCAACCGGTTAACAGCCGGTTGCTCTACCACTGAGCTACCGGGGAATAGAGGCTCTCATGTGAGTGGCGCAGCCTATAGCAAACCCTTTTCGGCTTTGCAAAGAAGCATTTCGCATTTTTTAGCGCATTTTCACCCAATGGTTTCTGGCAATCGCCGGATGACACCACATATGAGCCGTCTTGGGCGCCGTCGGACCTTGGTCGGCGGAACCTGAAAGGCGATTGCAGCCTTTAGCGCATATGGCTTTATCGAAGGCAACCGGATCGACTTTCGACATGACTGCAGCAGACGAAAACCAGGCACCGGCGCGGAAAATCTCGGTGTTCGGGCGCGAGTTCACCATGCCGCGCTCGCGCGGGCTGAGGATCGCCATCGGTATCATGCTGGTGTTTTTCGGCCTTCTCGGTTTCCTCCCGATTCTCGGCTTCTGGATGATTCCGCTCGGCCTTTTGGTGCTTTCCTACGAATTTGCCGCGGTGCGCCGCCTGCGGCGCCGGTTCGTCGTCTGGTGGGAACGGCGTCGCCGGCCAAATTGAAAGCGATGGCGCGCGGTCCCGGTTCAGTGGACGCTTCGCTTCCACCCCCCCCGCAGACCTTCCCCTCGAATATCTCCTTGAGAACGGCAGCCCCTGGTGTCAGCCGCGCGTTTACGGTGAAAGCCAGTTTGCACCCGCTGCGTAAAGCTGCGGGTTCGAGTTTCGCCGGTCGCGCAGCCATGCTTGAGGAGCGGCCAATATGCCGGTGCGCCAAGCGCTGAAATCGCTCGGGAACCACGTTGCGGCGGCTGATGAGGAAAGCGCGCCGGAATGCCGCGCGGACGCTTGACGACCTTTCGCTGCCACCATATTGAGTTCGCTCGCCGGGAGCGATGAGGCCTCGTGGCGGAGTGGTTACGCAGAGGACTGCAAATCCTTGCACCCCGGTTCGATTCCGGGCGAGGCCTCCAATCGCTTCAACTCCCGCATGCCGGGGGCTTGAGTTCGAATGCGCCGCAGTGTCGGCGCGACAAGCGCATTCAGCGCATTGGCTTTTGACGGATTGGTTGGGACATGAGCGCTGATTTCTCCGAACTTCGCGTCAAGATGGTCGACGGCCAGGTCCGCACCACCGATGTGACCGACGCAGCATTGCTCGATGCCATGCTTGCCGTGCCGCGCGAGGCCTTTGTCGGGGCCGGCCAACAGGCTCTCGCCTATATCGACGAGGATATCCGCATCTCCGACGGCGCCGATGGCAGCGGTGCGCGCTACCTCATGGAGCCGTCGCCACTGGCCAAGCTTTTGCAGTTGGCCGAGATCGACGCCGGCGATTCGGTGCTCGATGTCGGCTGCGGCACCGGTTATTCCGCGGCGCTGCTGTCCAGGCTGGCCAAATCCGTCGTGGCGCTGGAAAGCGATACCACACTGGCGGAAGCAGCCAAAGCGGCGCTTTCGGCGCAGGGCTGCGATAACGTCACCGTGGTCACCGGCCCACTGCCGCAAGGTCATGCCGCCAAGGCGCCCTACAATGTGATTCTCATCGGCGGCAGCGTCGAGAAAGTGCCTGCGGCGCTGCTTGACCAGCTTGCCGAAGGCGGCCGGCTGGTGGCTGTGGAAGGGCAGGGCAATGCGGGCGTAGCCCGGCTCTTTTTCAATGCAGGGGGGGTTGTAACCGGAAGACGGGCATTTAATGCGGCAATTAAGCCACTACCCGGATTTGAACGCATTCATGCCTTCGAGTTCTAAGTGATTTTGCCTTGCAGCAAAGACTCTGTCATGTTGGCTTGCGATTGAACAATCGTTGCTGATTGGTTAACCGGGGTTTCGGGAGGCTGTCAGCGGGGGAACGATACATCGACGCGGCGCTGGCCGATCCCTAGGGATGGGCTGGCGTGGCGTGGTTCCCGTGCAAAACGAATGAGGGATATAAAGTGCCGTCCTTAGCCAAGAGTTTGTTTGTTACTGTCCTCATTTCCGCGACAGCGCTTTCGCCGATAGCCGCCTCGGCGGAAACCATTCTCGGCGCGCTTTCCAAGGCCTACCAGAACAATTCCTCGCTGAATTCGGCCCGTGCCGGCGTGCGCGTCACCGATGAGGGCGTGGCGATCGCCAAGTCGGGCTATCGCCCGGTGATCACTGGTTCGGCTGATATCGATTACACCTCCAGGCACCTGAACGGCAGGAACGCGAGCCTGGCATTGACCACCGGCAGCTTCGGCGTTCGGATTGATCAGACGCTGTTCGACGGCTTCCAGACCAAGAACAGGGTCGCGTCGGCCGCTGCACAGGTGAGGGCCTCGGTCGAGGGCCTGCGCAACACCGAAGAGAACACGCTGTTCAACGCGGCGAGCGCCTATATGGACGTGATTCGCGACCGCCAGGTGGCGGTGCTGACCGAACAGAATCTGCAGTTCCTGACCGAGCAGGCGCGCGCGGCACGCTCGCGCTTCGAGGTCGGCGAGGGCACGCGCACCGATGTGGCGCAGGCCGACGCGTCGCGTTCGGCCGCGGTGGCGCAATTGAGTGCTGCCCGTGCGCAGGCTCTGGCCAGTGCGGCAACCTATCATCAGATCGTCGGTGACGAGCCGGGCAAGCTCAAGGCCGCGTCGCCGTTGGCGAAGCTGTTGCCGAGGAGTCTCGAGGCGGCGATCGGCATTGCATCGAACGAGCATCCGGCCATCCTGGCCGCCCTACATTCCGTCGATGCAGCCGGATTTGATGTAAAGACGCAGGAGGGTGCGTTGCTGCCGCAGTTGACTGCCAGTGCCGGCCTTTCCCATGTCTATCAAAATACCGTACCTGGCGCGGGGGATTCGGACGGCGATTCCAATGCCGCCACCGTCGGCGCGACGCTGACCGTTCCGATCTATTCGGGCGGCCGTACCTCCGCACTCGTTCGTCAGTCGAAGGAATCGCTCAGCCAGGCTCGCATCGAGGTGGATGTCAGCCGTGACTCGGTGCGCCAGGCCGTGACCTCGGCATGGACGCAATACATCGCAGCGCGTGAAAGCGTCGACGCTAATCGGCAGGTGATCGCGGCCGCACAGTTGGCGCTCAACGGCGTCATCGAGGAGCGCAATGTCGGACAGCGCACCACGCTCGACGTGTTGAATGCCCAGAACGCCGTCATCTCGGCAAAGATCGACCTCGCCAGCTCCGAGCGCGATGTGGTTGTAGCGAGCTACGCCATCCTGTCGGCCATGGGCCGCCTGTCGGCCGATCGCCTGGCGTTGAATGTGGTGAAGTACAAGCCTGAAGAGCACTACAGAGCCGTCAAGGACAAATGGATCGGGCTGCGTACGCCGGACGGTCGTTGATCGCGACTGAGCGGTTCAAATCCCGCCAAGATTGAAAGTATCGTAGCGCCGCGCTTCCCAAGGATGCGCGGCGTTTGTCTTTTGTAGCCTAAATTGTTGAAATCCGGCGTCTTCCGAGATTGGGGATTCTCGGATGGCGATCCGTCGGCTACGCTGTCGCCATGATTCGTATCCGGCTTTGCCGGACAGGAATCCAGGAACGGGTCACTGCAGCGCCACGCGTCCGATGGATGCGCAAAGGAGGCTGTAGAACTTTGATTTTGCGCCTGATCCTCTTCGAAAATCGAAGATCGATTTTCGGGATCATGCGCGGGGGCGGCGGATGTGACGATGGCGACGGCAAGCAGCGCACAGCGCGAACCTTCCATGGAAGAAATACTGGCTTCCATCAGGAGGATCATCGAAGACAGCGACACAGGCCGCAAGCTGCCGGGCGACGCGGATGAGTTGCGCCAGGACGTTGTGCCGGCCGCCGGACCTGTTTCGGATGTCGAGGCCTTCCGCAGCGAATTGCACAGCTCGACCGAAAGCAAGAAGCCGGTGACGCTGGCCGAGGTGCAGGCCCAACTGGCCGAGCCGGTGGTTGCGCGGCTGGAGCCGCGCTCCGAGCCGTCGCCAGTGAAGCCGGCCATTGCGGCAAATGCCACGACCGCCGCGCCACCCGCGCATGCTCCGATGACATTGGCGGAAGTAAGCGCCAGGATAGCCAGTGAGCCAGCTCCCGCCGTCAGGGCAGAAGTTGCAGTGCGGGCAAAGGCGGAAACCACCGACTCGATCGTCACGGATTGGCGCCGCGAAATCGCGGCCGTTGGCAATCAGGCAAAACCGGCTGACACAGTACGGCGGCCCGAGATCAGGCAGCCGGAGATCAGGCAGCCAGAGACTGAAAATCGGCAGGCAGCAATCGCGGAGGTCGAGGCTTTCGAAGACGATCTCGCTGCCGAGCCGGCTTTCGAGCCTCATCCTTCGCGCAGCGAGCACGCGCGCCCGGCCGATACAACTCCGGTTCGGCCGGCGATCGTTTCGGAACATACGGGACGGCAGGTCGCTGCGGCCTTCGGCGAGCTCTCCGACGCCTTTGCCAGCCGCAGCAAGAAGACCTTCGACGAGATGGCCGAGGAGATGCTGCGGCCGATGCTGCAGGACTGGCTGGACAACAACCTTCCGACGCTGGTCGAGCGCCTGGTACGCGAAGAAATCGAGCGCGTCGCGCGCGGCGCGCAGTAGGCATTACCACAGCCCGTTCCGGATTAAAGCGCCGCCTTCGGGCGGAGCTTTCGCTGCAGGCCAGCTTCCGGCCGATGTCGCGAACACGATCAGGTTACCGTCGGGATCGCTGACGATGAAGGTGCAGGCATGGCCTTCCCGTTGAAATGACCAGGGCCCCGCCTATTTGCGTTGAAGGACTGAGGCAGCCCTCGCGGTTGACTTGGCCAAAACCTTCCGATTTACACCGGGTCAGCAAAACTCCCGACCGCGCGGACCACTTTCCCATGCTTGAAAAGACCTACGACGCCAAGACCGTCGAGCCCAAGATCGCCAAAATCTGGGAAGAGGCGGACGCATTTCGCGCCGGCGCCGGCGCCGAGGAGGGGGCGGAGGCCTTCACCATCGTCATCCCGCCGCCCAACGTCACCGGCTCGCTGCATATGGGCCACGCACTCAACAACACGCTACAGGACATACTCGTGCGCTTCGAGCGCATGCGCGGCAAGAACGTGCTGTGGCAGCCCGGCATGGACCATGCCGGCATCGCCACGCAGATGGTGGTCGAACGCCAGCTGATGGAAAAGCAGATACATCGCCGCGATCTTACCCGCGAACAGTTCATCGACAAGGTCTGGGAGTGGAAGGCCGAGTCCGGCGGCGCCATTTTCAACCAGCTGAAGCGGCTCGGCGCCTCGGCGGACTGGTCGCGCGAACGTTTTACCATGGATGAAGGCCTGTCCAAGGCCGTGCTCGAAGTATTCGTCAGCCTCTACAAGGAAGGGCTGATCTACAAGGACAAGCGCCTTGTGAACTGGGACCCGAAGCTGTTGACGGCGATCTCCGACCTGGAGGTCGAGCCCCAGGAGATCAACGGCAATCTCTGGCACTTCCGCTATCCGATCGAAGGCGAGACTTTCGATCCGGAAAATTCGGCGACCTTCATTACCGTGGCGACGACACGGCCCGAGACGATGCTTGGCGATACGGCGGTTGCCGTGCACCCGGACGACGAGCGCTACCGGCATCTGGTCGGGAAAAATGTCGTGCTGCCGATCGTCGGCCGGAAAATCCCGGTTGTGGCTGACGAGTATTCCGACCCGGAAAAGGGTTCCGGCGCGGTCAAGATCACGCCGGCGCACGACTTCAACGATTTCGAGGTCGGCAAGCGCCACAGGCTGCCGGCGATCAACATCCTGACCATCGAGGCGGCAATAACGCTCAGGGATAATGAGGATTTTCTCGCCGGGCTCGACGTGACGCCGGAGCGTCAGGCCGTCTGGGACGAGCTCGACGGTCTCGACCGTTTCGTCGCGCGCAAGAAAATCGTCGAGCTGATGGAGACCGGCGGCTTCCTCGACAAGATCGAGCCGCACCGCCACGCCGTGCCGCATGGCGACCGCGGCGGCGTGCCGATCGAGCCGTTTCTGACCGAGCAGTGGTATGCAAACGCCGCCGAGCTCGCCAAGCCGGCGATCGCATCGGTGCGTGAAGGCCGTACCAACTTCGTGCCGAAGAACTGGGAAAAGACCTATTTTGACTGGATGGAGAACATTCAGCCCTGGTGTATTTCACGCCAGCTGTGGTGGGGTCATCAGATCCCGGCCTGGTACGGGCCGGACGGCCGCGTCTTCGTCGAGAAGACCGAGGAAGAGGCGCTGGGCGCCGCGATTGAATATTATCTGGCGCTGGAAGGCCCGTGGAAGGCCTGGGTCGAGGACAAGCTCGAGACCTTCAAGCCGGGCGAAATCCTGAGCCGCGACGAGGATGTGCTCGACACCTGGTTCTCGTCCGCACTGTGGCCGTTCTCGACACTGGGCTGGCCGGATCACACGCCGGAGCTGAAGACCTATTACCAGACCGACGTGCTGGTGACCGGTTTCGACATCATCTTCTTCTGGGTCGCCCGGATGATGATGATGGGCCTGCATTTCATGCACGAGGAGCCGTTCCACACCGTCTATGTGCATGCGCTGGTGCGCGACAAGAACGGGCAGAAGATGTCGAAGTCGAAAGGCAACGTCATCGATCCGCTCGACCTCATCGACGAGTTTGGCGCCGATGCACTGCGCTTCACGCTGACGGTGATGGCGGCGCAGGGGCGCGACGTGAAACTCGATCCGGCGCGCATCGCCGGCTACCGCAATTTCGGCACCAAGCTGTGGAACGCGACACGCTTTGCCGAGATGAACGAGGTCGCGCGCAATGACGATTTCTGGCTGAACGACGCCAAGCTGCCGGTCAACCGCTGGATCCTGACCGAATTGACCCGGGCGTCGCACGCGATCACCGAGGGCATCACCTCATACCGCTTCAACGAGGCGGCAGCGGCTGCCTACCGCTTCGTCTGGAACCTGTTCTGCGACTGGTATCTCGAACTGCTCAAGCCGGTGTTCATGGGCACTGACGAGGCGGCCAAAGCCGAAAGCCGCGCCTGCGTCGCCTTCGTGCTCGACGAGATCTACAAGCTGCTTCACCCCATGATGCCGTTCATGACGGAGGAGCTGTGGGCGCAGACGGCAGGTGAGGGCAGGACGCGCGCAACGCTGCTGTGCCACGCCGCCTGGCCGTCGCCCGACTTCGAGGACGCCGATGCAGCCGCCGACATCAACTGGCTGGTCGATCTGGTCTCCGGTATTCGCTCCGTGCGCTCTGAAATGAACGTGCCGCCGGCGGCGATCGCGCCGCTGGTGGTGGTCGGCGCCAGCGCCGAGACTCACCAGAGGCTGGAACGCCATGCGTCCGCCATCAAGCGGCTGGCGCGGGTCGGCGACATCTCGCAGCAGGACGCCGCACCCAAGGGCTCGGCCCAGATCGTGCTCAACGAGGCGACGATCTGCCTGCCGCTCGGCAGCCTGATCGATCTGTCCGCCGAGGCGGCGCGGCTGCAGAAGGAACTGGCCAAGGTGACCGAGGAAATCGCGCGGCTGCACAAGAAGCTGTCGAACGAACGGTTCGTCGCCAGCGCGCCGGAAGAGATCGTCGCGGCCGATCGCGAAAAACTCGCGGAATACCGTGATCAGCAGGAGAAGCTTTCGGTGGCGTTGACCCGGGTGCGCGACGCCGGCTGAGCGCCGGATTCGCGATGCCTGGGAACAGCGTCAAGGCAGGTCTTGTGCCAGAAAAACAGGCATTCCGTAACGTTAATGTTGACGTAAACGGAAAGTTTGCGCCCCATTGTTGCCATAATGTAACAATGGGGCCTAATGCCGGTAAAACAGCCGGGTTTTATACTGTTTAGAGCGGTTTTTCATGATTTTTTGCGCCGATTGCCGCTCAAATGGCCATTTTCCGGCATGCTTGCGCGGCGCGCCACTTTGTCCAAATGCGTTCCGCAAGTGCGTACATGTACGCTATTTCAATTCATTGTTGCACCGTTAACCCGAATTGGTTCTAGCTTGACGCACTGGAATTTCGGGGAGGACATTCATGAACAATTTGCGTTTGAAAACACTGCTGGGGGCGGGGTGTTTTTCGCTGGGCCTGATCGGTTCCGTACATGCCGGCGGTCTGGAGCGCGGCGGCTATGACATCGATCTGCTGTTCGATCCGGCGCAGGTCACGGGCGAGGTTACCGGCACCTATGTGATGCCGCAACGCGACCTGAAGAATGTGAAGGACATAGATCCGAACCCGCTTACAGGTGGTAGCGATCTTAGCGCCATGGGATACTCCAGCAGCGCCCGTGATACCGAAAGCTATTGGGTACCGAGCGTCGGCTTCAAGGCTGGTGTAGGCCCCGTCGATTGCCTTATCGACTACGGCCAACCGATCGGTGCGTATAGCAATCCCGGCGCCAATTGGGCCGGCGCGAACGGCAATGTCGTCACCAAGGTCAAGAGTGAAGCTGTAGGCGGAACCTGCTCGTACAAGATGGATCTGGGCAAAGGACAGTTTCGTTTCATCGGTGGCGTGTTCCACGAGGACGTCTCGGGCTACAAGGAACAGTTGGTGTCGCCAATTCCAGGGTTGCTTGGCATCGGTACCGGCATAGGCCGTCTCGATCTCAAGGGCGACGGTTATGGATGGCGCGCTGGTATTGCGTACGAGATTCCGGATATCGCGCTGCGCGCCAGCCTAGTGTACAACTCGGCGGTCAAGCTCAATAATTTGGACGGAACGCTCGATCTGACCGAGGTTCCTCTTCCGGGCAACCCGCTTTTGGGCAAGGTAACGGACGTCTCCGGATCTTCTCAGGTGCCCGACTCTTTGGAACTGAAACTGCAGTCCGGCATCGCGCCAGGATGGCTGGCTTTTGGATCCGTCAAGTGGGTCAACTGGAGCGTCCTGCAGAGCATTCCGTTTTGCCCGGTGGGCTCTCCAGAGTGCTCGACTACCAGCGATTACCGGGCCACGTCGCTTGATCTGCTCTATCGTGATGGCTGGACGGTTTCCGGCGGCATTGGCCACAAGTTCAATGATCAGTGGAGCGGCGCTGCCGTTCTGACCTGGGATCGTGGCACCAGCACGGGCCTCAGCGCTCAGACCGATACCTGGACGGTCAGCGGTGGCGTGGCTTACACGCCGACCCAGAACATCGAGGTACGTCTTGGTGGGGCACTGGGTGTTCTTACGAGCGGATCGATCCATCCAGTCGTGGGCGAAGATGGCGTCACCTACGGTACAGATTACACAGCAGACTTCGGCAACGATCTGGTCTCCGCAGTTTCGACCTCGTTGAAGGTGAAGTGGTAAGCCTTTCAAATTGAAGACAAAAGGCCGGGCACTGCCCGGCCTTTTCTTTTGGAGAACAGCGCCGTGTCGTGCCGACAGGCGCCAGCGTTGCAAATCCGTCGCATCACTTTCACCTCTCGTAATTGTGACGTTTTGGCAACAGTTCCAGACCAACCCCCGCGCTACAGCCCCGCCGACCAAATTGCCCATTTCCCGCCATAAACCCGGCGCACCTCGAATTTGTCTCGGGACACGCGCCAGAAGGCTCGGCGATGAGGCAGGCCGCACCGCCCGCGGCAAGGAAGAGTATGGACGCCAAAGTCATTTCCAAGGCCAAGCTGCCTAGCCGCCATGTGACCGTTGGTCCGGCGCGTGCGCCGCATCGTTCGTATCTCTATGCGATGGGGTTGTCGGCAGCCGAGATCGCGCAGCCGCTGGTCGGCGTTGCTTCCTGCTGGAACGAGGCGGCGCCTTGCAACATCTCGCTGATGCGCCAGGCGCAAGTGGTCAAGAAAGGTGTCGCGGCCGGCAACGGCACGCCGCGCGAATTCTGCACCATCACCGTCACCGACGGCATCGCCATGGGCCACCAGGGCATGAAGTCGTCGCTGGTGTCGCGCGATGTCATCGCCGATTCGGTCGAACTCACCATGCGCGGCCATTGCTACGATGCGCTGGTCGGCCTTGCCGGCTGCGACAAGTCGCTGCCCGGCATGATGATGGCCATGGTGCGGCTCAACGTGCCGTCCATCTTCATCTATGGCGGCTCGATCCTGCCGGGCTCCTATCGCGGCCGCCAGATCACTGTGCAGGACGTGTTCGAGGCGGTCGGCCAGCATTCGGTCGGCACGGTCAGCGATGCCGAACTGCTCGAGATCGAGCAGGCGGCGTGTCCGTCCGCCGGCTCCTGCGGGGCCCAGTTCACAGCCAACACCATGGCCACCGTCGCCGAGGCGATCGGCCTGGCGCTGCCGTACTCCTGCGGCGCGCCGGCGCCTTACGAGATGCGCGACCGCTTCAATTTCGCCTCCGGCGAAAAGATCATGGAGCTGATCGCCAAGAACATCCGGCCGCGCGACATCGTCACGCTGAAGGCGCTGGAGAATGCGGCGACCGTGGTCTCGGCCACCGGCGGCTCGACGAATGCGGCTTTGCACCTGCCGGCGATCGCGCATGAGGCAGGCATCAAGTTCGACCTGTTCGACGTTGCCGCGATTTTCGAGAAGACGCCTTACATCGCCGACCTCAAGCCGGGCGGCAAATATGTCGCCAAGGACATGTTCGAGGCCGGCGGCATTCCGCTGTTGATGAAGACGCTGCTCGACCATGGCTATCTGCATGGCGACTGCATGACCGTGACTGGCCGTACTTTGGCCGAAAACATGGAGCATGTTGCCTGGAATGATAGCCAGGATGTGGTCCGTCCCGCCAACCGACCAATCACCCAAACCGGCGGTGTCGTGGGCTTGAAGGGCAACCTTGCCCCCGAAGGCGCGATCGTGAAGGTCGCGGGCATGACGGAGCTGAAATTCTCAGGCCCGGCACGCTGTTTCGATTCGGAAGAGGAATGTTTCGAGGCGGTCACGCACCGCAACTACAGGGAAGGCGAAGTTCTCGTCATCCGCTACGAGGGTCCGCGCGGCGGTCCGGGCATGCGCGAGATGCTGTCGACGACGGCGGCGCTCTACGGCCAGGGCATGGGCGGCAAGGTGGCCCTCATCACCGACGGCCGTTTTTCGGGCGCGACACGCGGGTTCTGCATCGGCCATGTCGGGCCCGAAGCAGCCGTTGGCGGCCCGATCGGGCTCTTGAAAGACGGCGACGTGATCTCGATCGACGCGACCAAAGGCACGATCGAGGTCGACCTGTCCGAGGCTGAACTGGCAACGAGGGCGAAGGCCTGGAAGGCGCGCACGACCGACTACCAGTCGGGCGCGATCTGGAAATATGCACAGACGGTAGGGCCTGCCCGCGACGGCGCGGTCACCCATCCCGGCGGTGCCAAAGAAACACATTGCTATGCGGATATCTGAGTTGTTGAGGTCGTCTGTCCTTCCGGCACTGGTCGCTGTTGCGATCTTTGGCGCCGTGAGCCAGGCCATGGCCTTCGACGACAAGGTGTTCGACGACAAGACCGGCGTGAAGCCGCAATCGAGCCCGTGGGCCGTGTTCCAGTTCGGCTTCTCCGCTTACAAGAGCGGCCACAAGGAACAGGCGGTCGAGGCCTATAAATACGCCGCCGAAAACGGCCAGATCGGCGCCACCTGGAAGCTCGCCCGCATGTATGCCGAAGGCGACGGCGTGACGCGCGACGACTACGCGGCGTTCAAATTCTTCTCCGAGATCGTCGATCAGGATGTCGAGCCGGGTTCGCCGGAGGAAAGCTATGTCTCCGACGCGCTGGTGGCGCTGGGCGACTATCTCCGGACAGGCATCCCCGGCAGCCCGGTCGAGGAAAACGAGGTCGCGGCGCAGGAATATTACATGCGTGCGGCCGCCAATTACCGCAACCCGAACGCCCAGTTCGAGATGGGCCAGATGTTCCTGAAGGGCGAGGGCGGCGTCAAGGCCAGCGTCAAGCAGGCCGGCCGCTGGTTCCAGCTCGCCGCCGAAAAAGGCCATGCCGGCGCCCAGGCGACGCTTGGCAATCTTCTGTTCCAGAGCGGCAAGATCGTGCGCGGGCTGGCCATGATGACCGCCGCGCTCGAACGCGCCTCGCCGAGCGACCAGCCGTGGATCCGCGGCATGCAGGAAGAGGCATTTGCCGCCGCCGGCGAAGCCGACCGCCGCACTGCGATTTCGCTTGCCGACGATATTCTCACCAAGGGCGGCGGCGACCAGTGAAATTGCCAATCTCCCCCCTTGAGGGGGAGATGCCCGGCAGGGCAGAGGGGGGCGCTGTCCCGCTGGCATTTCAGTTGACTAAAGTTTGCCCGGGTTGGACTGAGAGGGTGAGCTTGTTTGACCGAAAGGTCGCGTTTCTTCGCGCCCCCCTCTGGCTTGCCGGCCATCTCCCCCTCAAGGGGGAAATTAGCTCACATCCATCAGTTCTCGGTGAGTTCCGCCGGCGCCGCTCTGTGTACCGGCACCGAGATCGGCGTGACGTGCAGATGCGGCTTCATCGTGCTGTCGGGGCAGCTGTCGCCGATCTCGGTCCATGAGGTGTTGTTGAGCACCAGGTCGCAGCGGGCCATATGGCTCTTGTCTGAAACCGTCAGGCAGGTGACCTGGCCGACCTGGTAGGACTTGCCATTGGCCAGGCACTGCTGGTCGGCAAGTGCCGCTGCAGGGGAGGCCATGGCAAATGCCAGGCCGATCGGGCAAAGGAGGAATCGTAGTGCCATGGAACCCCAGCCGCCATGCTGATCTCTGACTGAATGGCGCGATTGTGGCGATATCAGGGTTTCGGCTGATATCAGGCCGGCAGCAGCGCCAGATCGATCGCCACCGGCACGTGGTCGGAAGGTTTTTCCCAGGCGCGCACATGCTTTTCGATCGAGGCCGAGGAAAAGCGGTTGGCCGCTTCGGGCGACAACAGCAGATGGTCGATGCGGATGCCGTTGTTCTTCTGCCAGGCGCCGGCCTGGTAGTCCCAGAAGGTGTAGACGTCGGCCGCATCGGTGACGGCGCGCACCGCCTCTGTAAAGCCGAGATTCTTCAGCCGCCGGAAGGCCTGCCGGGTCTGCGGCTGGAACAGCGCATCGCCAAGCCAGTTCTCGGGGAAGCGCGCATCGACCGGCTCGGGGATGACATTGTAGTCGCCGGCCAGCACCAGCGCCTCCTCCAGAAGCAGCCGCTGCTCGGCCCAGCGATGCAGCCGTTCCATCCAGGCCAGCTTGTAGGGAAACTTCTTCTCGTCATCGACCGGGTTGCCGTTGGGCAGATAGAGCGAGGCGACGCGCAGCGCGCCCTGGTCGGTCGAGAACACGCCCTCGATGAAGCGCGCCTGCTCATCAGTCTCGTCGCCTGGCAGGCCTCTGATAACCTCGTCGAACGGAAGTTTCGACAGCAGGGCGACGCCGTTAAAGCCCTTCTGGCCATGGGTTTCTACGTTGTAGCCAAGCGCCTCGATCTCGGCGCGCGGGAACTGCTCGTCGACCGATTTGATCTCCTGCAGGCAGACGATGTCGGGCTGGCTTTCGCTCAGCCAGTGGGTGAGGTTGCCGATGCGGGCGCGAATGCCGTTTATGTTCCAGGTGACGATTTTCATGGGCGGCCTCAGGGATGTTCGGGCGAAAGACGTTCGACAAGCCCGATCGTATTGCCTGCCGGGTCCTTTAGAAAGGCCATCCACTCGCTTTCCCCCGCCGTTCCGAACGTGCCTTCGGTGTCGTTGTGGACGAGCGCCGGCGGTGCGGTGAAGGGAACGCCGCACGCTTTCGCCTCGGCGTGGAAGGCTTCGAGCCCGGCTATATCGAGATAGACGGTGCCGGCCGGAACGCCATCGGTGAACAGCAACCTGATATCACCGGCCATGATGAAGGCGATGCCCGGCGGATCGTAGCGGGCATGAACGCTGAGGCCGAGCACATCGTGCCAGAAGGCCAGCGTGACGTCGAGGTCGCGCCCGGCCGACAGTGCGACCTGACGGACCGCGCCGACGCCGGACATCTGCCTAGATGGAGAAACTGGTGCCGCAGCCGCAGGAGGCGACTGCATTGGGGTTGCGGATCTGGAACGACTGGCCCATCAGATCGTCGACGAAGTCGATCACCGAGCCGCCCATATAGACCAGCGACAAATCGTCGATCAGCACGGTGGCGCCGTCCTTTTCGATGGCGACGTCGTCGTCATTGCGCGTATCGACCAGGTCGAACTTGTAGGAAAAGCCGGAGCAGCCGCCGCCCTCTACTGAGACGCGCAGCGCCGTCTTGCCGGCCTCGCCAGAGACGATTTTCGCGATCCGCCTGGCGGCGGACTCGGTCATCTCGACTTTCATGGCAGTCTTGGCATCAGCGCCCATGGGCGTCACCTTGCTTTCGGTTTCACATGATAGGTATGAAGCGGGAAGGGGCAAGTCAACTGCGGCGGCATCAGCCATGACAAATGAGCTTGGCGACATTGGGTTCGGCTATCGGCCGCGCGCGGCCTATGCCAGCGACCCAGCCAGGTCGCGCGGGCGGCTCTATGACGAGGTCGAGAGCCCGACTCGCACGCCATTCCAGCGCGACCGCGACCGCATCATCCATTCCACCGCCTTCCGCCGCCTGAAGCACAAGACGCAGGTGTTCGTCGCCCATGAAGGCGACCACTATCGCACCCGGCTGACGCATTCGATCGAGGTCGCGCAGATTGCGCGGGCTCTGGCGCGAGCGCTGCGCGGCGACGAGGATCTGGCCGAGGCGGTCGCCTTGGTGCACGATTTCGGTCACACGCCGTTCGGCCATACCGGCGAGGACGCGCTGAACGAGCGGATGGCCCAATGGGGCGGCTTCGACCACAATGCGCAGTCGCTGCGCGTGGTGACGCGGCTGGAGCGGCGCTATGCCGAGTTCGACGGGCTAAACCTGACCTGGGAAACGCTGGAAGGGCTGGTCAAGCACAATGGGCCGCTGACAGATGCCAAGGGAAAAGGGCTCAAAGGCCCGGTGCCGCAGGCGATCCGCGACTATTCCGAGCTGCACGACCTCGAACTCGACCATTTCGCCGGCATCGAGGCGCAATGTGCTGCGATCGCCGACGATATCGCCTACAACACCCATGACATCGACGACGGCCTGCGCTCCGGCTTCCTGACCTTGGACATGCTGGAAACGGTGGCGCTGCCGGGATCGATCCTGGCAAGCGTGCGCGCGCGCTATCCGGGCCTGGACGATGTGCGCACCGGCCATGAGCTGATGCGCCGGCAGATCACGATGATGGTCGAGGATGTCATTGTTTCCACCACCGCCAATCTTGAGCGCATCAAGCCTGACAGCGCCGAAGCGGTGCGGGCGGCGGGCGAAACGATGGTGACCTTTTCCGCTGACGTGGCGGCGACCGAGAAGGAATTGAAGACCTTTCTCTACAAGCATCTCTACCGGCATGACGAGGTGATGCGCGTTCGCACTGAGGCCGAGCAGATCGTGCGCGACCTGTTCGATGTCTATTTCGCCGATCCGCGCGCCATGCCGGACGGCTGGCGGGAGGGGCTCGACCGGGCGGAGGACCGCATCAAGGCGCGCAGCGTCGCCGATTTCCTGGCGGGGATGACGGATACCTACGCCTTGAAGGAACACCGCCGTCTGTTTGACCATACGCCCGATTTAAGCTAGGGCGGGCGCGATTTGCCGGCCAATGAGCCGGTTCCCCTGCACAGTCCGCCAGAGCAAGACCCATGAACATCTTCGCCGATTTCAGCGCGCGAATCACAAAAGCCGTCGAAGCGCTTGATTTGAAAGACAGTAATGGCGTTTCGCCCGACCTGTCGCGCATCGCCGTCGAGCCGCCGCGCGACGCCAGCCATGGCGATCTCGCCACCAATGCGGCGATGGTACTGGCCAAGCCGACAGGGCACAACCCGCGGGCGCTGGCCGAGCGGCTGGTGGAAGTGCTGCGCAGCGACGCCGATGTTGCCGAAGCCGACGTCGCCGGTCCCGGCTTCGTCAATCTCCGGCTCAAGGACGGTTTCTGGCAGGCGCATCTGACTGCGCTGCTGGGCGAGGGCCAAAACTATGGTCGCTCGACCGTCGGAAGCGGCAAGAAGACCAATGTCGAATATGTCTCGGCCAATCCGACCGGGCCGATGCATGTCGGCCATTGCCGGGGCGCGGTTGTCGGCGACACGCTCGCCAATCTGATGGCCTTCGCCGGCTATGACGTCACCAAGGAATACATCATCAACGACGCCGGCGCGCAGATCGACGTGCTCGGGCGTTCGGCCTTCCTGCGCTACCGCGAAGCGCTGGGCGACGACATTGGCGAGATACCGGCCGGTCTCTATCCCGGCGACTATCTTGTGCCGGTCGGTCAGGCGCTGGCTGCCGAATTTGGCCGCAAGCTCTTGCAGATGCCCGACGATCAGTCGCTGGCAATCGTCAAGGACCGCACGATCGACGCCATGATGGTGATGATCCGCGAGGATCTGGCGTTGCTCAATGTGCATCACGACGTTTTCTTCTCCGAGCGCACGCTGCATGCCGACAATGCCAAAAAAATCCGCTCGGCGATCAACGATCTGACGCTGAAGGGCCATATCTACAAGGGCAAGCTGCCGCCGCCCAAGGGCGAGAAGCCGGACGACTGGGAAGACCGCGAGCAGACGCTGTTCCGCTCGACGGCGGTCGGCGACGACATGGACAGGGCGCTGGTCAAGTCCGACGGCTCGTTCACCTATTTCGCCGCCGACGTCGCCTATCTCAAGGACAAGGTCGACCGCGGTTTCGTCGGCCTGATCTATGTGCTGGGCGCCGACCATGGCGGCTACGTCAAGCGGCTGGAAGCGCTGGCGCGGGCGATTGCAGGCGATGATCTGAAGCTGCAACTCACGGTGCTCCTGTGCAATCTGGTGAAGCTGTTTCGCGATGGCGAACCGGTTCGGATGTCGAAGCGGTCGGGCGACTTCGTGACCTTGCGCGAAGCGGTGGAGGAGGTGGGCCGCGATGCGATCCGCTTCATGATGCTCTACCGCAAGAGCGACGCGCCGCTCGACTTCGATTTCGCCAAGGTCACCGAACAGTCCAAGGACAATCCCGTGTTCTACGTGCAGTACGCTTCGGCGCGCTGTCATTCGGTGTTCCGGCAGGCGAGCGAGCAACTGGGCGAGGCCAATTTCGACCGCAACAGCCTGGCCGCGGCCTCGGCGTCGCTCACCGATGAGGGCGAGATCGGCCTGATCCGGAAGCTGGCTGAATATCCCCGGCTGGTCGAATCTGCGGCCCTTGCGCTGGAGCCGCACCGGCTGGCATTCTACCTCTACGATCTGGCTTCCAGCTTCCATGGACACTGGAATCGGGGCACCGAGAATGCCGACTTACGTTTTGTTAAGGTTAACGACCGACAATTGACTCATGCCAGACTAGGGCTGGTGCAGGCTGTTTCGGATGTTTTGACCTCCGGCCTGACGCTGATTGGGGCTGATGCGCCCACTGAGATGCGTTAGGTTTAACTAAAACACCTGTCACCATTTGCCCACATTGCGCTGGTAAGGGCCAACCCTACGCGACGTCCATGGCGTCCGAATGAGTGCGAGTTCGGGAACAATAATGGCAGACAGAACCCAGCTGAGAGTAGCCGACAACAACGACATCGCCGAAGATGATCCGTTCGCTGAACTGACCAGGATCATGGGTTTCGATCCGCGCCAGCCGGTCAAGCCGCAGGCGCCAGCCGTCGAGACGGCTGCAGACGAGGGCGATTTCGACATCGACCTCGAGAAGGAGTTGATGGGCGAATTCGGCGATGAAGTCGGTTCCATGGAGGCCAGCCAGCCGGCTCCCGAGATTCACCAGCCTGCCGCTGAGCCCTACGAACCTGCTGCCGAGATTCGCGAGCCGGCTTTCGAAACCACCGATGCCGCGATGGACGATGCGCTGGCTGCTTCGCTGGAATATGATTTCGTCTTCGACGATGCCGCCGATCTGGATTTCGGCGCTGGCCCGCAGGCTGCGGCTGCTCCCGTTGAACCCTCGGTTGCCGAACCTTGGTTTGCCGAGCCCGCATTCGACGAAGCTGCATTCGATGACGATTTCGACAATGCCGTGGCCAGTTCACTGGAAAACGTATCGCCGCTCGAAGACGACCTGCCGATGGATGACGAGCTTGCCGCTTCGCTCGAGCAGGGGTTGCTGCTCGATGACGATGCGACCGTCGCCCATGCCGCAGATGTAGCCCAGGTTGCTGCTGCGCCCGCCGACGATGTCGCGTTCGACGATGATTTCGACAATGCCGTCTCGATGTCGCTGGAAGACGAGCTGACGCTGGACGGTCCTGCGCCGGCGCAGGACCAGTATGCCGCGCCAGTAGCCGAGGCGCCGGTCGTCGGAGTCGCCGACCACACTGTTGCCGACGAGGATTTTGCGGGTCATTTCGATGACGCGATGGCCGATGTCGACATGGACTTTGCGGCCCAGGATTTTGCAGCCCAGGATTTTGCGGCCGAGCATTTCGAGCCTCAGGCTTTCGAGGCTCAGCCTGTTGAGGCCGAGGATCCGGAAGAGCGCGATCTGGATGTCAGCGATCTGCAGGCCAGCGCGCCGGTTGAGATGGATGCGCCGGAAGTGAACGAGACGCCGGCCTGGACTGTGGAGGCCAGCCCCTCTCATGAGACTGCGCACGAAGCATTCGACGATTTCGATCTGAGCATCGATGATGCGCTTGCCGATCACGAGCCGGTTGCCGAGATCGCACCCACTCCGGTTCAGCCAACTCCGGTCGCACCAGCCTATGTGGCGCCTACCAATATGGCGACCCCGGCCGCTCCGGTCGCTGACGAACGGACGTTGGAAGATGAACTCAACGCGCTGCTTGGCGCCATGACCACACCACGCCCGGCGCCAGTCGCGCCGATTCCGGTCGTCACCGAGCCCACCAGGGCTGCCGCCATCGAGCCCGCCAGGACTTATGAGCCGGTTGCCCCGGTGCAGCGGTCCGTCGCAACGCCGGTCGCTCCGGTCGATAATCTCGACTGGGACCTGGACGAACACGCGCCGGCTCCTCAGGAGGCCCGGGCGGACGATGCCGATTTCGACGATCTGCTTGCCGGCGAACTCGAGGGCCATGAGCCCGAGATCGAGTTCGATGATCATGCCTTCGATGCGGCGCTCGCCAAGGGCATCGATCTCGGTAATGACACGGCAGCACCGGTCGCTGGCGATTGGCGCTCGACGCCGCCGGAGCCGGCGCGTTCGTGGAGCCGCGTGACTCCCACCCCGGCCCAGCCTTCCTTTGCAGCGCAGCCGCAACCTTCTTTTGCAGAAAAGCCGTCCATGCCGCCGGCGGCAGCGCCAAGCTATCGCGACCAGCCGGTTGCAGCTGCTGCCTATGTGGCGCCGACGCCATCGCGCCAGGCGCCGCCTCAGGCCTATGACGAGATGCCGGATGTCGAGACGGTCGATGTGCCGGAGCGTGTGGTGGCGATTGCCGACGACCTCGACATTCCAGAACTCAGCTTCGAGCAAGACGAGCCGGCCGCCTATGACGACATCGACGCCGAATTCGCCGGCATGCTCAACGAGATGAACGCGGTGGAAGTGGCGCCGCCCACTGCCGCACGCAGTGCCGGCTATGATGACGATTCCTACAGTTCCGGCTTCAGTTCGGGCCACGAGCTCGACCAGCGCGCCTATGCTGCGCGGCCAGCCGAAGTGCTTGCAGCCACGCAAGCTCACCACGCCGATTCCGCCGGCGGCTTCGACATGGACGATCTGCCCGGCAGCCAGCCGGTTTCGCAGGCCGACGATTTCGCGGTCGACGAACTCGACTACGATCCGGATCTGGACGAGGCAATGGCGGTGCCGGGCCTCGCCGAGCAGGAAGCCGCACCGCCGCGCAGGAGCGGGCTGCTGGTCGCGGGGGTCGTTGCTGCGGTTGCGATTGCCGGCGGCCTTGGCGCCTTCGCCTTGTCGTTCGGCGGCAAGGGCGGCAGCGATGCGCCGGTCATTGTCAAAGCCGACAACAGGCCGATCAAGGTCAAGCCCGAAAATCCGGGCGGCGCCGTGGTGCCGAACCAGGACAACAAGGTTTATGATGCGGTCGCCAAGGGCACCAAGCCGGCCGAGCCGGTTCAGGAGAAGCTGGTCACCAACACCGAAGAGCCGGTCGATGTGAAGGCGCAGGAGCCTGAAAGCCGCGTCGTCGATCTGTCGCCCGACGACACTGCCCCAGGCCCCGACGCTGCCGGCAACCCCGAAGCTGCCGTCAACCCCGACGCTGCCGGCAACCCCGACGCGGCTGTCGCGCCGGCGCCAAAATCCGAGGACCGCATCGCGCAGGTGCTGCAGGAAGCCGACAAGAACCCCGATACCGTCGCCGTTGCCCCGCGCAAGGTGCGGACCATGGTGGTCAAGCCCGACGGCTCGTTGGTGGCACGCGAGGACTCGACGCCGGCCGCGCCGCAGGTTGCGGCGACTGAGCCGCTTGACCCGGCGCCGCAGCACGTCGCCCCTTCGGCCGATGCCGAGCAGACCGGCACCGTGGCGCCTGCCGATCAGGCAAATAGCGACCAGGCAAGTGCCGAAACCGCCAAGCCGGTCAAGCCGGTGAAGCCGGCGGCCACGCCGAAGGCTGAGACCCAGTCCGCCAACACGCCGCAGACGGTTGCCGTGGCGCCGCAGCGCCCGTCCGACCAGCCGGTCGACGTGGTCGGCGAGGTCAAGCCCGACCAGGTTGCCTCCATTCCGGCGACGGCTTCGACATCGGGCGGTTCGTGGTCGATGCAGATCGCTTCGCAGCCGACGGTCGAAAGCGCCCAGGCCAACTACGCCGACCTGCAGCGCCGCTATGGAAATGTGCTCGCCGGTCGCACCGCCAACATCGTCAAGGCGGAGATCGCCGGCAAGGGCACCTTCTACCGTGTCCGGGTGCCTGCGCAATCGCGCAACGATGCGATCAATCTGTGCACCAGCTACAAGGCTGCCGGAGGCAACTGCTTCGTGTCGCGGTAAGGCCGGATCCAATTATCAGAGCCGGTGCGTTCCCAAGGGTCGCGCCGGCTTTTTCATGTGGATGGGCGAGAGGTTGAGGCGCTTGCCGTCCGGGGAGATTCCCTTTGGCGGCGCGAAGCCCTAAACTGGTGGAATGACCGAATCAAAATCCATGATCCTCGGCTGTGCCGGGAAATCGCTGACCCGCGAAGAAATCCGTTTCTATCGCAATGAATGCCCGTGGGGCTTCATCCTGTTTGCGCGCAATATCGGCGAAACGGAGCAGATCCGCGATCTGGTCGCCGAAATGCGCGACTGTATCGGGCGCCCCGATGCGCTGGTGTTCATCGATCAGGAAGGTGGCCGGGTGCAGCGCCTGCGGCCGCCGCTGGCGCCGAACTATCCCGCCGGCGGCGCGCTCGGTGCATTGTGGCGCAAGGACCATGATGCCGGCACCCGCGCTGCCTGGCTGATGGCGCGGCTGCACGCCTTCGACCTGTTGCGCTTCGGTATCTCGGCCGATTGCCTGCCGGTGCTGGACGTGCCGATCGAGGGCGCCAGCGACGTCATCGGCGCGCGCGCCTATGGCAAGGAGCCGCGCCCGGTCATCGAACTTGGCCGCGCCGCCGCGGAAGGGCTGATGTCCGGCGGCGTGTTGCCGGTCATGAAGCATATTCCGGGCCATGGACGCGCCTTCGCCGACACGCATTTCGAGCTGCCTGTGGTCGACGCCTCGCTGAGCGACCTGCAGCGGCATGATTTCGCCCCTTTCCGCGAGCTTAGCCATCTGCCGATGGCGATGACGGCGCATGTCGTCTACAGCGCCATCGATCCGAACAACCCAGCGACCACCTCAGGCAAGGTCATCGACGAGATCATCCGCCGCGAGATCGGCTTCGACGGGCTGTTGATGAGCGACGACACCTCGATGAAGGCACTTTCTGGGGATTTCCCGACAAAGGCGGCCTCGATCCTTGCGGCGGGCTGCGATCTGGTCCTTCACTGCAATGGCGTTTTCGAGGAGATGGCAGGCATCGCATCGCGAACCACGGGACTTGAAGGGACGTCGCTGGAGCGCGCCAACCGGGCGCTGACCTATATAAGGGATCGCGACCGGGCCGACGAAACCGAGATACGCGCCGAGTTTGCCACCTATTTCGATGCGGTGGCCTAGAGACGGATGATTTCAGGTCTGTTCGACCTGAAATCTGAATCCGTCTCTAAATTAGATAGAGAGAGCATGATGTCGTCCGAAAACCGTTTCACACTTTTCGGCATCATGCTCTAACCAGAGGTAAAGGAACAAGTGGCGGAAACATTGGACAGCAAGGCTGCGAAGGCCGCACCGATGGACCGTCTGTGGGCCGAGAACGACGATTCACGGGTCACCGGCGACCCGTCGCTTGTCGTCGACGTCGCCGGGTTCGAAGGTCCGCTCGATCTCTTGCTGCATCTCGCCCGCAACCAAAAGGTCGATCTGTCGCGGATTTCCATCTTGGCGCTGGTCGAGCAGTATCTGACCTTCGTCGAGACGGCGAGGGCGCTAAGGCTTGAGCTTGCCGCCGACTACCTGGTGATGGCGGCGTGGCTGGCCTTCCTCAAGTCGAAGCTCCTCATCCCCAAGCAGCCCGGCGAAGAAGGCGAAAGCGGCGAGGAACTGGCCGCGGTGCTGCAGTTCCGGCTGAAGCGTCTGGAGGCCATGCGCGACGCCTCGGCAAGGCTGGTCAACCGCAACCGGCTCGGCCGCGACGTGTTTGCACGCGGCATGCCTGAGATGGTCATCGTCGAGAAGCGTAACGCCTATTCGGCCTCGCTCTACGATTTGCTCACCGCCTATGCGCAGCAGCGCCAGAAACAGGCGATCACCAATGTGACAATTGCCCGGCGTGGCGTGTGGTCGCTCAAGGATGCGCGCGATATCCTGACCCGGCTGATCGGCTCGCTGCGCGACTGGACGGCGCTGGACAGCTATCTGATCAATTACCTGACCAGCCCGGACGAACGGCGTACCGCGATTGCCAGCTCGTTTGCGGCGTCGCTGGAACTGGTGCGCGAAGGCAGCATCGAGATGCGACAGGACCAGGTGTTCGCGCCGCTCTATCTGCGCGGCCGCGCGCAACCAATCAAGGCAGTCGAGGTGGCATCATGAGCGAACGCGCCAACGCTTCGGTCATTCCGTTCAAGGTCGAAGAAGAGACCGAGGAGGGCATTATCGCCCAGGACCCGATTGATACCCTGCTTCTGAATCCTGGCGAACGGCTGCATATGGCCGAAGCCATACGCATGGCCGAGGCGATCGTGTTCGCCAGCGCCGAGCCGGTCAGCGAAAAGCAGCTCGCAGCCAGATTGCCCGATGGCATCAGCATTGCCGCTGCCATGGCTGAGCTGCAGCAGATCTATGCGCGGCGCGGCGTCAATCTGGTTCGGGTCGGCGATGCCTGGGCGTTCCGTACCGCCGGCGATCTCGCCTTCCTGATGAGCCGCGACACGGTGCAGCAGCGCAAGCTGTCGCGCGCCGCGCTCGAAGTGCTGGCGATCATCGCCTACCACCAGCCGGTGACGCGCGCCGAGATCGAGGACATCAGAGGCGTCGAGACCTCGAAGGGCACGCTGGATACGCTGCTCGAAACGGAATGGGTGCGCATGCGCGGCCGCCGCCGCACGCCCGGCCGTCCCGTCACCTACGGCACGACAGACACTTTCCTCGACCATTTCGCACTGGAGGAGATCCGCGATCTTCCCGGGATGGACGAACTGAAGGGGGCAGGGCTGCTCTCCGGCCGCATGCCGTCGAATTTCGCCATCCCGTTGCCGCCGGCCGATCCGGACGCGCTGACCGAGGACGAGGATGCGTTGACCGACATCGATCTCGAGGAACTCGGCCTGCTGACGCCGCGCGTCACGGAAGATTGACCGCAAGCCGCTGTCAAAAAGCTGCATTGCTGCGGTAGATGCGCCGATTGGTAGCGGGCAGCTTTGCCGAAAATGCGTGACATAAGCCGCGCCTTCATAAACTTTGTCGCTGTTGTGTTTGAATCCCAACGCGAAAACGCATAGATCATCGCCAGGGAAAACATTCGAGAGAGAGTTACAATGGGTTCATTTTCGATTTGGCACTGGATGATCGTGCTGGTGATCGTGCTGCTGGTGTTCGGCCGCGGCAAGATACCCGAGCTGATGGGCGACATGGCCAAGGGCATCAAGAGCTTCAAGAAGGGCATGGCCGACGACGATACCGCCGAAGACAAGCGCACCGTCGAGCACCGCCCGGACGAGACCGTTTCGGCAGTGAAGGAAAAGGCCAGCAAGAGCTGAGCCCGAGGTTGTTGCTTTTGAGCAAGTCGTGTCCAAAAGCCGCTTCGCACTCTTGGGCGACAAGCACTAGTCGGAACTGATTGCCATGTTTGAAGTCGGCTGGACCGAAATGCTGGTGATCGCGATCGTCATGATCGTGGTCGTCGGACCCAAGGATTTGCCCAATATGCTGCGCACCTTCGGCCGCACGACGGCGAAGCTGCGTGCCATGGCCTCCGACTTCCAGAAGCAGTTCAACGAGGCGTTGAAGGAAGCCGAGCTCGACGACGTCAAGAAGTCTGTCGATACGCTGCGCGGCCTCAATCCGGCGGCCGAAATCCGCAAGCAGCTCAATCCGTTCGAACAGGCGGCAGCCGAGGTTCGCTCCGGCGTCGATGCGGTGATGAAGCCGAAGCCCGCCGTCGACCCCTCAACGCCCGCGGCAGAAACACCACAGCCGGCCGAGCCGCTCAAGAACGGCGCGACGGTGATGCCGGGTGTCAACGGACCGGAAACAGCGCCGGCGGCGCCGATCCTTCCGGCGATGACCGATCAGGCGGTGGTGACACCGGCTGCAGCAACAGCAGCGCCACGAAACGCGCGCGCCAAGGGGGCTGCGATATCAAAGGCCCCGGCAACCAAAACAGCGCCAGCCAAGGCAGCACCGGCAAAGCCGGCGCCTGCGGCGAAGGTTGCGGCCAAGCCGTCAGCGGCGCCCGCCAAGGCTGCACCTGGAAAAGCCGCCACCAAGCCCGCTGCTGCACCGAAGGCAGTCGCAAAGGCTGAGCCGAAGCCTGCGCCGGCCACGAAGCCCGCGTCCAAGAAGACGGCGGGGGCCGCCAAGTGAGCATTACGGACAGCGAAAAGGACGAGATCGAGAAGTCGTCGGCTCCGCTGATGGAGCATCTGATCGAACTGCGCCGGCGGCTGATCTGGTCGATCGGCGGTTTCTTCGTCGCCTTCCTCGTCTGCTTCTTCTTTGCCAAGAAGCTGTTCAATCTTTTGGTCGTTCCGTTCAAGTGGGCCACGCAGTGGGCCGGGCTCGATCCGCACAAGGTCGAGCTGATCTATACGGCGCCGCAGGAATTCTTCTTCACCCAGGTCAAGCTCGCCATGTTCGGCGGCATGGTCATCGCCTTTCCGCTGATCGCCACGCAGATCTACAAATTCATCGCGCCAGGCCTCTACAAGAACGAACGCAACGCCTTCCTGCCGTTCCTTATCGCATCGCCGATCCTGTTCCTGATGGGAGCGTCGCTGGTCTATTTCTTCTTCACGCCGATGGTGATGTGGTTCTTCCTCGCCATGCAGCAGGCCGGCACCGACGACCAGGTGCAGATTTCGCTGCTGCCGAAAGTGTCGGAATATCTCAGCCTGATCATGACGCTGATCTTCTCCTTCGGCCTGGTGTTCCAGCTGCCGGTGGTGACCAGCCTGATGACGCGCGTCGGCATGCTGTCGTCGAAGGCGCTGGCCGAGAAGCGCAAATGGGCGATCGTCATCGCCTTCGTCGTCGCGGCGGTGCTGACGCCGCCTGATCCGATGAGCCAGATCGGTTTGGCCATCCCGACCATCCTGCTCTACGAGGTGTCGATCTGGGCGGCCCGGCTGATCGAGCGCGATCAGGTCAAGCAGAAGCTGGCGCGCGAGAAGCAGGAAGCCGCCGAAGCCGTGGCCGAAAAGGCGGCGGACGCGTCCTCAAAGCAGGCTCGTTCATAGGCTGTCGCGTTCGGGTATCCGCGTTAGCGGAAAAACGCGACAGCCGCCATCTTGCATCGATGAAGGATGCGGTTTACGCCCTCAGGCCTTAGCTCGAGGACGACCAACCATGCTTGACATCAAATGGATTCGCGACAACCCGAAGGCACTTGTCGAGGCGCTGGCCAAGCGCTCGTGGTCGGCTGACGAGGCGCAGTCCACGGTCGATGAGCTGATCAAGAAGGACGAAGCGCGGCGCGAGCACGTCACCGAGCTGCAGACCAAGCAGGAACGCCGCAACGCCGCCTCGAAGGAGATCGGCAACGCCATGCGTTCGGGCGACACGGCACTTGCCGAAAAGCTCAAGGCCGAAGTCGGCGATATCAAGACCTTCATCCAGAATGGCGAGGCGCGCGAGCGCGAGCTCGACAAGACGCTGAACGATGCGCTGGCGGTGCTGCCGAATGTGCCGCTCGACGACGTGCCGGTCGGCAAGGACGAGCACGACAATGTCGTCAAGCATATCGTCGGCGAGGTGCCGACCCGGCCGAACTGGGTGAAGGAGCATTTCGAGATCGGCGAAGCGCTCGGCATGATGGATTTCGAGCGGGCGGCAAAGCTGTCGGGATCACGCTTCACCGTGCTGAAGAGCGGGCTGGCGCGGATGGAGCGCGCCATCGGCCAGTTCATGCTCGATCTGCACACGACCGAGCATGGCTATGAAGAAGTCATCCCGCCACTGATGGTGCGCGACGAAGTGCTTTTCGGGACCAACCAGCTGCCGAAATTCGAGGACGACCTGTTCTTCGTGCAGCATGGCGATGGCCGGCTCGGGTTGATTCCAACCGCCGAGGTCCCGCTCACCAACCTGGTGCGCGAAGAAATCACGGCCCATGAAAAGCTGCCGCTGCGCTATACGGCGCTGACGCCGTGCTTCCGCTCGGAAGCGGGCTCCGCCGGCCGCGACACGCGCGGCATGTTGCGCCAGCACCAGTTCTACAAGGTCGAGCTGGTCTCGGTCACCGACCAGGAGTCTTCGCTCGCCGAGCACGAGCGGATGACGCAGTGCGCGGAAGAGGTGCTGAAGCGACTGGAGCTGCCGTTCCGCACCATGGTCCTGTGCACGGGCGACATGGGGTTTGGCGCGCGCAAGACCTACGACATCGAGGTCTGGCTGCCCGGCCAGAACGCCTATCGCGAAATCTCGTCCTGCTCGGTCTGCGGCGACTTCCAGGCCAGGCGCATGGATGCCCGCTACAAGGACCGGGATGGCAAGGGCAACCGCTTTGTGCACACGCTGAACGGTTCGGGCACCGCTGTCGGCCGTGCGCTGATTGCCGTCATCGAAAACTACCAGAATGAGGATGGCAGCGTAACCATTCCTGAAGTGCTGCGGCCTTATATGGGCGGTCTGGCGAAGATCGAATCGAAGTAATGCGCATCCTTCTGACCAATGATGACGGCATTCATGCCGAGGGCCTGGCGTCGCTCGAACGCATCGCCCGCACGCTGTCGGACGATGTCTGGGTCGTGGCGCCGGAGCAGGACCAGTCCGGCTACGCGCACTCGCTGTCGATCTCGGAGCCGCTCCGGCTGCGCAAGATCGGCGAGAAACACTACGCCGTGCGCGGCACGCCGACCGACTGCGTCATCATGGGCGTCAAGAAGATCCTGCCTGGCGCGCCGGACCTGATCCTGTCCGGTGTCAATTCCGGCGCCAACATCGCTGACGACGTCACCTATTCCGGCACCGTCGCCGGCGCCATGGAAGGCGCGCTGCTCGGCATCCGCTCGATCGCACTCAGCCAGGGTTATTCCTATGTCGGCGAGGACCGCGTCGTTCCCTATGAGACCACCGAGGCGCTGGCGCCGGCGTTGCTGAAAAAGCTCGTCGCCATGCCGCTGCCGGACGGCGTGCTGCTCAACGTCAACTTTCCCAACTGCCTCCCTGACGAGGTTGCCGGCACCGTCGTGACGTCGCAGGGCAAGCTGGTGCACAGCCTTTGGGTCGACGAGCGCCGCGACGGGCGCGGCCTGCCTTATTACTGGCTGCGCTTCGGCCGCGAGCCGGTCGAGGGCAAGCAGGGCACCGATCTCCATGCTCTGCGCAACCGGCTCGTGTCTGTGACGCCGCTGCAGCTTGACCTCACCGCGCATGAAATCCGTGACCAACTGACCAAGGCGCTGTCTGAATAAGGTGTTCGCATGAAGAAGGTTCTGGCATGAACTTGCCGCTCGACGATCGCGAGGGTTTTGCCGCTTTCCTGCTGCGCCTGCGCGGCCAAGGCGCGGTGCCGAAGGCGCTGATCGCAGCCTTCGAGGCGACGCCGCGGCGCGGCTTCCTCAACGGCCAGTTCCATTCCATCGCCTGGTCGGACGGCATGCTGCCGATCGAATGCGGCGAGGCGATCGAGGGCGCCGATCTGCAGGCGGCGGTGATTGCGGCCCTGGCAATAGAGCCCGGCAACCGGGTGCTGGAGATCGGCACCGGCTCGGGCTACACGGCAGCGGTGATGTCGCGGCTCGCGGCGCGCATCGTCAGCGTCGACCGCTACAAAACGCTGGCCGAGCAGGCCAGGCAACGCTTCGAGGCGCTCGGCATCGGCAATGTCATCGTGCGCCAGGCCGACGGTTCCAACGGGCTTGCCAACGAAGCGCCGTTCGACCGCATCGTAGCCTGGGCGGCTTTCGACAGCCTGCCGCGCTTCTTGCTCGACCAATTGTCGAGCGGCGGCATCGTCATTGCCCCGATCGGGCCGGAGGAGGGCGAGCAGGTGCTGGCCAAGCTGACCAAGGTCGGCAGCCGCTTCGAGCGCGAGGATATCGGCACCGTGCGCCTGCAGCCGATCCTGCGCAGCGTCGCGGCGGTTATTTAGGTGCGCTGACATTCAGGTGAGGCCGGCCTGCAAATGGCAGGTTCCTGCGCTTCCGGTGCTCACATGTTTGAGTACGCTCCGCTCCGGCCTTCGCCGGTCGAAGCCGTCATAAATGCCTCCGCTCTATGAAGGCTACGGCCGGCGTAGGCCGGTTCTCAGAACCTGTCATTTTCGACTCGGCCTGACCTGAATCTCAACGCACCTTCGGCGCGTTCGAAAATGTTTTAAGAAAATTTGCGTCTGATTCTATGGGGTTAACCCGCCAGTAACATTAACGCGCTTTAATCATGACCAGTGTGTACCGGGTCTGTGCGGGTTAGTGCGATGCAATTCAGTGTTTTGAAGGCAAACGGGCGTACTCTGTCGCGGGGCTGCGCTGTCCTCATGCTAGCCGGAGTGGCGGCGGGGTGTAGCTCCCAAGTCTCGCGGTTCAACGGTGTCGACGACGTCTTCACCTCCTCGACCAACAATCAGCGCGCCATCATCGACAAGCAGAGCACCGCTCAGCCCTATCCGGGCGATGTGGCGGCCGAGCCGATCGCTGCGGCACCTGTCGATGGCAGCCATAACCAGTCGGTCAGCCGCTCCAGCCTGGAGCCGGTCACCGTCCAGCAGCTGCCGCCGCCGAGCGCGCCCAAAGCTGCTCCGATGCGTACCGCTTCCGCGCCGGCGCTTGCACCGGCACCGCATGTCGACAGAACGACTACCGGCACCGTCCAGCCGGCGAGGCCGTTCAAGAATGCCGGTGACTCCGATCCGAAACCAGTTGCGGCTGGTACGCCGCATGCGACCGAGATCGTGGTCAGCGACGGCGAGACCATTTCCGGCATCGCTCATCGCTATCATGTGCCCGCCGACGTGATCATGAAGGTCAACGGCTTGAGCGCCACCAAGGGGCTGAAGACCGGTCAGAAACTGGTCATCCCGGCCTATGCCTATTCAAGCAAGGGGGCAGAGCCGAAACTTGCCGACGGCAAGCCGGCAAACAGCCCCAAGGCGCCAGCGCCGGAAAAGGTCGCCGTGCTGCCGCAGCAGCCGAAACTCAAGGACGGCAAGTCCGCCGCGCAGGTTGACGCTTCGGCAGCGAACAAGCCGAAGACCGACAAGCCGGCGCAGACGGCCTCGGCCGCGCCAAAGGCCGGCGCGGGCACCTACACGGTCCAGTCGGGCGACACCATGTCCTCCATCGCCAGGAAGACCGGCGTTGGCGTCGTGGCGCTGAAGCAGGCGAACGGCATGCAGGACGGCCTGCTCAAGATCGGCCAGACGCTGAAGGTTCCGGCAGGTGGCACCGCAACGGTCGCCAGCGCCAAGCCGGCCAAAGTTGATCCGGTGACGACCGCGACCACCCAACCGGCGGCAAAGCCGACGGAGACACTCGCCACCTACACGCCGCCGAAGAAGGACGCCAAGGTTATCCAGCAGGCCGAGGACGACGATGCTGTTGCGCCCGATGCCACCGGCATCGGCAAGATGCGTTGGCCGGTGCGTGGCCGCGTCATCTCCAATTTTGGTGGCGGCAAGGATGGTGTCGACATCGCCGTGCCTGAGGGGACGCCGGTCAAGGCGGCCGAAAACGGCGTGGTCATCTATGCCGGCGACGGCCTCAAGGAATTCGGCAATACGGTTCTGGTGCGCCACGAAAACGGGCTGGTCACCGTCTATGGTCACGCCAGGTCGATCGAGGTGCAGCGCGGCCAGAAGGTCAAGCGCGGCCAGGAAATCGCGCTGTCGGGCATGAGCGGGACCACCGACTCGCCGAAACTGCACTTCGAAGTGCGCAAGAACTCGGCCCCGGTCGACCCCTCTGGCTATCTCGAATAGAACAATAAACGTTTTGCAGGCCGTCTGACCTCCAGTCCGGCCCGCCGGCTCAGCCCGCTCCGCAAGGGGCGGGCTTTTTCAGTGACCTGACGGAAATCAATCAGTCGTTCAGCGGCTTGCCGAGCCGGCCGGCCAGATCCTGGGTGAACTGCCAGGCGACGCGGCCCGAGCGGCTGCCGCGCGTCGTTGCCCATTCCAGCGCCTCGGCGCGCAGCTGCTCCGGGTCGATAGTGAGCCCGTGATGGCTGGCATAGCTGTTGACCATGTCGAGATATTCGTCCTGCGAACATTTGTGGAAGCCGAGCCACAGGCCGAAACGGTCGGACAGCGAAACCTTTTCCTCGACCGCCTCGGACGGGTTGATGGCGGTCGAGCGCTCATTGTCGATCATGTCGCGCGGCAACAGGTGCCGGCGGTTCGACGTGGCGTAGAAGATGACATTGGCCGGGCGGCCCTCGACGCCGCCTTCAAGGGCTGCCTTCAGCGACTTGTAGGAGGTGTCGTCATGGTCGAAGGAGAGGTCGTCGCAAAACAGGATGAAGCGAAACGGCGCCGCCTTCAGCAGGCCCATCAGCCTGGGCAGCGTGTCGATATCCTCGCGATGGATCTCGATCAGCTTGAGCGGCAGGTCGGATTTGGCCTGGGCGTTGATCTGCGCATGCACGGCCTTGACCAGCGAGGATTTGCCCATGCCGCGCGCACCCCACAACAACACATTGTTGGCGGCATGGCCGGCGGCGAAACGTTCCGTGTTTTCGACCAGAATGTCGCGCACGCGGTCGACGCCGCGGATCAGGCCGATGTCGACGCGGTTGACCTTGCGCACCGGCTCGAGATAGCCGGGGTCGGCCTGCCAGACGAAGCAATCGGCAACCGCAAGATCGGTTTGCGGCACCGGCGGCGGGGCGAGGCGGGTGACCGCCTCGATCAGGCGGTCGAGCTTTTGGTTCAGGGCCTCGATGGTGCTGTCGGTCATGTCTCGTCTTTTATGTTTCCGCACGAACGTGCGTAGGGGCCGAAATCGTCTTGATCCGGGCGAGATAGAAACTGGTTTCAAGCTTTTGTTTGGGCATGATCTTTTGCGAAAACCACGCCCGTATTCCGGGAGCATGCTCTAACACGGGTCAACCGGCCGGAAAAGCAGCTGAAAGCCCGGCCGCGCAGTTGCATTGGTAACTTTACCCACTATATTCCGGCCAAATTTGGCGAGGCCGCCCTACGGCCTTCTTCGTAACCAGGAGTTCTTGATGTTCGTCACACCGGCATACGCCCAAGCTACCGGAACTCCGCTTGGTCCGTTCGGGGATATCGGCATGATACTCCCGTTCGTTCTGATCTTCGTGATCATGTATTTCCTCATCATCCGGCCGCAGCGCGCCCAGTTGAAGAAGCGCCAGGAGATGATCTCGGCCGTGCGCCGTGGCGACACGGTCATCACCGGCGGCGGCTTCGTCGGCAAGGTGACCAAGGTGATCGACGACAATGAGCTTGAGATCGACCTTGGCGGCGGCACCAAGGTGACGGCGCTGCGCTCGACGATCGCCGATGTTCGGGTCAAGGGCGAGCCGGTGGCCAACCAGAACGCCAAGAAGTAAGCCAGTTTCCCAAGCGGAGCGATCCGCGGGCAGAGCTCTGACAAAAGACGGCGTATGGTCCATTTTTCGCGCCTGAAAATGATCCTGATCTGGCTTGCTATGGCCACAATGCTCGTCGACGCGCCCAGTCTTCACGCTGCCGGCGCGGACGTGCTGCTTCGATTGGACGCGACCGATGTGATCGATCGCCGGTTGGAGGCGACGCGTGACGAAATCAGGACGCTGCTGCGCGATGCAAGGATCGGCTATACTGGTCTTGCTAAGTCGGGTCGGGCCGTTCAGGTGCATATCACCGACGCCGCTCAGGTCGGCGCGGCCAAGATGGAATTGGAGGCGGTGACTGATCCTGTCCTTGGCAGCGCTGGTCCGGTCCAGGAAGTGATCCTGGATGATACCGGAGCAGCGTTGCTCAAGTTCACGGTAACAGACACAGGTATCAAGTATCGGATGTCGATCGCGCTTGCGCAGTCGATCGTGGTCATTAAGAATCGCCTGCGTGATCTTGGTGTAGCCGACCCAGTAGTGCGGCCAGAGGGCGAAGACGGTATGCTGGTCCGGACCTCGGGCGTTGCGGATTTGCAAAGGCTGAGGAGAATTCTCACCCGAACCGGAATGCTGACTTTTCAGTGGGTTGATGAGTCGATGCCGGTCGCTGATGCGATCAATGGCCGGACGCCCGCTGGCTCGGTGGTGGTTTATTCGAAGGACGATCCACCGGTTCCCTATCTGGTTGAGAGCCGAACGATCGTTTCCAGTGACGACATTGTCAATGCTCAGGCGACTCCCAACTCCGTCACAAATGAGCCGGCGGTTTCGTTCACCTTCGATTCCAGGGCAACGGCACGCGTTGCGCAGGCGACCTCGCAGAATGTCGGCAAGCTATTTGCGATGATCCTCGACAACCAAGTGCTTTCGGTGCCAGTCGTCCGCGAGCCAATTCTTAACGGCCGCGGCCAGATATCGGGCAACCTTACAAAGGAGAACGCCGATGATCTGGCCTTGCTTTTGCGTTCCGGACCGATGCCTGCACAATTGAAAATAGTCGAGTAGCGCACGATAGCGCCCGGCGGTGATCAGAATTAGAATGGAACCGACAGAGGCGATTGACGCCGAAACCGCTGCCGGCGGCAGCGCCAAATTGACCTCAGCGCGCTCGACAATCGGCGAAGTGCGGGTTAAGGGCGAGCCGGTGGCAAATAAGAACGCCAAGAAATAACCGAATTGTCGGCGGAACGATCCGCCAGTACGCCCTGACGGACAACGCCATATGCTGTATTTTTCGCGCCTGAAGATGATCCTGATCTGGATCGCCGTGGCCGTCACATTCATCCTTGCCGCGCCAAATCTCTTCCCGGCCAGCACATTGGCGCAATTGCCCAACTGGGTGCCGAAGCGGCAGATGACGCTTGGTCTCGATCTGCAGGGCGGTTCGCACATCCTCTTGCAGATGGACCAGAACGACCTGGTCAAGGCGCAGCTGGAAACGACGCGCGACGAGATCCGCACGCTGCTGCGCGATGCCAAGGTGGGCTATACCGGCCTTGGCGGCACCGGCAGGACCGTACAAGTGCGCATCACCGATCCAACCCAGATCGATGCCGCCAAGGCGGCGCTTAAGCCGCTGACCGATCCGGTCGCCGCCGGCCTGTTCACCGGTGGCTCCATCCAGGAGATGTCCCTGGATGATTCCGAAGCCGGGCTGCTCAAATTCACCGTCACCGACGCCGGCATCAAATACCGCACCTCGGCCGCATTGGCGCAGTCGATCGAAGTCGTCGAGCGTCGCGTCAACGAACTCGGCACCACCGAGCCGATCGTGCAGCGGCAGGGCGACGACCGTGTACTCGTCCAGGTGCCGGGCCTGCAGGATCCGCAAAGGCTGAAGGAGATCATCGGCCAGACCGCCAAGATGACCTTCCAGATGGTCGATACCTCGATGTCGGTGCAGGATGCGCTGAACGGCCGCCCGCCGGCAGGCTCCTCGGTGCTTTATTCGCAGGACGATCCGCCGGTTCCGTATCTGGTGGAAAATCGCGTCATCGTGTCCGGTGAAGATCTTGCCAAGGCGACGGCAACCTATGATTCCCGAAACAACGAGCCGGTGGTTTCGTTCGTCTTCAACTCGCGCGGTGCGACACGATTCGGCCAGGCGACGCAGCAGAATGTCGGCAAGCCGTTCGCCATCATCCTCGACAATCAGGTGATTTCGGCGCCGGTGATCCGCGAACCGATCCTCGGCGGCAGCGGCCAGATCTCAGGCAATTTCACCGCCGAAAGCGCCAACGACCTCGCCGTGCTCCTGCGCGCCGGCGCGCTGCCGGCAAAGCTGACCGTGATCGAAGAACGCACCGTCGGCCCGGGCCTCGGCCAGGATTCGATCCATGCCGGCAAGGTCGCCGGCATCATCGGCTCCATTCTCGTCGTCGCCTTCATGTTCGTCGCCTACGGACTTCTCGGCTTCCTCGCCAACATTGCGCTCGCCGTGCACGTGGCGATGATCGTCGGGGTCTTGTCGCTGCTTGGCGCGACACTGACCTTGCCCGGCATTGCCGGTATCGTGCTGACCATCGGCATGGCGGTCGATTCCAACGTGCTGATCTATGAGCGTATCCGAGAGGAGCGACGGGCCGGCCGTTCGGTCATCCAGTCGATCGACACAGGCTTCACCAAGGCGTTGGCGACCATCGTGGATTCCAACGTGACGTCGCTGATTGCCACGGTCGTGCTGTTCTATCTCGGCACCGGACCGGTCAAGGGCTTCGCCATCACCTATGCCATCGGCATTTTGACCACGGTGTTCACCGCCTTCACCTTCACCCGTCTGCTGGTGTCGATCTGGCTGCGCCGTGCGCGTCCGAAGGAATTGCCGCGTGCGCCGGTGACCTTCGTTCCGGCCGGCACGAAAATCCCGTTCATGGGCATCCGCCGCTGGACGTTCGCACTGTCCAGCCTGCTGTCGATCGCGTCGGTTATCGGATTCCTGACCATCGACATCAACTACGGCATCGACTTCAAGGGCGGCTCGATCATCGAGGTGCAGTCCAAGCAAGGCGACGCCGATATTGGCGATATCAGAAGCCGGCTGTCGGAGCTCAATATCGGTGAAGTGCAGGTCCAGCAATTCGGCGCGCCGAATGACGTGCTGATCCGCGTTGGCACCCAGGATGGCGGTGAGAACGCCGAGCAGACCGTCATCGACAAGGTGCGCGGCGAGCTCCAGGACAATTACGATTTTCGCCGCGTCGAGGTGGTGGGCCCGACGGTTTCGGGCGAGCTGGCCAAGCAAGGCACGATCGCCATGATCATCGCGCTGATCGGCATCCTGGTCTATGTCTGGTTCCGCTTCGAATGGCAGTTCGCGGTCGGCGCGATCGTGGCGACGGTGCACGATGTGGTGATGACGCTGGGCTTCTTCGTCATCACCGGGCTCGAATTCAACCAGTCTTCGCTGGCTGCGATCCTGACCATTATCGGCTATTCGCTCAATGACACGATCGTCGTCTATGACCGTGTTCGAGAAGATTTGCGAAAATACAAACGAATGCCGCTCCCGCAATTGTTGAACAACGCCATCAACGAGACGCTTTCGAGAACGACGCTGACTTCGGTGACGACCATCCTGGCGCTGCTGGCGCTCGTGTTGTTCGGCGGCGAGGTGATCCGCTCGTTCACCATGGCGATGCTGTTCGGCGTCGTCTTCGGCACCTATTCGTCGATCTTCATCGCAGCGCCCTTGCTGATCCTGTTCAGGCTCAGGCCGCAGGGAGCGAGCGCCGATGAGGAGAAGCCGGTTGGTGGCGGCAAGGCCATGGCGACCTGACGGCCGCGCTGGTGGCAAAAGGCATCGTCATTCGCGAGGCGCATTTCCCCGGACGGGCGCCGATCGAAGCCTACGGCAATGGCGGCTTCCGCTTCGCCGACATGTCGCATCGCGGCTCGCTTCTTTGCCTGCCCTCCGGCATCCATGGCTGGGAGCCGGCCGATCCGCTGGCCCTGACGGCGGCGGATTTCGACCTGCTGCTGGCTGAGGCCGGCAAGGTCGAGATCCTGCTGGTCGGCACAGGCAAGGATTTGCGGCCCTTGCCGACAGCACTTCGGGCGGCGCTGAAAGCGGCTGGCATTGGCTCCGACCCGATGTCGACGGGGGCAGCGGTGCGGACCTACAATGTTCTGCTTGCCGAAGACCGCGCCGTGGCCGCGGCGCTGATCGCCGTCGACTGACGTGACCGATACAGCTGACATCGTCATGGAGACGGTGCGCGCCGGCGACCATGACCGCTATGTCAGCGCACTCTATGCACCGGCCAACAAGCGCGCGGCGCTGTTTTCGCTTTACGCCTTCAATGCCGAGATTGCGTCTGTCCGAGACCGCATCCACGAGGCATTGCCGGGCGAAGTGAGGCTGCAATGGTGGCGCGATGTCATCGCTGCTGAAGCCGCAGCCACAGGCAACCCGCTCGCCGATGCGCTGAAGGCGACGATTTCTGCCCATGGCCTGCCCAAAACTGCCTTCGACAACATGCTCGAGGCCCGCATCTTCGACCTCTATGACGATCCGATGCCGTCGCGCACCGATCTCGAGGGATATTGCGGCGAGACGGCGGCCGCGCTGATCCAGCTGGCGGCGATGGTGCTCGATCCCAATCAGGCGCCGCGCTTTGCCGAACTGGCGGGCAGGGCCGGCTGCGCCCAGGCGATGACCGGCCTGTTGCTGCTGTTGCCGCTGCATCGCCGACGCGGGCAATGCTTCGTGCCGGCGGATATCCTTGCAGCGGCCGGCTCGTCGCGGGAGGAGTTCGTCAGCGGCGACGGCGGCCCCGGCGCTCAGCGCGCGGTGGCTGCGATGATTGCATTGGCGCAGGAGCATCTCCGCGCTTTCGAGCAAGGGGCGTCCGCACTTCCGGAAACGCTGCGTCCGGCGTTCCTGCCGCTGGCGCTGACCAGCGCCTATCTCGGCAAGATGGCCAATGGCCGCTCGCCGCTTGGTGGCGCAGCCCGGCTTTCGGCTCTGCGCCGGCATTGGCTGTTGCTCAGGCGCGCAACGCGGGGTTGGCCAGCGAGTTAACGTAAACGTCAATCGCGTTAGGACTCTGAGACTTGGCTATTCAGCAGCTTCCGATGTTTGCGCCGGCAGCCCTAGCCACTCCCGACAATCTGCCCGCGCGCGTGAGGTGATCGCGTGGCGCTTGGCCACCGTCTTGTCCTTGCCGCGCAGGCGTTTGCCTTCGGTCTTCGGTGCTTCCACCGGCGGGAACAGGCCGAAATTGACGTTCATCGGCTGGAACGAGCGTTTGCCCGGCTCGTCGTCGGAAACGATGTGGCCGCCGGTGATGTGGTTGAGCAAGGCGCCGAAGGCGGTGGTGAGCGGTGGCAGCGATGGCGCGTGGCCGAGCCGCTCGGCGGCGGCGAAGCGGCCGGCGAGCAGGCCGATCGCCGCGCTCTCGACATAGCCCTCGCAGCCGGTGATCTGGCCGGCAAAGCGCAGGCCCGGCCGCGACTTCAGCTGCAGCGAGGCGTCGAGCAAGGTCGGCGAATTGATGTAGGTGTTGCGGTGCAGGCCGCCGAGACGGGCGAACTCGGCGTTTTCCAGGCCCGGAATGGTGCGGAAGACGCGCACCTGCTCGGCATGCTTCAGCTTGGTCTGGAAACCGACCATGTTGTAGAGCGTGCCCAGCGCATTGTCCTGGCGCAGCTGCACCACGGCATAGGCTTTTACCGTCGGATTGTGGGCATTGGTCAGCCCCATCGGCTTCATCGGCCCGTAGCGCAGCGTCTCGACGCCGCGCTCGGCCATGATTTCGATCGGCAGGCAGCCGTCGAAATAGGGCGTGCCTTCCCACTGCTTGAATTCGGTCTTCTGGCCGTCGACCAGCGCCTGTACGAAGGCGAGATACTGGTCCTTGTCCATCGGGCAATTGATGTAGTCCTTGCCGGTGCCGCCGGGCCCAACCTTGTCGTAGCGCGACTGGAACCAGCAGGTGTCCATGTCGATCGTGTCGAAATGGATGATCGGGGCAATCGCGTCGAAGAAGGCCAGTGCGTCGGCGCCGGTCGCCTCGGCGATCGACTGGGCGAGCGAAGGTGCGGTCAGCGGGCCGGTGGCGATGATCGCCTGGTCCCATTCCGCTGGCGGCAGGCCCGGCACTTCCTCGCGCTCGATGGTGATCAGCGGGTGCGCTTCGAGCCTTTTCGTCACCGCGTCGGAGAAGCCGTCGCGATCGACGGCCAGCGCGCCGCCGGCCGGCACCTGGTTGGCGTCGCCGGCGCTCATGATCAGCGAGCCGGCCAGTCGCATTTCGGCATGCAGCAGGCCGACGGCATTGTTCTCGGCATCGTCGGAGCGGAAGGAATTGGAACAGACGAGTTCGGCCAGCCCATCGGTCTTGTGCGCATCGGTGCCGCGCACCGGGCGCATCTCATGCAAAATGACGGGAACGCCGGCTTGTGCTGCCTGCCATGCGGCTTCGGAGCCGGCGAGGCCGCCGCCGACGATGTGGATAGGATTTTTGCTCATGAGCGCCGGAATAATCGCTTGGCGCGCCGTTTGCAATTGGCCGGTGCGAGCGTGGGTCATTGTCGTGCAACGACGGAGCTCGACTTTCTTATGTCCGCAGCGACGGTCTGATGGCGGCGTAAAGCGCCTCGATCGACTGCATGCGCAATTGAAAAGCCTGCCCAAAAACAACAACACCCGCCGCGGGAGGAGGTGCGGCGGGTGTCGTTTTTGGGGCCGATCCTCGGGAGGAGGTGGGGATCGGCCGTATTCGCCATCGCCGGGGAGGAGGTCGGCTTTGACGAAATTCTTTTCGCCGGATCGAGGGAGGCGAAATCCCTGGAAGACGAACTGCGTTCACTTTGAAGACGAACTAGCGTTCGCTTCGGAAAGACGAACTGCGTTCGCTTTGGAAACAGCGCCCGCCGCGGGAGGAGGTGCGGCGGGCGCCGTTTTGGTGGTCAACCCTCGGGAGGAGGTGAAGGCTGACCGTATCCGTCAGGGTCGGGGAGGAGGTCGACCCTGGCGAAATTCTGGTTAGATCGTCGCCCTGCGGGCGATGATCTTGATCTCGTCACGGACGATGCCGAGATCATGGAGCTGACGGTTCGAAAGGCGACCCAGCTCGGTAACGGTGTCGCGGTAAACGCGCCAGTTACGATAGTTGCGGATCAGGTTCATTGTCGTTCTCTTTTTCAAAACTGGTTCGGACCATTTGCGATCCGAAGAGGATTAGACCGCCTTGCGGGCGACGTAGTGGATGTCGCTGCGGCTGATGCCGAGGTCGGTCAGTTCACGGTTCGACAGGCGGCTCAGCTCGGAGACGGTGTCCCGGTAGCGGCGCCAGTTGCGGTAGTTGCGGATCAGGTTCATGGTAGTGCTCGTTTCGTCTTTCTTCGGATCATTCCGTTTGTGTACGAACAGTAAATAGGCTGGGTTATATCGATTTAAAAGTGCTGTTGGCGCATGGCAGCAATGCAAATTGTGCAATGCAACATTAACGCGCATTCACGCTTCGTCATGAAGAAACCCGAATCGGAAAATGACGTTGCGTCAACGATTTGAGCGGATCGGCTGTCAGAAAGACCAATCTGGGGGAGAAGCGGCATGGCGAGCTATTCGTCGCGGGCGAGGGCCGATATCGGGCGGTGGCTGCAGGCTGGCCTGATCGACGCGAAGACGGCCGATGCGCTTAAGCGCGACATCGACTCAAACGAGCGCAAATCGCTGAGCTTCGGCACTATATTGGCCATGATGGCGGCGCTGCTGTTCGGCGCCGCGATCCTGCTCTTCGTCGCCGCCAACTGGGACGCCATCCCGCGGCTGGTGCGGGTTGCGGCACTGTTTGCCGTCATTCTCGCCGGCTATGTCGGCGGCGCGGTGTTGAAGATGCGCGACCATGCGGCGATCGGCGAGGCGCTGTGGATCGTGGCCGCCGCGGCCTTCGGCGGATCGATCGCGCTGATCGGCCAGATGTACCATCTCACGGGTGACGAAGCCTCGGCCATCGTCACCTGGGGCATCGGCACGGCATTTGCCGCGGTGGCGTTGCGCTCGAACCCGCTGACGGTCGCTGCCGTCGGCATATCCGTTGCCTGGCTGTTCGTGCGCGCATTCGACTTTTATGACCGCCCCGTATTTCCGGATTTCTTCGTTATCATGGCGCCGGTGCTTTTTGTCGTCTCGTTGTGGACGCGCAGCCAGCCGGCACGCCACCTGATCATTCTCTCGGTCATTTTCTATATCGCGGTGCGCGGCCTGGACCAGAACACGCTCGCCCTGGCTATTCCTCTCGTCGTGGTGTCGGCGCTGCTGTTTGCGGTTTCGATCTTCGCCGCCGGGCCGGCCGACCGGACCTTGCAGCTCGGCGGGCGGCTGCCTTTGCACGCCTTGATCGGCTTTCTCACCGGGCTGGCGATGATGCAGATCGAACTGGGCGATGACAACGCCTTCAGCAACGGCTTTGCCATTGCGTCGGTCATCGCACTGGCCGGCATTGCCGCGGCGATCATGCTGGGCGGGCGCGAGAGCAGGGGGCTGCGCTGGGTTGCCTATGCCGGCTTTGCCTTCGAACTTGCCATTATCTACGTCGTGACCTTGCAGACGATGCTCGGCACGGCCGGCTTCTTCCTGGCTGCCGCGGTGCTTTTCGGCACCCTGGCTCTCGTCATCATCCGGGTGGAAAAACGCATGAAGGCCCCGGAAGGAGCGGCAGCATGATGTCGGGAAAGAAACTTGTCATCTCGGCGCTGGTCCTGGCGCTCGTCCAGATCGGCTTCCTGAGCTGGATCATCGCCGGCCGCGCGGCGATCCTGCGCAACGGCAAGGAGGTCTTGCTGAAAGTCGAGCCGGTCGATCCGCGCGATCTGCTGCGCGGCGACTATATTATCCTCGGCTATGAAATATCGCGCTTGCCGGTGAAGCTGATCGCCAACATCCCGGCCGGCCAGCTCGTGAGCGAGAACACGCCGATCGTGGTCCGGCTGAAGCCGGGTGCCGACGGCTATTGGCATGCGACCACGGCCTGGTTCGGCAAGGCTCCGACGCCGGCGACCGCCGACGAAGCCGATATTGTCGGCCAGGTCGCGCCGGGCTGGACGCTTGATCCTGAATCCACGATCGCACCGCAATACGGCATCGACCGCTTCTACCTACCTGAGGGCCAGGGCATGGCGATCCAGAACGACATGCGGGTGCGGCCATTCGGCGTGCGCATCGCGCTCGCCGCCAGTGGCCAGGCACAGATCAAGGCGCTGATGGACGGCGACAAGACATTGTTTGAGGAACCGCTCTACTAGAAGACATTACCCAGGGCATGGATTTCGGCAACGATCGATCGCTCCGCCCTCATGCAAACCAGACGGGCGAAGACAATGCCGATTACGGTGACGACGCGCGAAGATATCAATCTCCATGCCGTTTTGCGCGTCGCCTGGAGAAACGACACGGTCGAAATCGGCGACAAGGCCTTGCAACGCATTGCCGAATGCCGCGCCTCGTTCCTGAAACTCATTGAGTCCGATCCGCCGCCGGTCATCTACGGCGTCACCACCGCGATGGGCGAGCTGGCAAGCCGCAAGCTCGAACTTGACGAGCGCGACCGCCATGCGCGCATCAAGGCTTTTGCTGCCGCCACATCGTTCGGTGAGCCATTGCCTGAGCGCGTGGTCAGGGCGATCGTGTTGGCGCGGCTGACCAACTTTATCGAAGGCAATGCCGCGACCACGCCGCGCATCGCACGGGCGGTCGCGGCGATGCTCGACGGCGGCCCGATGCCGGTGGTGCCGTCGCAAGGGCAGGGTGGCGCCGGCGAGATCCTGGCGCTCTATCCGCTGTTTGCTGCGCTTACCGCCAGCCTTGAGCTTGAGGTGAAGGAGCGCGGTTCGCTGATCAACGGCTCGCCCTGCGCGGCGGCACTGGTGGCGGACGCAGCACTTGCCGCGCGTCGTCGCCTCGCCATGGCGCACAAGGTGTTCGCGCTGTCGATCGAAGCGTTTCGTGCGCCGCTCGAGCATTATGATGCAGCGCTCGACGGGCTCTGGGGCGACGAACACGAAGCGGCCGCCTTGCAAGGGTTGCGGCAGTTTCTGGTCGGCGCAGGGGATGGACGGCGCAATTATCAGGCGCCGGTCAGCTACCGGATCGTGCCGCGTGTGCTCGGCCATGCGCATCGGGCGCTGGCCGGCGCCGAGCAGGCGGCGACCGTATCGCTGGCCTCGATCTCGGACAATCCAGTCTATATCCCGCCCGACGCGGCGCACCCGCTGGGGCGCTGCATCTCGACCGGCAGCTATCACAATGCCATGGCGACGCCGGCGCTCGACGATCTGGCGGCGATCTGGGCCGATCTCTGCCTGCTCTGCGACCGCCACGCCTCAAAGCTGCTGAACGGCAAGGTGTCGCTGCTGCCCGACCTGTTGATGACCGGGCGGCATTGGGCCGACAGCGACGGGCACGGCAATGTCGGCTATGTGCCGATGGCGATCACCGGCTATCTCGAACAGGCCAAACTCGCGGCGCAGCGCACCTTCATTCCGGGCACCGAATCGGCCGGCGCCGGCCAGGACGACGTCGCCACCACCGCATTCTTCGCCTGGACCAAGGAAGCGACGGCCGGCCGCTGCCTCGATGCGGCAATGGCGATGCTGGCCATGATCGCCTCGCAGGCCCTGTACGTGACTGAACGCGCCGCGCCGCCGGCATTGCAGGATTTTGTCGCGGATATCAGGAAGATCGTGCCCCCGGTCGACGCCGACCGGGTGCTGGGGCCGGAGCTGGCGAAATTGGCGGAGTGGTTTACCGGTCAAGTGTTTGAAGTGTAGGCCGTCGCCGCCAGTCCTCCTACGCCACGGCTTCGGAGGACACCCTTCGCTTTATCAAGCTCCTGGGTGGCCTGCCACCCGAAGCTCGATAGAGCGAAGGGTGGTGCGGATGAAGGGACTCGAACCCCCACGCCTTTCGGCACTGGAACCTAAATCCAGGGCGTCTACCAGTTCCGCCACATCCGCATTTGTCGGCAATCCCATGTAGCCATCATTCTGTCAATGTCGGGGCGAAAATGTCTGCCGTTGGGGCGGTCATTCGCTGCAACGCGAAGATGGTTGAAAATTGGCCTCGCCTGTGACAAAAGGCGTGTCAAATGTGACGGGACGCGCCGATCCGCTTCTGCAGAATGTGATAAGAAGTAGGAAAAACAAGAACTTATTCACATCTTGGAACGCAGTTTGGAACAATTTGAGCCGTAATTTCGGTCAAATCGCCAGGTTCCGTACCAAAAGCCATTCCCGGCAAGATTGTACCGGCAGGCTGTGAACGGCAAGACGCCGTGGCAGCCTCTTTGGTGAAGATAAAGGTTTTACGATGCAGGTCACCGAAACGCTCAACTCCGGTCTCAAGCGCGAGATCAAGATCACCGTGCCGGCCGGTGATATGGAAGCCAAGCTGATGGCGCGGCTGTCCGACGCCAGGAACAAGGTCCGCATCAACGGCTTCCGTCCCGGCAAGGTGCCTGTGCAGCATTTGCGCAAGGTCTACGGCAAGTCGTTCATGGCCGAAGTGGTCAACGAAATCCTCAACGATTCGACCCGTTCGATCATCACGGGGCGCGGCGAAAAGGCCGCCATGCAGCCTGAAGTGATCATGACGGAAGACGAGAAAGAGGCCGAGAAGATCCTGGCCGGCGGCGCCGACTTCGAATTCCGCCTCAACTACGAGGTCATCCCGGCGATCGAGATCAAGGATTTCTCCGACATCAAGGTGACGCGCCAGGTATTCGAAGTGCCGGACAGCGAGATCGACGAGCAGGTCCAGCGCGTTGCCGAATCGGCGCGAAGCTTCGAGCCGAAGACCGGCAAGGCCGCCGAAGGCGATCGCGTTTCGATCGACTATGTCGGCAAGATCGACGGCGAGGCCTTTTCCGGCGGCGCCGGCACCGACCAGCCGCTGGTTCTGGGGTCCAAGGAATTCATTCCGGGCTTCGAGGACCAACTGATCGGCGCCAAGGCCGGCGACGAGAAGCAGGTCACCGTCACTTTCCCGGAAAACTACCAGGCAGCGCATCTGGCCGGCAAGGAAGCCACCTTCGACGTCACCGTCAAGGAAGTGTCCAAGCCCGGCGCGCTGGAAATCAACGACGAGATGGCCAAGAACCTCGGCTTGGAATCGCTGGAGCGCCTGCGCGACGTGGTGCGCGGCCAGATCGAGAACCAGTTCGGTTCGATGACCCGCCAGAAGGTCAAGCGCCAGCTGCTCGACCAGCTTGACGCGGCCTATTCGTTCGAGGCGCCGTCGAAGCTCGTCGATGCCGAGTTCAACAACATCTGGACCCAGGTCAACCGCGATCTCGAAGCCGCCGGCCGTACCTTCGCCGACGAGGAGACGACGGAAGAAGAGGCACGCGCCGAATATCTGCGGCTTGCCGAGCGCCGCGTGCGTCTCGGCCTGGTTTTGGCCGAGATCGGCGAGAAGGCCGGCGTCACCGTTTCCGACGAGGAACTGCAGCGCGGCCTGTTCGAGCAGGTGCGCCGCTACCCGGCCAACCAGCAGCAGGAAGCCTTCGAGTTCTATCGCAGCAATCCGGAAGCCCTGAACACGCTGCGCGCGCCGATGTTCGAGGAGAAGGTCGTCGACCATCTGCTCAGCCAGATCTCGGTCACCGACGTCAAGGTCAGCAAGGAAGAGCTGATGGCTGACGACGAAGAGGGCGATACCGCCAAGGCCAAGCCGGCGAAGAAGGCCGCTGCCAAGAAGGCCGACAAGGCTGAAAAGGCCGACGACGCGGAAGAGCCGAAGAAGAAGGCAGCCCCGAAGAAGAAGGCCGCCAAGGACGCCGAATAAGCGCCTGACGACAAGATCAGAAAAGGCCGCCCTCGAGGCGGCCTTTTTCGTTGTGGCGGATGTGCCTTGAGCCACCGCAGCCCACCTGAACCTTTGTACGGTCGACCTGTTCTACCTACCGGCCAGATTCTGTGGTACACAGGTAGCGCAATTCCATCTGGGGAGGAGCGGAGAATCTATTCTGCCGTGCAGGGCGCATGCTGGTGCTACCGGCATGTGCAGACCGTCTGAGGAAAATTTGACGATCAGGGAGGAATGCCATGCGCTTGGTTGCGTTTTTCGCCGTCGTTTCCGTTGCAACTTTCATCGCCAATCCATCGCGGGCACAGGACGCCGCGGCGGGCGAGAAGGTCTTCACCAAATGCAAGGTCTGCCACGTCGCAGACCAAGACACCAACAAGATAGGCCCTTCGTTGCATGGCGTTATCGGCCGGACGGCCGGCACGCATCCGGATTTTAAATATTCCGAAGCCATGATCGCGGCCGGCACATCCGGCGTCAAATGGGATGAGCCGACACTGACGACGTATCTTCACGACCCCAAGGCAATGGTCAAAGGGACGAAGATGGCGTTTCCCGGCCTCAAGAAGGACGAGGACGTCGCCAACGTCATCGCCTATCTGAAGCAATTTTCCCCGTAACCTGGCTCTTCGGCCGGCCAGAGCGTTTCACCGTTTCACGGAAACTGCGATCCGCTCGATCTCTTTGTTCTTACGCAATTCCGGGCGGAAAACCCCATACACTTTCCTGGAATTGCTCTAGGCTGCCCGGTTTCCATCGATGGTCGTCTCAAATGTCGGTCAAGGAAAGCCTCAAGGATACCGGCGTCCGCCTCTCGGAAGCGACGGCCAGTGATTTCTTTGCGCTCTTGAAGCCTCGGGTCATGGCCCTTGCCGTGTTTACCGCCTTCGTCGGTCTGATGGTGGCGCCCGGCGCGATGAACCCGGTCATCGCCGTGATCGCCATAGGTGCGATTGCGGTTGGAGCGGGAGCGGCCGGCGCGCTCAACATGTGGTACGACGCCGACATCGACGCGCTGATGTCGCGCACGTCAAAGCGGCCGGTTCCGTCGGGCCGCGTCACGGCCGGCGAAGCGCTCGGCTTCGGCTTGGTGCTTTCCGCACTTTCGGTCATGACGCTCGGCGTGCTGGTGGGCTGGCTTGCCGCGTCACTGCTGGCCTTCACCATCTTTTTCTACGTCGTCATCTATACGATGTGGCTGAAGCGCTCGACACCGCAGAACATCGTCATCGGCGGCGCGGCGGGTGCCCTTCCTCCGATGATCGGCTGGGCGGCGGCCACCGGCGCCATCGGCATTGAAAGCCTCATCCTGTTCCTGATCATTTTCCTGTGGACGCCGCCGCATTTCTGGGCGCTCGCACTGTTCAAGGCCGGCGACTATGCCGCTGCCGGCATCCCGATGATGCCGAACGTGGCCGGCCAGGCCTCGACCAGAAGGCAGATCTTCGCCTATTCACTGCTCCTGGCACCGATCGGAGTGCTGCCCTGGGCGTTCGGATTTACGAGCGGGGTTTATGGGATTGTTTCGGCTGCATTGGGCTCGGGTTTCATCTGGCATGCCTGGAACGCCCTGGTCATCCTCGACAAGGAGATGAAGCCGGCCAAGGCGCTGTTTGCCTATTCGATCTTCTATCTTTTCGCGATCTTTGCCGTGCTGCTTGCCGATACCATCGCGATGCGCGCGTTCATGTCAGCCGGAGGGTGACGGCATGACGCTGTGTTCGGAAACTTCGCCTTCCGGGAGCCTTTTGTAAGAACGGGCGACAAGCTCCAGTCAATGGGGTATATTGATTGCGGTGCAGGTCGCGGTTCGCGTGGCCAGTCATGCAGAACGGCAGCACCGTGATACCGCGACCTTGCCGGACCTGGTCTGGAGGAACGGGCATGACAAGTTTTCACGTGATTGCAGGCGCCAGCGAAACGCTGGAACACACCAAAATCCGAAAAATCAGTGTTTCCGATCTTTTCGATGCGCTCAAGCGCGGTGTTGACGATTTTATGGTCAAACCGTCGCACATCGTCTTTCTCTGCCTGATCTATCCGCTTGTCGGCGTGGTGCTCGCTGCCTGGACTTCGGGTGCCAATGCGTTGCCGATGTTGTTTCCGCTGGTGTCCGGCTTTGCGCTTATCGGTCCATTCGCGGCGATCGGCCTTTACGAGATCAGCCGCAGACGAGAAGCCGGGCTCGACACCTCCTGGACGCACGCGTTCGAGGTCAGGAATTCTCCGGCCCTGCCAGCCATCGCCGCAGTCGGGATCATGCTGGTTGCAATCTTCATCGCCTGGCTTTTGGCGGCGCAGGTGTTCTACGAATATCTCTTCGGCCCGGCTCCGCCTGCATCGATTTCGGGCTTCATCAATGAAATATTTGCCACCGGACGCGGCTGGTCTCTGATTGTCCTGGGGCACGCCATCGGCTTCGTCTTCGCCGCGGTGGTGTTGTGCACGACGGTTGTCGCCTTCCCATTGCTGCTCGACCGCGACGTCGGCGCCTACGAAGCCATCCACACGTCGGTGCGAGCGGTGCTGGCGAACCCGATCCCCATGGCTGTCTGGGGACTGATTGTCGCCGTCGCCCTGATCATAGGCTCGCTGCCGGTGTTTGCCGGGCTGGCGGTCGTGCTGCCGATCCTGGGTCACGCCACCTGGCATGTCTACCGCAAGGTTGTGGAGCCGCCATCGTCCCCGACGCGGGTCGGCCTCTGACCCCGCAGATCAGCTGATGGGAAGCTTCATCTCCGGTCTTTGACCGGAGATGAAGACTGTGCGTCAGGGCCCCGGTCCGAAGAAGGACAACCGGGTGAGAAGCGTGTAGTCCGCTTCGAAGAGCATCATCGCCACGAACACCAATATCAGAAGCGGCGGCAGGATGATCGCATAGGTCAGCGCCAGCCGCTCCCAGGCCATGTGCATGAACACGGCGACGATCAGCCCGGCCTTGAGGATCATGAAGATCAGGATCAGAGACCATCTGAGATAGCCGTGGATGCCGAGATAATCGACCATGTAGGAGCAGGCGCTGAGGATGAACAGCCATGCCCAGACCACCAGATAGAGCTTGATCGGATGTTCCTGATGAACCTCCGCGACGCCGGTCGATGGCCCTTCATGCGCATGATCAGAGTGCAGCGCGTGTTGCCCGAGGCCGTTTGCGGTTGCTTCAGCCATGTCAGCCTCTCACCAAAGATAGAAGAATGCGAAAATGAACACCCAGACCAGGTCGACGAAATGCCAGTAGAGCCCCATGATTTCGACGTTCTCGTAGCGACCCCTGCGGCTGGTGAAGAAGCCGGGACGACCGACGTCGTAGTCTCCACGCCAGACCTTTCGCGCCACGATGATGAGGAAGATCACCCCGATCGTCACATGCGTGCCGTGGAAGCCGGTGATCATGAAGAAAGTCGAGCCGAATTGTGCCGCGCCCCAGGGATTGCCCCACGGCCGTACCCCTTCGGTGATCAACTTGGTCCATTCGAAGGCTTGCATGCCGACGAAGGTGGCTCCTAGCGCTGCCGTCAGAAGCATGAGGATTGCGGTTTTGCGGCGGTCGCGGCGATAGCCAAAATTGACCGCCATGGCCATCGTTCCGCTGCTCGATATCAGCACGAAGGTCATGATGGCAATCAGGATCAGTGGAATGTCCGAACCGCCGATGCGAAGCGCAAAGACCTCGCTCGGATTGGGCCACGGCACACGTGTGGAGACGCGCGCGGTCATGTAGGAGAGCAGGAAGCAGCCGAAGATGAAGGTGTCGCTGAGCAGGAAGATCCACATCATGGCCTTGCCCCAGGACACGTTCTTGAACGCGCGCTGATCCGAGGACCAATCGGCGGCGATGCCTTGCCAGCCTGCGGGCCGCGTCTCCGTTTGGCCGGTATGCGTCAGTGTCGTTTCTGCCATGCTCCTCGACCTCCTAGGTCAGCAACTGCCGGCAAATATCGATGAACGTCGCGGCCCAGCCGGCTAAAAGAGCGAAGATGGCGAGCCAGACGAAAAGCAGGAAATGCCAGTACATGGCGCATAATTCGACGCTGAGGCGAAGCCGTTCCGGCCGTGCCCCGTTCCAGGCGCCGGCGGTTGTCCTGCCCAGGCCCACCAGCCCTCCCACGATATGCAGGCCGTGCATCCCGGTTATCAGGTAGAAAAAACTGTTGGCCGGATTGGAGGCCAGAAAATAGCCATCGGCGGTCAGGTCCCGCCATGCCATGAGCTGCCCGATGAGGAAGGCGATCGCGGTGAGCCCAGCCGCGGCAAGGCCGAGCCTGACCGTGTCCATCTGGCGCTTGCGCGCCGCGATCGAGGCGCATTGCAGCGCGATGCTGCTCAGCACCAGCATGCCGGTGTTGAGCCAGAGCAGGCGTGGGATGGGCAGCGGCTGCCAGTCCGACAGCGCCATACGCATGAAGTAGGCGCTGGTGAACAGCGCAAACAGGCAGCCGACCACGGCGAGGAAGACACCGAGGCCGATCTTGGCGGTCGGCAGGCTCGATCGGTCGAAGGCGACAAAATCTCCTGCCACACCTTGCTCGAGCCATGGTTTCGCCATCAGCCGCTGATGCGAGAGCCACCAGCCGGCAAAGCCGGCGATCACGAGAAGGAAGACCAGGATGACGCTCATGCCGGCTCCCTGGAGGGGCCGAACGTGCCCGGCATGTTTTGCGGAATGAAGTCCTCCTTGGCGCCCGGCACGCTGTAGTCATAGGCCCAGCGATAGACGATCGGCAGATCCTTGCCGAAATTGCCATGCGCGGGTGGTGTCTGCGGCGTTTGCCATTCGAGTGTCGTGGCCCGCCATGGATTGCCACCGGCCTCGCGCCCATGGCGGATGCTCCAGATAAGATTGAACAGGAAAACGATCTGGGCGAAGCCGACGATAAACGCCATGATGCTGATGAACGAGTTCAGGTGATGCGCCGACTCCGTCATGACCGTCACGTCGGTCAGTTCGGCATAGCGCCGCGGCACGCCCATCAGGCCGATGTAATGCATGGGAAAGAAGATCAGGTAGGCGCCGAGAAATGTGACCCAGAAATGGAACCGGCCGAGCGTCTCGTTCAGCATCCGGCCGGTGACCTTCGGGTACCAGTGGTAGATCGCGCCGAAGATGACGACGATCGGAGCAACACCCATGACCATATGGAAGTGGGCGACGACGAACATCGTGTCCGACAGCGGGACGTCGACGACGACGTTGCCGAGAAACAGCCCGGTTAACCCGCCATTGACGAAGGTGACGATGAAAGCCATGGCAAACAGCATCGGTATGGTGAGATGGATGTCGCCCCGCCACAGCGTCAGCACCCAATTGTAGACCTTGATCGCCGTCGGGATGGCGATGATCAGTGTCGTGGTGGCGAAGAAGAAGCCGAAATAGGGGTGCATGCCGCTGACATACATGTGGTGCGCCCAGACCACGAAGCTCAGCGCGCCGATGCCAACGATGGCCCAGACCATCATCCGGTAGCCAAAAATGTTCTTGCGCGCATGCGTGCTGATCAGATCGGAGACGATGCCGAAGGCCGGCAGCGCCACGATGTAGACTTCCGGGTGGCCGAAGAACCAGAACAGATGCTGGAACAGGATCGGGCTGCCGCCATTGTGCTGTAGCTGTTCCCCCATCTCGACGACCGCGGGCATGAAAAAGGAGGTTCCAAGCGCGCGGTCAAGCAGCATCATCACGCAGGCGACGAACAGCGCCGGAAAGGCGAGCAGCGCCATGACGGTGGCGGTGAAGATGCCCCAGACGGTCAGCGGCAGGCGCATCATCGTCATGCCGCGCGTGCGGGCCTGCAGCACCGTCACGACATAGTTCAGACCGCCCATGGTGAAGCCGATGATGAACAGGATCAGCGAGACGAGCATCAGGATGATGCCCCATTCCTGGCCGCCAGGTGTACCGGTCATGATGGCTTGCGGCGGATAGAGCGTCCACCCGGCACCGGTCGGTCCGCCGGGCGCAAAGAAGCTCGACACCAGCACCAGCACGGCAAGGAGGTAGATCCAGTAGCTCAGCATGTTGACATAGGGAAAGACCATGTCGCGGGCGCCGACCATCAGCGGGATCAGGTAGTTGCCGAAGCCGCCGAGGAAGAGTGCCGTGAGCAGGTAGATCACCATGATCATGCCGTGCATGGTGATGAACTGGTAGTAGGCCTCGGGGGTGATGAAATCGAACGTGCCGGGGAAGCCGAGCTGCAGCCGCATCAGCCAGGACAGCACCAGCGCGACCAGGCCGATGGCCGTTGCGGTCGCCGAATACTGGATGGCGATGACCTTGGCGTCCTGCGAGAAGACATACTTCGTCCACCAGCTGTGCGGATGGTAAAGCTCCATTTCCGCGACTTCGGCGGGCGGGACGGCATCTGCAGGCGTGATATCGACCATAGGCGGAGCACCTCCGTGCCCTTCAGCGGGACCCGACAGTTCCGAGTTTTGCCGCAACTTCTAGAGCTGACGCCGTCGCGTTGCCCGGCGCCTGTTCCACCGAGCCCGTCTGCTGCGGCGCCGACAACTGCGCGAACGTCTGCTGCTGGTCGAGCCAGGCCACATAGTCCTGCTCGGTATCGACCATGACGATGCCATGCATCATCGGGTGCCCCTGGCCGCACAGTTCGGCGCACAGAACCTGGAAGGTCCCGGTCTTGGTGGGGGTGAACCAGAAATAGGTGACCGAGCCCGGTATCATGTCCATCTTGGCGCGGAATTCCGGAACGTAGAAATCGTGCAACACATCGATCGAGCGCAGCAGCATCTTGACCGGCTTGCCGACCGGCAGATGCAGGTCGGCCGCTTCGACCACGACGTCGTCCTGGCCGCTGGGATCCTTGGCGATCACGCCCAGCGGATTTTCAGCGGTGACGTCGCGGGTGTCGGATGTGCCGAGTTTGCCGTCCTTGCCGGGCAAGCGGAAGCTCCACTGCCATTGCTGGCCGACGACTTCGACCACGGTTGCGTCGCTTGGAACGTTGACGAACCGGCTCCAGACAAACAGGCCGGGAACCAGCATGGCGGTAACACCCACTCCGGTGACGATCGTCAGCCACCATTCGAGCCGCTTGTTCTCCGGTTCGTAGGCCGCCTGGTTGCCTTCGCGGTGACGGAAGCGGAAAACGCAATAGGCCATGAATAGGACGACTGCGGCGAAGACGACGCCGGTAATCCAAAAGGTGATGATGATGGTGTTGTCGATATAGTCCCAATTCGAGGCAATCGGAGTCCACCACCATGGGCTCAGGAAGTGGAACAACACCGAGCCCACGACGATCAAAACGAGTACAACCACTATGGGCATGTCCCGTTCCTCCCGGTATTTCAGGGGGCGCGAAGCCGTCCCGGGAAAATACCAAGTGCATCATGCGTGATTTGCGATCGAAATTCTAGAGCCGGTTGTGGAAGGAGCGAAAAATTGCTTCTGCGGCGCCCGGACCTTGCTTCGTTGGTGACGCCGGAGCGACACCTGACCCCCCAAATCAGGGAGGGCAGGGGCTGGTTTGATTCGGCTTGCCTTGTTCCAGCGGGATCAAAGCGCCTTGATGATGATGCAGCCGGCCAAAAGCAGCACGACGCCGGCGAGCCGCATGCCGGAGACAAGCCGCTGCGGCAGGCGGAACCAGCGAAGGTGTCGACGAAGATGCCGGCGACCTGCTGGCCGGCCACCGTCAGGCTGACGGCAGCTGCCGCTCCGATGACGGGGATGGCGGTGAACACGGTCGTGACATAGGTGGCGCCGGCAAAACCTCCGAGCCAGCCCCACCAGGGCATCGACGACAAGCCGGCGAGGCGAGGGCGGGGCGTCTTCGTCAGGGCAAGCGCGATCAGAAGCACCGCGGCCATGGCCAGCATCGCCACCAGGAACGAGATGGTGCCGACCGCAAACGGCGCGCCGCCAAGGTCGTGCCGAAGCAAGGCGTTTACAGCGCCTTGCACCGGAAGCACGGCGCCTGCCAGCAGCGCCAGTCCGATCCACCCTGGTCTTGAGGATGCGGTATTGTCGGCCGCGCCCTTCTGTCCCAGAACGATGAGGGCAGCCCCGGCAAGCAAGACGAGCATGCCGAAGGCAGGCCCGGCTCGCAGTCCGGCTTCGGGGATCCCGAGCCAGCCGAACGTGTCGAGGGCGAAGGATGCAAGCATCTGCCCAGCGATGAAGAGCCCGACGGACACGACGGCGCCAAGGCGAGGGAACAGAAGAATGGTCGAAACGACGTAGAAGGCCGAAGCCATGCCGCCGATCGCATGCCACCATTCGGCTTGCCGAACGGCAAGCAGAGCCGGTGTCGTTCCGGTGAGGGCCGTGATCGACAACAGCACGATGGCGCCGACCGCGAGCTGAAGCGTGGTCGCGGCAAAGGGTGAGCCGACCGCCTTTGAAAGTTGGGCGTTGGCGCCAGCCTGCACTGCGAGCAGGCCACCGGCGACAAGCGCCAGAGGGATGAAGAGGATTTCCACGATTGTATTCCTTGAATGCGAGGTGCGGCGGCTAGGGCATGATCCCAAAAAGTGGGCGCCGGTTTTTGGAAAAGATCATGCTACAACAAAGGGTTAGGTCATGATGAGATTTCAACCAAATCTCATCATGATCTAAGCGGCAGCCGATGCTTCGGGCAGGGCGGGAACGGCAATGCCTCTGACAACTGCGGAGCGTCGGCCTATGGCGGCATACCAACGCGCCAGGTCTGGCGCGTCATCGAGGCTGAGTTCGAGCCTGGTGACGGCCGCGTTGATCCATGGCCATGTCATCACATCGGCGATGCCGTAGCTTTTGCCGACAATGTGCTCATGGTGCTTTAGCCGGCTATCGAGAACGCGGAAGACACGTCCGGTTTCGCGCTCAAAACGCTCGATCACGTAAGGGATTTTTTCCGGCGCGAAGATTTTGTAATTCCACAATTGGCCAAGCGTCGGGCCGACATGGGCCGCCTGGAACAAGGTCCAGGTCAGCGTATCGTCCGCGTCCTGCGCGCCCACCGGCTGAAGCTTGCCCGACCGTCGCGCCAGGTAGTGTAGGATGGCGCCGGATTCGAAGACCGTGCGGCCGGCGTCCCGGTCGACGATCACCGGGATCTTGTTGTTGGGATTGAGCGCCAGGAAATCAGGCTTGGTCTGGTCGCCCCTTTCGATGTCGACCAAGCGGACCGAGTAGGGCAGGCCGACCTCTTCCAGCATGATCGAGGCCTTGTGCCCGTTGGGTGTCTGGCAGGTGTAGAGTTCTATCGGCGTCATGGCTCTTCTCCGCGACCGTTCTTTTGTCGTCGGACTCCATATGGCGTGCGTGCATGCGCAGATCGACATGCCGATTCGCCCGCTTGCTCTGCGTTTTTGCACAGCGAAGCGTCATTTGACTCGCAGAGCGCAGCGCTTTCTTTTATCTTTCTGCAAGAATGCACAGCTCACGCGATATCGACTGGGAAGATCTGCGCATGGTGCTGGCCGTCGCCGATGGCGCTTCGCTGGCGGCGGCGGCTCGGATCCTGGGCGTGAACCACACGACTGTGCTGCGGCGCGTCAACGCCTTCGAGGCGCGGCTGGGCATCCGCCTTTTCGATCGGTTGGCGACTGGTTATGCCCTCACCCCGGGCGGCGAGGAACTGCTGGGCGCGGCACGCACAATGGCCGAGACGGTCAATGAACTGGCGCGCAAACTGTCGGGGCAGGATCTCAGGTTCGAAGGCACGTTGCGGGTCACCACCACCGACACGCTGATGGCGTCGGTGCTGCCGCCGATCCTGGCGGCGTTTCATAAGCTCCATCGCGGCATACGGGTCGAGGCGATGACGCAGAATTCCATCGCCAACCTGACGCAAAGGGATGCAGACGTGGCGATCAGGCCGGTGTCGCAACCGCAGGAAATCCTGGTGGGCCGGCGCATTTCGGGCGTCGCCTTCGCCGCCTACGCGACACGTTCCTACGCCGAAACGCTACCCCCGGAGCCGAGATTGGGTCAGCTGCGCTGGATCGCGCCCGACGACAGCCTGGCCAACACCGGCGTCGCCCGCTGGATGCGGTCGTCGCTGCCCGATGTCGAGATCGCCATGCGCGCCGATTCCCTGGTGACGATGTCGCATGCGGCGGGCGCCGGAATCGGGGTTGCGGCGCTGCCCTGTTATCTCGGCGACAGCCTGCCCGGGCTTGTAAGGGTCGGAGGGCTGATCGAGGAGATCGGCTCGGCGCTGTGGGTGCTGGTGCACGACGATTTGCGCCGCACGGCGCGCGTCCACGCCTTCACCAAATTCGTCTCCGGCGAATTGCAGCAGCGGCGCGACCTTCTTGAGGGCAGGCTCGGCGCCGGAGCTTGAGACGCACGCCAGCTGACGCTGGGGTTCAACTCCGCAACAGGTTCCCAAGCTCGGCAACCGTCATCACGCGCCCGAACACCTTGCCTATGATGTCGAGGGTTGCATTGTGCGATGCCTCGTCCAGTCCGCCATTGGCGTCGCTGATGAAAGCCACCTTGTAGTCGCGCATGAAGGCGCTCCGCGCGGTGGATTCGCAGCAGATGCTGGTCACGGTGCCGATGATGATCACCGTGTCGACCCGGCCTGCGCCACGGATGTTGCGCAACACGGTCTCGAGCTGCGTGTTGTGGAAGGCATCGTAGCGGTGCTTCTTGATGACGACATCCCCAGGCAAGGGCGCAAGCGCGGCGACGATTTCGGCGCCGGCGCTGCCTTCCCGCATGCCTTTGGTTTTCAGCTTCGGCTGATAGCTGGTTTCCAGCGGCGAGATATCGAAATGGTCGCTGAGCACATGCTGGGTGTAGATCACCGGGACGCCTTGCGCGCGGCAAAGCTCGACCACCTGCCGCATCGCCGGAATGCGATGGCGGGCCATGGCCACTTCCATGACGGCGCCCTCATCGACGAAGTCGCTTTGCATGTCGATGACCAGGAGGGCTGCGCGTGGCTTGTCGAACGGCCATGGTTCGTCGCCGGGCTGGGGCATTGCGTGTTTCCTGTTTCCGACGTTGATCAGGTGAGCAGCAGGCTCTTCATCGAGACATCGCAATTCCTGCCGATGACGATGTGATCGTGGATGGATGGAGAGATCAAGGTCGTGGCAATCTCGCAGCGAGTTCCGGGATTTGTTTGGGCGACTTGACGCGTCCTCGCTTGGCCTACGGGTCGATGACCGCGATCGCATCGATCTCTATCAGGTAGCCGGGAGACATCACTGCTATCCCGACCACCACGTTTGCTGGCTTGTGATCGCCGAACAGCTCGATCTGGGCGGCTTCGATGATCGGCACGTGTTCGTCGCGTTTGTAATCGACGATGTAGATCGTGATCTTGCAAACTTGCTCGGGCCGAGCGCCGGCGGCAGCAAGCGCACGGCCAAGATTCCCGAACGCCAGGCTCGCCTGGACTGCGAAATCACCATGGCCAACGAGCTTGCCGTGTATGTCTTCTGGCTGCTGGCCCGAGACGAACACCAGCTTGCTTCCTGTCGCAACGACGACCTGGGAGTACATTTCCGGAATCGGCAGATCATTTGGATTTATGCATTCGAGCGTCATTGAATAGATCTCCTGCAATGGCTGTCGGGAACTGGCTGCTTCGTATTCGCGGGTCTACGACATTGTCGCCGAAACGGGCGCTTCCGTCGCAATATCACTTCTACACCGCAAGCGTGGGCATTTGAGCCAAAGCGGAATGTTGCTGATTGGCTCGCGAGCGGTGGCGTTTGGGTTGACGGCGCCGGCGAGCGTCGGGCTCAGATCAGCAGGAGGCCCTTCATCGAGGCATTGCCTTTCTTGCCGATGATGATGTGGTCGTGGACGGCGATGCCGAGCGGCTTGGCGCTGTCGATGATCTGCTTGGTCATTTCAATGTCCGCACGCGATGGTGTCGGATCGCCTGACGGGTGATTATGCACCAGGATGACGGCGCTGGCCGACAGTTCGAGCGCGCGCTTGATCACTTCGCGCGGATAGACCGGCGTGTGGTCCACGGTGCCGACCTGCTGTACCTCGTCGGCGATCAGCACGTTCTTCTTGTCGAGGAACAGGATGCGGAAATGTTCGCGGTTCTCGAACGCCATCGCCGAGCGGCAGTACGCAAGAAGCTGCGTCCAGTTGGACAGCACCTCGCGGTCGCGAACCTCGGTCCGCGCCATGCGCTGCGCGGCAGCGGCAATCACCTTCAGGTCGACCGCCACGGCGGGGCCGATGCCCTTCACCTCCTGCAGCAGCGCCACCGGTGCGCCAAGCACTTCGCCAAAAGTGCCGAAGCGCGCCAAAAGCGCCTTGGCGATCGGCTTGGTGTCGACGCGCGGGATCAGTCGAAACAGCAGCAGTTCGAGAAGTTCGTAGTCGGGCAGGGCGTCCGCGCCGCCGGCAACGAAGCGCTCGCGCAATCGGTCGCGATGGCCGTGATAGTGTGGCTTCTCCGTCGATTTGTCTCTTGGTGCCTTGTCCTTCGCCGGTGGTTCAAGCCACCGCTCGGAGAAGAACCCCCGTTCGTCGTCACCGCTGTTCCCCATCCATCCCCCACACTCCCCGAAGGCTTCGACGGCAGATTAGAGCGGTAAGCAGCGCGCGGTCGAGTTTTTTCGGCGACGGCGCCTCAAAGCCGCGGCTTGAGGCGATCTTGTTTTCAGCTGACCGCAGGCAGGCCGGGGCGGTCGAGCTTGTTTGGCGACAGGGTGAAAATCTCGCAGCCAGTTTCGGTGACGCCGATCGTGTGTTCGTACTGCGCCGACAGCGAGCGGTCGCGCGTCACCGCCGTCCAGCCGTCCGACAGCACTTTCACATGCGGCCGGCCAAGATTGATCATGGGCTCGATGGTGAAGATCATGCCCGGCCGCATCTCGACGCCTTCCGAGGCGGTGCCATAGTGCAGGATGTTGGGTGCGTCGTGGAACAGCTGGCCAACGCCGTGGCCGCAGAAATCGCGCACCACCGAGCAGCGCTCGGCCTCGGCATAGGTCTGGATGGCAGCGCCGATGGCGCCGGTGCGGGCGCCGGGCCGGACCGCCGCGATGCCGCGCATCAGGCACTCGTGGGTGACTTCGAGCAGGCGTTCGGCGGCGCGCTTGATGGTGCCGACGGGATACATGCGCGAGGAATCGCCGTGCCAGCCGTCGAGGATGTAGGTGACGTCGATGTTGACGATGTCGCCATCCTTCAACGGCTTGTTGTCTGGAATGCCGTGGCAGACGACGTGGTTGATCGAGGTGCAGGACGATTTGGTGTAGCCGCGGTAGTTGAGCGTCGCCGGTAGCGCGCCTTGGTCCATGCCGAATTCGAAGACGAAACGGTCGATGGTCTCGGTGGTGACACCCGGCTGGACCATCGGCACCAGTTCATCGAGGCAGCGCGCGGTGAGATCGCAGGCCTTGCGCATGCCGGCAAATCCTTCTTCGCCGTAGAGGCGGATCTGGCCGGTGTTCCTGAGGGGTGCCGTGGCGGCGTCGAGATAGGTGACCATAGTGTCCGTTTGCCTGTAAGCGGGCGGCGCATACCAGCCCGTTAGAAAATTTCCTCAGATTTGGCACTGCAAGCCGCAAGGTTCAAGGAAGAACTGCCGGCAATGGACTGATACTGGCGATATTCCTGGCTTGCGCGGCCGCTCAGATGACATCCAGGTGCGCGATCTCCTCCGAATGCCGAGATCGCACTGACGACACATTTTCGCGCAAAAGCGGCCAAAGCAACTTTTGACGACGAACGGCGTTGCTGTGGTCGACGCCAGTTCGGGAGATATAGAATGGACAGATTGCAATTCGAGGTGCCGGTGCGCATCGCGCCCGCGCCCGGGCTGCCGGTAGAGGAAATATACAGCGTCGAACAGGCGCTGGATATCCTGCATGACTGGCCAAAGAAGCGACAGGGCAAGGTCTATGAAGCGGCGTTCAATGCCTGCTTCGGGGCCACGGTGGATGTGGTCAAGACTGAGGACGCCTGGCGCGCCTTCATGGCGTTTTGCCGGGTCAGTGGCCTGCTGGCCAGGGATATGATGGTTACGGCCAAGCGCGCCGGCGAGGCGAGGGGCCTGAGGGTCTAGAGTTCTGCTTGGCCTGGAGGCCCGGCCAACCGACTCGTTCCAATCGGCGCGGACTCCGCGGCGTTAAGGTTCCGTTTCCGACTTCACAGCTAGGCATGAGCCATAGAGCAGCGTCTGATTCGTTGCGTCGGTTTCATGGTGCAGAACATGTCTTCAGCCAATGTGCGTACCTTCCCGCTAGATCGGCAGACCGTGCTGGTGCGCGAGGTCGCCGCAAGGCTGGGCAGACTGCACGGCGACACGGCCACGTCGTTCTGGAAGGCCACGGCGCGCGAACTCCTCGACAAGGCGGTCGCGGCCGGCTGCGATGCGGCTTCGGCGGCCAACGATGTCCGCCGGTTTTTTGCCGCGGTCCAGGACGAGATGCATTTCAAGGCGGACGATGCCGCACCAGGGCAGCGCCGGACGCGCACCCGCCCCTAGCCTCAAAACACACGCGCTCATCATTGTGTGGCCAACCGTGGACCGGTCTTGGCGTCGACGGATCTCGGGTCCTACGCTGTCGATTGTGCCGTCCCAGCCACGGCGAGCGCCTTGTTGAACGCGAGACAGGCGATGAAATACTGGTCGCGCTCGGCCCTGGCGACGTCGGTCATCGCCAAGGAAATCGTCGAGCGCTATGGCGGGACCATCACGCCGGAGACCTGCCTGACGGCCGCCTTTGCAAACAGTGGGTTTCAAGGCGGCTTAGCGCAAGGCGTCGGCCTCTCGGCGATCCCTGTGCCGACCCGATCCGAATCGGCTATGCCTGCGCGATGCAGGAAACGTCTCTCTACATCCCGGTGAAGCGGTTTCTCGAGAGCCTGGAATTCACTGTCAAGGGCGAAGTCGGCCACTGCGATATCGTGGCGGTGCGCGACGGCGAGCCGCCTGTGCTGGTCATCTGCGAACTGAAATTGCAGTTCAACCTCGAACTGGTGCTGCAAGGTGTCGATCGCGCCGCGGCATGCGACGAAGTGTGGCTGGCCGCGCGCATGTCGGCGCGTGGCAAAGGCCGCGAGCACGACCGCCGTTTTCGCGCGCTGTGCCGGCGGCTCGGCTTCGGGCTTCTGGCTGTCAGCGGCAAGGGGGAGGTCGAATTGCTGCTCAGCCCGGCCGCTTTGCCGCCGCGTCGCGATCCAAAGCGGCGCTCGCGGCTGATGGAGGAACACCGGCGCCGGCGCGGCGATCCGGTGGTCGGCGGCGGTTCGCGCGCGCCGATCATGACCGCCTACCGGCAGGATGCGCTGGCCTGCGCCGCAGCCATGACCGACGGGCCGAAACGCCCGCGCGATCTGAAAGCGATTTCGCCGCGCGCGGCCAGCATCCTCTTGGACAATGTCTATGGCTGGTTCGCCAGGGCCGAGCGCGGCGTCTACGCGCTGACCGAGGGTGGCCACGCGGCGTTACAGCGCTGGCCGCAGGTAGCGCACGACCAGGGGTGAGTGGCCGGAGATTGCCGCGAGCAGGCGCCGAGGGAAACAGCCGCTGTTCGCCGTTTCAAGCGATTCGCCGCGCCACCGTTCCAGCCGCCGCTAGTTCGGCGGCTGCCGCGAGGCTTCTCGTTTTCCTCAAAGATCTGGTACGCCCAAGGGGAATCGAACCCCTGTTACCGCCGTGAAAGGGCGGTGTCCTAACCGCTAGACGATGGGCGCGCTCAGACGAAGCGGCTTATAATTGCGTTGTTGCCAACCGGCAACCCATCAGCCGCCAGATGCGGAAACTTTTTTCAAGAGGGGCGAAAACGGCCAGTTTGGTGAGCCAGCCCAGGTTTTCTGCCCTCGCGTCATTGCACATCTTTGGACGAACGCGCCGCGCAGTCGTCATCCTCGCGTCTGAGCTGCGCTCCTTGCTTCGCCATAGGATGACGAAGTCGCGGGTGCCTCGGCTAATCTCGAACGTCGCTGATAGCTAATCGGAAAAAACGGCGGGCTGCTAACAGCCCCTCGGCCCGTTTGCCGAATGGGGATGCTACCCCCGCCGGCGGCAGCGCCAATTCCAGTCGCGCTCGGGGCCGACGTCGACGTGAACGGATTCGGTATGGCAGTAGGTGCCGACGCCGCCGCGGCCGGGCATGGTTCGGATGTAGCTCGCCAGTTCCCATTTGGAGACGCCGGGAACCTGGATGTCGGCGGCGGCGCAATACATGTGCAGCGAATTCTTGGCGCCGTTGGCGCGGCGGTTGCGGGCCGGGTCGCGGTAGCCTGATGTGACCATTATCTTGCGGCCGTAATGGCCTTCGATGGTCTTCAGCACCCGCACCAGCGACGGCTTCAGGCAGGCGACGTCGACGCTCTCGTTTTGCTTCAACAGGCCGTTGGGCGCCAGCCGGGCGAGGCCGGCGGCGGAAGCCACCTGATAGGCGCCGCCCGAACCCTCGTCCTCGTTCAGGTCGACGTCGCTTTCATCGTCGAGGCCGGATTTGCGCTTGATCTCGAACAGCGCCGTCTGGCGCACGCCGGGCAGCGCATCGCTGCCGGTGATGTGGTTGCTCTCGTTGCCAAACGAGGCAAGCTGCAAGGGCTTGTCGGCCGAACTGGCTGAGGCCAACGTGATGATCGGCTTTGCCGGGGCGGCCTTCTGGGCAGCAACCGCAGGCTGTTCGCCCGAGCGCGAGTTGACCAGCGGAGCAGGTGCCGCCGAGGTTGGCGTGGTGCTGAACAGTGAGGCCAGGAAGCCCTTCTTCGGCGTGTCGATCTGCTGGGGCGCGGCGGTCACGTAGACCTCGTTGGTCGCGGGTGCCGCTGCCGTCGCTTTCGGTGCGGTCACGCCGGCATCGGCGGCGGCGATCTTCTGCGCCACGGCGTCCGTTGCGGCCGCGGTCTGTGCTGACTGCTGCAGCGACTGCGGCGTCTGGCCGACAATGGTTTCGGAGCCGGCGGGAACATTGACCGGGAAGCCGGTGCCGGGCTTGGCCACCGGCACATAGGCGACCTGCTCGGGCAGTGTCGCATCGCCCGCTGCCGTCATCATCATCTGCGGCCCGGTGGATGTGACCTGCACGGTCGAATCGCCCGGCGCCGCAGGGCTGGCGCCGGAAGCCGCGGAGATGTCAGAAGCGGTCGCGTTGTAGCCAGGCATGCCGACGGACATTGTGGGGTCGCCAGCGGAGGTGCAGGACGCCAGAAGCACGGAGAAAAGCGCTGCCGCTATAGTGCGACCTTCTCTCCCCGCGAGACGCGATCCTACTGATTTCAAAACTAAATTCCCCCTCGGTGTCCGGTCGGCCTGCTATTGGTGCGGCGTCGAAACGTTCACATCCAATAACCTTGTGTTCCCAAACCGGAAACGAGACTTGTGTCAATTCTGCAAGCCTCTGAATTATTTGCTCGTTGGAGGCCAATTGAGGCTTCTTGAAGGTTGACGACACCATTTCGCCCCGTTTTGCCGGCCCGTCAACTCACCAGACATTACATTCCGTTACACACAGGCACCTGCAAAAGGTGCCGGCCGTTACACGCGGACCTTCACATAGGTGCCGGGGGCATCACCCAGAGTTTTCATATGCTTGCCCGGTTTGCGGGCCGGAACGAGGGTGTCGTCCTGGGTTTCGATCCAGTGCTGCCAGTGCGTCCACCAGGAGCCGGGATGCTCCACCGCCGAGGCGAGCCACTGGCCAAAATCGCCCGTCGGTTTGCCGCCGGTCCAGTACTGGTATTTCTTGGCTGCCGGCGGGTTGACGACACCGGCAATGTGGCCGGAACCAGCCATCACAAACTCGACATCGCCGCCGAAATATTGCGAGCCAAGAAACACCGAAAGGGCCGGCGCGATGTGATCTTCCTTCGACGCCAGGTTGTAGACCGGGATGGTGACGTCGGCCAGCGACAAAGTGCGGCCGGCGAGTTCCATCACGCCACGCGTCAGATTGTTCTCGAGATAACAGTTGCGCAGGTAGAAGGAGTGGTTGGCGGCCGCCATGCGGGTGGAATCGGCGTTCCAGTAGAGCAGGTCGAAGGGAAGGGGATCCTTGCCGCGCATGTAATTGTTGATGACATGAGGCCAGATCAGGTCACCCGAGCGCAGCATGTTGAAGGCGGTCGCCATCTTGGTGCCGTCGAGGTAGCCCTTTTCGTTCATCGATTTCTCGACCGCTGCCACCTGGTCCTCGTCGACGAAGACTTTCAGGTCGCCGGCATGGGTGAAGTCGACCTGCGTGGTGAAGAAGGTCGCCGATTTGATGCGGTTGTCGCCTTCCTGTGCCAGCAGTGCGAGTGCGGCCGCCAGCAGCGTGCCGCCGACGCAATAGCCGATGGCGTTGACCTCTTTCTCGCCGGTCGCCTTCTCGATCGTGTCGAGGCCGTATTGCAGGCCTTCCCGTATGTAAGCTTCCCAGCCCTTGGCGCCGTGCCGCTCGTCGGGATTGATCCAGGAGATGACGAACACGGTATGGCCTTGCTCGATCGCCCAGCGGATGAAGGACTTTTGCGGGTTGAGATCGAGGATGTAGAACTTGTTGATCCAGGGCGGGCAGATCAGCAGCGGGCGCTTGAGCACCGTCTCCGTCGTCGGATCGTACTGGATGATTTCGGCGACATCGCTGCGCCCGACCACCTTGCCGGGAGATGTCGCGACGTTCTTGCCGATCTCGAAGGGCGAATAGTCAGCTTGTCTCAGCTTCAGGTCGCCCTTGCCGGCGGCGATGTCTTCGGCCAGCATCTTCATGCCGCGCACCAGGTTTTCGCCATTCGAGGCAACGGTTTCTCGAAACAGCTCCGGATTGGTCAGGATGAAGTTCGACGGCGAGATGGCATTGGACACCTGCTTGACGTAGAAGCTGGCCTTATGGCGGGTGTGATCGTCGAGGCCTTCGGCGTGCTCGACCAGGTCGGCCGCCCAGCGCGAGGTGACGAGATAGGCCTGTTTGAGGAAATCGAAGAAAGCGTTGCGACCCCATTCGGGGTCTTGAAAACGCTTGTCGCCGCGCTCGGGCTTGACCGCATCTTCGGGCGCCTCGGCATTCGGGCTAACCTTCTGGATGGCGTTGCCCCAGACCGTCATGTAGCCGGCGAACAGTCGCGTCTGCGCTTCCAGCGCGCGTTGCGGGTCGGCCAGCCAATATTCGCTGAGCTTGGAAAAGGTTTTTACCATGTCGACCACGGGTTCGGCGACATGATCGCGCACCTCGCCCTTTTCGCGCGGCTCGGCCCAGGCGGAGGCGGCTTTGCCGGCCTGCTCGACCATGCGCGCCATGTTCAACGCGAAGCGTTCCGGGTCTTTCACCAGATATTGCTCGACGGTCGAAGATTGATCATCTTCCGCTTTGCTCGAATCAGGTGTTTTGGACATGGCTCGCGGGGTTCCTCCCGAGGCGTTTTCTTGACATATTATCATGGGACATCTGACCGGGTCCAATGCGCTGTACCCCGGCTGCCAGGAAAACAATATGACGATTAACACCGGCAAGACCATTTTTTCGGGGGCAGGCCGCTTTTGCCGCGTCGCGGTTGCAATCGCCTGTCTGGCGCCCGGGCTGCTGGCGGCAAGTGGCTGCACGAGCGCCAATACCGGCAACGGGATGAATGTCGGCCTGACGCAGGGCGCGCAGGACACCGGCTCTTATCCCAATCTCAACATCCCGCCGCAGGTGGCGGCAAAGCAGCTCACCCCTGAGGAGACACAGGCCAAGCTTGCCCAGTTGAAGGGCGAACAGCAGGGGCAAGTGGCCAAGGGCGGCGGCGGTGCCCCGTCCACCAGCCCGGCGGCGCTGAACTCGCTGGCGAAGAACCATGGCAAGGACACGCTGAAGCAGATCGAAGCCAAATGCGATCCCGCCCTCGACCCTACCTGCAAATAAGGCTATATCGCGCGCCGAAAGCGGTCTTTGCCAAAGGCGCCTAGCCAAGCCAACTGTGCTAAAGCCAATCTTAAATCGTCTGGAACTGACATGGAAGAATTTCACAAGGTCCGCCGGCTTCCGCCCTACGTGTTCGAGCAGGTCAACCGGCTGAAGGCCAGCGCCCGTTCGCGCGGCGCCGACATTATCGACCTTGGCATGGGCAATCCGGACCTGCCGACGCCGAAGGCGATCGTCGACAAATTGTGCGAAGTGGTGCGCGATCCGCGCACGCATCGCTATTCCTCCTCCCGCGGCATCCCAGGTCTGCGCCGCGCCCAGGCCGCCTATTATCAGCGCCGCTTCGGCGTGAAGCTCAATCCCGACACGCAGGTGGTGGCGACGCTCGGTTCGAAGGAAGGCTTCGCCAATATGGCGCAGGCGATCACCGCGCCGGGCGACGTGATCCTGTGCCCCAACCCGACCTATCCGATCCATGCTTTCGGCTTCATCATGTCGGGCGGCGTCATCCGTTCGCTGCAGGTCGAGCCGGATGACGGCTTCATCCCGGCGCTCGAGCGCGGTGTCCGTCATTCGATCCCGAAGCCGCTGGCATTGATCCTCAACTATCCGTCGAACCCGACGGCGCTGGTCGCCTCGCTCGATTTCTACAAGGACGTGGTCGCCTTCGCCAAGAAGAACGACATCATCATCCTGTCGGACCTTGCCTATTCGGAGATCTATTTCGACGGCAATCCGCCGCCTTCGGTGCTGCAGGTGCCGGGCGCCATCGATGTCTGCGTCGAGTTCACCTCGATGTCGAAGACCTTCTCCATGCCTGGCTGGCGCATGGGCTTCGCCGTCGGCAATGAGCGGCTGATCTCGGCGTTGACGCGGGTGAAGTCCTATCTCGATTACGGCGCCTTCACGCCGATCCAGGTGGCGGCGGCGCATGCGCTGAATGGCGACGGCGCCGACATCGCCGAAGTTCGCGAGGTCTATTTGAAGCGCCGCGACGTCATGGTCGATGCCTTCAGCCGCGCCGGCTGGACCATTCCGGCACCGGCTGCCTCGATGTTCGCCTGGGCGCCGATCCCGGAGCCGTTCAAGCATCTCGGCTCGCTTGAGTTTTCCAAGCTCCTGATCGAGCACGCCGACGTGGCGGTGGCGCCGGGCATCGGCTTTGGCGAGCATGGCGACGATCATGTCCGCATCGCGCTGGTCGAGAACGAGCACCGGATCCGGCAGGCGGCGCGCAACATCAAGCGCTTCCTGGCGTCCAGCGCCAAGCAGCCGAACAATGTGGTGCCGCTCGCCGCGCATCGCTAAAGTCGCCGCACATCTTATTCGAGCAGATTTTTTGAGGGGCGTCGCCGGGCATGGCTGAAGCGTTGCGTGTTGGAATTGCGGGTCTGGGTACGGTTGGCGCCTCGGTGGCGCGCGTGCTGCGCGACAAGGCAGCGGAACTGACGCGCCAGTGCGGACGCGATGTCATCGTCACCGCTGTTTCGGCTCGCAATGCCAAGCGCGACCGTGGCGTCGACCTCAGCGCCGCCAAATGGTTCGATGATCCGGTGAAGATGGCGCAGACCGCCGACATCGACGTCTTTGTCGAGTTGATCGGCGGCGATGAAGGCCCGGCGCGTTCGTCGGTCAAGGCAGCACTTGAGGCTGGGCGCCACGTCGTCACCGCCAACAAGGCGCTGTTGGCCAAGCACGGCGTGGCGCTTGCCGAAATCGCCGAGAAGAAGGGCGTGCTGCTCAACTACGAGGCGGCAGTTGCCGGCGGCATCCCGGTCATCAAGACGATGCGCGAGGCGATGGCCGGCAATTCGGTCACCCGCGTCTTCGGCATCCTGAACGGCACCTGCAACTACATCCTGACCCGCATGGAGGCCGAGGGCATCTCCTTCGACGAGTGCCTGAAGGACGCGCAACGGCTGGGCTACGCCGAAGCCGATCCGACTTTCGATATCGAGGGCCATGACACGGCGCATAAATTGTCGATCCTGACCAGCCTGGCCTTCGGCACCAAGATCGCCGCCAACGACATCTACATGGAAGGCATTTCCAATATCAGCCAGGCCGATATCCGCGCTGCCGCCGATCTCGGCTACCGGATAAAACTGCTCGGTGTCGCGCAGCGCACCGACAGCGGCATCGAGCAGCGCGTGCACCCGACCATGGTGCCGACCGCGTCGGTGATCGCACAGGTGCATGGCGTGACCAATGCAGTGGCCATCGAAACCGACATTCTGGGCGAACTGCTGCTCTCCGGCCCGGGCGCCGGCGGCAACGCCACCGCGTCCGCCGTGGTCGGCGATATCGCCGACATCGCAAAGAGCCGGCCGGGCTTCCAGCACGGTCCGGTGTTCGGCCTGCCGGCCAAGGAACTGCGCCCCTACAAGAAGGCGCAGATGCGCAGCCATGCCGGCGGCTATTTCATCCGGCTGACCGTGCACGACCGCATCGGTGTCTTTGCCGCGATCGCCAAGCGCATGGCCGACAATGATATTTCGCTGGAATCGATCGTCCAGCATGCCGTCAGCGGCGAGACGGACGCGCAAAAGACGGTGATCCTGGTCACCCACGAGACCACGGAAGCAGCCGTGCGCAAGGCTGTCGACGGCATCACCAAGGACGGCCACCTCACAGACAAGCCGCAGGTTATCCGCATCGAGCGTGCGGGCTAGCCAAGTCATTTTTCTCCTTTAACCGATTGATGCTGCTGCTGAAAAGTGGTTCAGACGCCATAATGCTCTATCTTTTTGATTTGGAGCCGGATTGAGATTTCAGGTCGAACCCACCAATCATCATCGGGCTCGGGCGGAGGCGTGAGCCGCGAGATCAAGGCGCGTCACCAGGATGTGGAAAAGTTTTGAGACTTTCCTGTTTAGCCGTCGCATATTGCCGGAAATGACAATCTATAGATTACGCCTCCTATGACGGGCGACAAACGCTTCTTCCTCGATGTCAGGCAGTCGGCGACCGGTGTTTCCTGGGAACACCGGTTGAGCGAGCGGCAGGACATGACTGCGCTCGCCATAGCGCAGGGCCACGGCGTGCCCGACATTGTGGCGCGCGTGCTCGCCGGGCGGGGCGTCACCGCGGACCAGGCCGAGCGCTTCCTCGATCCGACGATCCGCAATCTGTTGCCGGATCCGGCTTCGCTGACCGACATGGGCAAGGCTGCGACCCGCATCGCCGAAGCGGTCGTGGCCAAGGAGAAGGTGGCAATCTTCGGCGACTACGATGTCGACGGCGCCGCCTCTTCGGCGTTGCTCAAGCGCTTCCTGACGCATTTCTCGGTGCCTTCGGAGATCTACATTCCCGACCGCATCTTCGAGGGCTACGGCCCCAATCCGGAGGCTATGCGCGAACTGGTCTCGCGCGGCGCGACGCTGATCGTCACCGTCGATTGCGGCACCAACAGCGCTGTCTCTATCGATGCCGCCAAGGCCGCAGGCGCCGATGTGGTGGTGCTCGACCACCATCAGGTCGGCGGCCCGCTGCCGGAGGCGACCGCGGTCGTCAATCCCAATCGCGAGGACGACCTTTCCGGGCAAGGCCATCTGTGCGCCGCCGGTGTCGTCTTCCTCACTCTGGTGCAGACGGCGAGGGTCCTGCGCAGCCGATTGCCCGATGCCGCGCAGCCGGACCTGTTGTCGTTGCTCGACTTGGCGGCGCTGGCCACGGTTTGCGATGTGGTGCCGCTCATCGGCGTGAACCGCGCTTTCGTCGTCAAGGGACTACAGATGGCGCGGCAGCAGAAGAATGAGGGGCTCGCCACACTGGCGCGGGTGTCCCGCATCGGTGAGCCGATAAGCACCTTTCATCTCGCCTATCTGATTGGGCCGCGCATCAATGCCGGCGGCCGCATCGGCGATGCAGCACTTGGCAGCCGGCTGCTCGCCACCGACGATCCGGTTGAGGCCAGGACCATTGCCGAGACACTCGACCGGCTCAACCAGGAACGCCAGCAGATGGAGCTGGAGATGCTGGCAGCGGCGCGCGCCGAGGCTGACGCCGAACTTGCCGGCGGCAACGGGCCGGCCATCATCGTTACCGCCAGCACCAATTGGCATCCCGGCATTGTCGGCTTGATCGCCTCGCGGCTGAAGGACCATGCGCGGCGGCCGGCCTTCGCCATCGCCTTCAACGCCAATGGCATCGGCACCGGCTCTGGCCGTTCGGTGTCGGGCTTCGATCTCGGACGGCTGGTGCGCGCAGCCGCCGATGCCGGGCTGATCGTCAAGGGCGGTGGCCACGGCATGGCCGCCGGCATCACGGTGGAACGCGCCAAGCTCGGCGAACTCCGTGCTTTCTTCGAGGAGCGCGCGGCGGCCGAAGTGTTCCGGCTGCAGGACGAAGAAAGTCTGGCCGTCGACGGCGCGCTCGCCGCCGAGGGCGCGACGATTGCTTTGCTCGATGCACTGGAAAAGGCCGGGCCTTTCGGCGCCGGCCATGTCGCGCCGGTGTTCGCGCTGCCGCGCCATCGGCTGGCCGACGCGCGGGCCGTCGGCACCAACCACATCCGGGCTGATCTGCAGTCGGAAAGCGGCGGCCGCATCCAGGGCATCGCCTTTCGATCCGTCGATACCGCGCTGGGCGAATTCCTGTTCAAGAACAGGGGCAACACGATCCATGTAGCCGGCTCGCTGTCGGGGAATTATTGGAACGGCAACCGTACGGTGCAGTTCCGCATCACCGATGCGGCCAAAGCCTGACATTGCCGAATTGGTTTAAGCCAGAACCGTCTGCAGCCGCTTCAATTCGCCGATCTGCGCCATCGTCGCCTGGTAACCGACGCTGATCGCCTCATCCGCGCGGTGGAATTCGGTCAAGCCGATATGGCTGAGTTTCGGTTGCAGCGACATGTCGGGCGGATCGCCCGCCAGCCTTGCGCGTGAAATCCGGTCCTGGATGATGTTGAAGGCTTCGACCATGACGCCGGTGATGCCGAGACGGCTCTGGTGCGGCTGGTGGTCGGGGCTGGCCTGGCCTGGCCGGGGCGCGTCCTTCTCGATGAGCAGTTCGCCGGCGCTGTGCTTGATGACGGCGGCGCGGCCGAACAGATCGTAGTGAAGGTTGACCGCGACGACCAGCGGCTGCTCGTAGGCGCGGCAGACCGAAACCGGAACCGGGTTGACCAGCGCGCCGTCGACCAGAATGCGGCCGTTGCAATTCACCGGTTCGAACACGCCGGGCAGCGCATAGGAAGCCCGCATCGCGGTGATCAGCGAACCGCTGGACAGCCAGATCTCATGGCCGGTGCGAATTTCGGCGCCAACGGCGACGAACGGTTTCGTCAGATCCTCGAAGCGGATGCCTGCCATGTGCTCGCGCAGCCTGACGTCCAGTTTCATACCGCCGAACAGGCCGCTGCCGCGCAGATTGAGATCGAGCAGGCCGAAGATGCGCCGCTTGGTCAGGCTGCGGGCGAACTCCTCGAGTTCGTCCAGCTTGCCGGCGAGATAGCAGCCGCCAACCAGCGCGCCGATCGAGGTGCCGGCGATCATCGAGACTTCGATGCCGGCTTCGTCGAGCGCGCGCAGCACGCCAATGTGCGCCCAGCCGCGTGCGCAGCCGCCGCCCAGCGCGAGCGAAATGCCTGTCTTGCCCGCGGGTTGCGGGTCAGGCACGCCGCCGGACGATGAGGGGCCATTGGCCTCCCGCACGTCCGGTCTGCTACGCAATGACGCCCACTCGAGCATCATGATCTCCCTTGTCCCGCGTCCGTTCTACAGGAAGGACGTTTGAGAATAGTGAATATGAGTGGTTTGCGACTGTTGAATGGTTCACGCGGGCTTCCGATACGTTTTTTCCGCATCGAACAGCGGCGTGCTGCCATCGCCGGCAAGCGTTGCCTTGCCGCCGATTAGCCCCACCGTCCGATAAAAACATGAACGCCGGCCGGTGTGACAAGTTGCGTCGTGGCCCAACACTTTGACGCGCAACCATATGGCGTCCTGGTCACAATCCGTGAGCATCTCGACGACGGTCTGAAAATTGCCTGATGTTTCGCCCTTCTTCCACAGCGTGCTGCGCGAGCGCGACCAGTAGTGCGCGATGCCGGTTTCGAGCGTCAGCGCCAGCGCCTCGGCATTCATATGCGCGACCATCAGCAGCATACCGTCAGCGGCGTCGGTGACGACGACGGTGACCAGCCCGGCAGCATCGAAACGCGGGGAAAACACCGCGCCTTCTTCGAGGGCCTTCTTGTCTGATGGAGCCTTGGGAAATGTTAGTGCCGACATCGCCGGTCCTTGATCTAGCGATGCCGGCGAGGGGCTTACGCCCCGAGGCCGCGCACCATGGTGACGAAACGGACCTGTTCCTCGGGCGTGTCCTTGAACACGCCGGTGAAGGTCGAGGTCAGCGTGGTGGAGCCCTGCTTGCGGATGCCGCGCATGGCCATGCACATATGCTCGGCCTCGATCATGACGGCGACACCGCGCGGATTGAGCACGTCCTGGATGACGCCGGCGATCTGTGCGGTCATGGCCTCCTGGGTCTGCAGGCGATGGGCGAAGATATCGACCACACGGGCAATCTTGGACAGGCCGACGACCTTGCCGTCCGGGAGGTAGCCGACATGCGCCTTGCCGATGATCGGCACCATGTGGTGCTCGCAATGCGAGTGGAACTGGATATCCCTGACGATGACGAGATCGTCATAGCCGGCGACTTCCTCGAAGGTGCGGCCGAGCTCTTCGGCCGGGCACATGTCATAGCCGTTGAACATTTCGAGAAAGGCCTTGGTGACGCGCTTGGGCGTGTCGATCAGGCCCTCGCGGTCCGGATTGTCGCCGGTCCAGCGCAACAGCGTGCGCACGGCGGCCTCGACCTCGGCTTCGCTCGGCCTGTCGGTGACCGGCTTGTCCAGATAGTCGGAAGGGGGCATTATTTTCTTGATGACGGCATCCATAAAGGCGTCTCCCGTAGTTCCTCTCTCAGGAGGAACGAGTTGAACGGACCACGACCTTTCGGGTGCTGAAAACTCGCCCTGTTTCCAGCCCGCAAGCGGCGTGAACGAAATGGGCAAGGACGATGGCTTTGCAGTGCCTTGTCGATACCCGACTGCCACCATTATATATGGTCGTACGCAGCGAATGAAAGACGCTACAACGGCAATCGCTGTTCGCTTGGCGGCGACGGATTGGAAAAATATGATTGACGACGTCTACAATGCGAAAATTCTGGGTTTTGCCGGAAACATCGCCCGCATCGGCCGGCTCGATCATCCGGATGCGAGCGCCAAGGCCCATTCCAAATTGTGCGGCTCGACGGTAACCGTCGACCTCAAGATGGACAATGGCGTCGTCACCGATTTCGCTCATGACGTGAAGGCCTGCGCCCTCGGCCAGGCCTCGTCCTCGATCATGGCTCAACATGTCATCGGCGCCAGCGCCGACGAATTGCGGGCGGTGCGCGACACCATGCTGAAGATGCTCAAGGAAAACGGCGCGCCGCCGCAAGGCCGCTTTGCCGATCTGAGATATCTGGAGCCGGTGCGCGACTACAAGGCGCGCCATGCCTCGACCATGCTGACCTTCGATGCGGTCGTCGATGCCATCGGTCAGATCGAGAAGAAACGCGCCGAACAAGCGGCGTGATGTTGGTACATGACGGCTCCTCCAACAGCCGGTGAATTGTCAAAATTGGGCGCTGAACACGTCGAGGAGCTTCTCACGTAAGCGGGCTCATGCCTTGGTTTGCTGCGCCCGTCTGCTTTCGGCAAATTCGCTTCTCACCCAGTCGGCGAAGGCCTTGGCCGGCTCCGTCAGGTCCTTCAAACTCCTGGCGACCAGCCAGTAGGCGCCCGATGCGACATCGATGTCGAACGGCTTGATCAGCGCGCCGGACGCAATCTCCTCGCCGATCTGCAACAGGTCGCCCAGCGCCACGCCGTGGCCGAGCAGGGCCGCCTGCTTCGACAGCGACACATCCGCCAGCATAGGGCCGCGCGCCGGAATGGCGTCGGCGGCGACGCCAGCCGCTTCGAACCAGCGCGCCCAGCCCTGACGATTTTCCTCGTGCAACAGCGTGTAGCGGGCAAGGTCGAGCGGCTTTTCGAGGGCAGGGCCCGATGCCAGCAAGGTGGGCGACAGGACCGGTGAATCGACGGTCGAGGCTAGCCATTCGGCCTCGCTGCGCGGCCATGAGGTGGCGCGCGCGCTGAAGCGCAAGGCGAGTTCGGGCTGGTCGCTACGGAACTCGATCGGCCTTGGGTCGACTTCGAGGGAAACGTCGATATCGGGCCGCAACTGGCTGAAGCGGTTGAGCCGCGGCAACAGCCATACAGAGGCCAGCGACGGCTCGACGCTGACGCGAACCACCGACTGCGCCGGGGCCGCCACCAGGTCCGAAACCAGCCTGTCGATGTCATCGAAACTCCTGACCAGCTGATCGAGCAGGCGCTGGCCGGCCTCGGTCAACTCGACGCGACGGTGATGACGGTGGAACAAGGGCTGGTGCAGGAACTGCTCGAGTTCGCGGATCTGCCGGCTGATGGCGGCCTGGGAGACGAACAGCTCCTCGGCGGCCCGGCTAAAGCTCAATTGCCGGCCGGCTGCCTCGAAACTTCGCAACGCCGTCAGGGGCAACCGTCCGCGCTTCATTTCGCATAACCCGAAGTTATCCGAACCGGAAATTATACTCGTTTGAAGGCGAAGGCCAGCGGGCGTCTAATCCGCCTCAAAGGAGATGCGGCCATGATCCAGTTACTGGAAATCTTTTGCGATGTGATGCGGATCGCGACGTTTCAGTGGCATGGCCACAGGCGGCATCATGTGCAGCGCACCGAGCAAAGGCCGGCCACCCGCTGGGCGGCTCCATCGGAGCGGCATCCCTTTCGCCGCTCGCGACCCTGAAGCCGACACAGAGGCGAGTGAGTGAAGAGGATTGCGTTTGCCGGCCGAAGCTCACATCTATCAGTTTGGAAACGCAAGCTGACCCGGAAGCCGGTTTCGGGGTCGCGTTCGGAAAGAGACTGCGGTGGGCGACCAGCATCGGCATGTGCATGCCGCCGGACGGATCCAGCGCGGGCGCAACTGGCCCGGTCCCTGGCGCAAAACACCCAGCCGCGTTTTCGGCACGTCGCTGGTGCGCCTCTATCAACTGACATTGTCCGGTTTTGTCGGCAATTCCTGCCGGCATCTGCCGACCTGTTCCGAATACGCGCATGAGGCGATCGCCCGCCATGGCCTGTGGGCCGGCAGCTGGATGGGGCTTTTTCGCGTGCTGCGCTGCGGGCCGTTCGGAACGCACGGCATCGACCGCGTGCCGGAGGTGCTCGCTCCGCGCTACGTCTGGTTCACGCCATGGCGTTATTGGCAGATCGGCAGGAAGCGCGGCGAGGCCTGACGGCGGACGCGCTGGGTCCCTGATCCAGATCGCCAGGGCGGCATTTCTTTACGATCCGGTAGGGTTAACAACGGCCTGCACAAAGACTGCGCATTTGAGTCAAAATCGAGCCAAGACACTTCGCTAAGCGCCTCCTGTTCATTCCCAGGAGAGCCCACATGCGTCGGATCGAAACCCATCCCTTCATCATTGCCGCGGTCCTCTTCCTGCTGGCCTGGTTTCTGGGATTTCCGATGCGGGCGCAATCGGCGCCGCTTGGCGATGTCGCCTGTACGCTTATCCAGGACGCGGCGAGCGGCGAGACGCTCTACCAGAATGGCGTCTGCGACCAACGCGTCAGCCCGGCATCGACCTTCAAGGTGCCGCTGGCACTGATCGGCTACGACAGCGGAATCCTGAGCGATGCGCATACGCCGACCTGGAACTACAAGCCTGAATTCAGGGCCGTGAGCCGCGACCACAAAGCCGTCGACCCGACGATCTGGGAGCGCGACTCGATCGTATGGTATTCGCGCGAGATCGTGCGCCGGCTCGGCGCAAAAAGCTTTGCCGGCTACGTCTCGAAATTCGGCTACGGCAACATGGATGTCTCGGGCGATGCCGACAAGGACAACGGGCTCACGCAATCCTGGATAAATTCCTCGCTTGAGATATCGCCGGTCGAACAGACAGCCTTCCTGCGCCAGCTGCTCGCCGGCAAGATGCCGGTTTCTGCCAAGGCGCATGAGATGACCCGAGCCATCCTGCCGACTTTCCAGGCCGGCGGCTGGACGGTGCGGGGCAAGACCGGCAGCACCAGGCTGGGAAACAGCAAGGACAAGCGCGCGCTGGGCTGGTTCGTCGGCTGGGCCGAAAAGGGCGGCCGGCGGATCGTCTTCGCCCGGCTGGTCGTCGATACCAAACCGATCGACACACCGAAGGGCCCGGCGACCCGCGGGGCGTTCCTGAGGGATTTGCCGCAACTGGTGAAGTGAGTTGCCGCGACAAATCCCGGCGGCTGTGCCAATGACCGCTGCGGAAATGTATCAGTCGACGTTCCGGCTCGTGGACTCTGTCGGCCGTCGCCCTTACAATCCCGGTCCTGTTGCTCTTGAAAGCAATGCACCACATGACCGAAGGACGCGTCCAACGCCGTCTTGCCGCAATTCTGGCCGCTGACGTGGTGGGGTATACGCGCCTGATGGGCAGCGACGAGGCCGGCACACTTGCCGATCTGAAGGAGATACGGGCCCACCTTATCGACCCAAATATGGCCGAGCACCAAGGTCGCATCTTCAAAACGACTGGCGACGGCATCCTCGCCGAGTTTCCAAGTGTCGTGAACGCCGTGGCTTGTGCCGTTGCTATGCAGCGTGCCATGTCGGGTCGCAGCGCAAAACTGTCCGAGGACCGAAGAATACAATTCCGCGTTGGGATCAACCTCGGTGACGTAATCGTCGAGGATGACGATCTGTTGGGTGACGGCGTGAACGTGGCGACAAGGCTCGAAGGCATCGCTCCTGTTGGAGGTGTTATGGTTTCGGGCACGGTGCGAGATCACCTCGGAAACCGGCTTGAACTTCAATTCGACGACATTGGTGAGCAGATACTTAAAAATATTGAACGCCCCGTGCGAGCTTATGCGGTGCGCCTCGACGGTCCCGAAGCGGCCCCCACTTCGCCGGCGTCGCTTGCTGATAAGCCATCCATCGCTTTGCTGCCGTTCGTCAATATGAGCGACGACCGTCAGCAGGACTACTTTGCGGATGGGATCACAGAGAACGTCATCACCGGATTGTCTCGGTTTCGCGATCTTTCCGTCATAGCCAGTAATTCGACGTTTGCTTACAAGGGCAAAGCCACGAAGATACAGGATGCCAGCCGAGAGCTGGGTGCCCGCTATATCTTGGAGGGCAGTGTACAGAGGTCAAAGGACCGGGTCCGGATTACCGCCCAGCTCATTGACGGCAAGACTGGGCGGCACCTTTGGGCAGAGCGCTACGACCGAGGCATCGAGGACATCTTTGCCGTGCAGGACGATGTCACTGAAAGAATAATCGGCAGTTTAGCCACAGCGTACGGAGGCCGACTGTTAAAGGCGTGGCAAGAGCGCCCGGAAGTCGCGGGGACGCGGAATTTTGAGGCGCTGGACTATTTCGTGCGGGGCATGGAGTCTCTCAACCGCTACACAAAACAAGACAACTTGCGTGCTCGGGAACTCTTTGAGAAGGCAGGCGAACTCGATCCGAAGTTCGGAAAGGCGTTTGCCAAGCTCGCTTGGACGCACATGATCGACGCAAGCGACGGTTGGAGCGCGAATCCCGAGGCTTCACTGGCATGTGGCCTGAAATACGCCAATTTGGCGATCGAACGGGACGACGCCGAGGCATGGGGGCACTATGCGCTCGCAGGGCACTGCCTATTTTGCGGACAATACGAACGCGCTATCGTTGAGTATCAACGCGCCCTTGAGCTTAATCCAAATGACGCCGACGTGCTGTTGGATTACGGTTCCTGCCTAAGCTATTGTGGGAGGGCACAGGAAGGCCTTGAGACGGCGCAAAAAGCCATGCGTCTCAACCCTCACTACCCCGAGTGGTACATCCTACAGATTGGCCAGATTTACTACGACGTTCGCAGATATCGTGAAGCGATCGCGGCGTTGGAAGGTCTACGAACCCTCGACACCGTATACCAACACTTATACCTGGCAGCGAGCTACGCGGCTTTAGGGAGCGAAGACGAAGCGCAGCAGGTCATCGAGCACATTTTGCAGCTGGAGCCGCGAGCCACAATCACGATGAGAACGACCTCGGACATGGCGCCATACAAGAACTCAGGTGACTTGGAACATCTTCGCGAGAACTTGCGCAAGGCAGGCCTGCGCGAGTGAGTGAAAGCTCGCGCAGGCCTTGAACGGCTGCAAAGTGGCGGTCCTTGGTCGTTCCGATCGGGGAGGCCAATGGCAACGTTCCAACTGGAATTCAAACTGACACACTACCAGCGCTCTTTACCTCACACCGTGCTGCCTCTAAAACCCGCCCGCTGCCGGATGCCTCCGGCTTCACACCACGACCACCCGCGCTCGTTTGCGGGACTGGATAGGAGATACCCGATGCTGAATTCCGTTTCCCTGACATTTCCCGATGGCTCCGTCCGCGACTATGACGCGGCGATGACCGGTGCGGGCCTCGCCGAATCGATCTCGAAGTCGCTGGCCAAGAAGGCTGTCGCCTATGCCATCGACGGCACCGTTCGCGATCTTTCCGACCCGCTTGGCAAGTCCGGCAAGGTCGAGATCATCACCCGCAGCGATCCGCGCGCGCTGGAGCTCATCCGTCATGATGCAGCACACGTGCTGGCGGAGGCCGTGCAGGAACTGTGGCCGGGAACGCAAGTGACCATCGGGCCGGTGATCGAGAACGGATTCTATTACGACTTCGCCCGCAACGAGCCGTTCACGCCTGACGATTTCCCGGTGATCGAAAAGAAGATGCGCGAGATCATTGCGCGTAACAAGCCGTTCACCAAGGAAGTCTGGTCGCGCGACAAGGCGAAAAAGGTCTTTGCCGAGAAGGGCGAGCGCTACAAGCTCGAGCTGATCGACGCCATTCCCGAAGACCAGGATCTCAAGATCTATTCCCAGGGTGACTGGTTCGACCTCTGCCGCGGCCCACACATGGCCTCCACCGGGCAGATCGGCAACGCCTTCAAGCTGATGAAGGTGGCCGGCGCCTATTGGCGTGGCGATTCGAACAACCCCATGCTGACCCGCATCTACGGCACGGCCTGGGCCGAGCAAGCTGAACTCGATGCCTACCAGACGATGCTGGAAGAGGCAGAGAAGCGCGACCACCGCAAACTCGGCCGCGAGATGGACCTGTTCCATTTCCAGGAAGAGGGGCCGGGCGTCGTCTTCTGGCACGCCAAGGGCTGGAAGATGTTCCAGAATCTGGTCAACTACATGCGCCGCCGCCTCGACGAGCAGGGCTACCAGGAGGTCAACGCACCGCAGGTTCTCGACAAGAGCCTGTGGGAGACGTCGGGCCACTGGGGCTGGTATCGCGATGCCATGTTCAAGGTGACGGTGGCCGGCGACGACACCGACGACGACCGCGTGTTCGCGCTGAAGCCGATGAATTGTCCGGGCCACGTGCAGATATTCAAGCATGGGTTGAAATCCTATCGCGATCTGCCCGTAAAGCTTGCGGAATTCGGCAATGTGCATCGTTACGAACCGTCCGGCGCCTTGCACGGGCTGATGCGCGTGCGCGGCTTCACGCAGGACGATGCGCACATCTTCTGCACCGAGGAGCAGCTGGCCGCGGAGTGCCTGCGCATCAACGATCTGATCCTGTCGACCTACGCCGATTTCGGCTTCGACGATGTCAGCGTGAAGCTGTCGACGCGGCCGGATAAGCGCGTCGGCACCGACGAGGCCTGGGATCATGCCGAGGCGATCATGGGCAACGTGCTGGATACAATCAGGACGCGCTCGGGAAACCGCATCAAGACCTCGATCAAACCGGGCGAGGGCGCTTTCTACGGGCCGAAATTCGAATATGTGCTGAAGGACGCCATCGGCCGCGAATGGCAGTGCGGCACCACGCAGGTCGACTTCAATCTGCCGGAACGCTTTGGCGCCTTCTACATCGGTTCGGATTCGGAAAAGAAGCAGCCGGTGATGGTGCATCGCGCCATCTGCGGTTCGATGGAACGCTTTCTCGGCATCCTGATCGAGCATTATTCCGGTCATTTCCCGCTGTGGTTCGCGCCGCTGCAGGTGGTTGTGGCGACGATCACCTCGGATGCTGACGACTATGCGCGAAAGGTCGTCGCACAGTTGAAGGCGGCAGGACTTTTGGCCGAACCGGATCTGCGCAACGAGAAGATCAACTACAAGGTGCGTGAGCATTCGCTGGCCAAGGTTCCTGTGATCCTCGTCTGCGGCAAGCGCGAGGCGGAAGAGGAGACGGTCAACATCCGCCGGCTCGGCTCGCGCGATCAGGAATCGCTCAAGCTGGCCGACGCGCTGAAGCTGCTTTCCGACGAGGCTGTTTCGCCCGACCGAAGGCGCAGCGCGGCCTGAGCAATCAATATTTCGGAGAAATGGCGGTGGAGCGATCCACCGCCATTTTCACATGCCTGTCACGCCAACCTTGTAACGAGCCCCCATGCTCAAGCTGAAGATACGGGAAAGGCCGTTTCCCGAACTCTCCTACGCCAATGCGAGCCAGCCGGCGCTGACGCGCTGGTTCATCCATTCCATTGAAGGTCTGTCGGGGCGCGACCGGTATGCCGCGCTCTATGATTTCTGGCGCCGCCAGGTGGCGCCGACGGGCGAGCGGGTGTTCAGCCGCATGCTGGAGCTGATCGACGTCAAGGTGCGCAGCACCGATCGGTGGCCGCCGGCGGGGCTGCCGGACACGCCGCTGGTGATCGTCGCCAACCACCCGTTCGGCATTGGCGACGGCATTGCAGTGCTGTCGCTGGTCGAGCAGCTCGGGCGTCCGTTCCGCGTCATGATCCACAAGGATCTGCTGAAGGTCCGCGAAATGGAACCGTACTCGCTGCCGATCGACTTTTCCGAGACCAAGGACGCGGTGAAGAACAACATGGCGGTGCGCCACGAGGCAGTGCGGCTGTTGAAAGAGGGCGTCACCATAGTGGTATTTCCGGCCGGCGGCGTCGCCACCGCGCCGAGAGGCTTTGGCCGGGCGCGCGACCTGCCGTGGAAGATGTTTCCGGCGCGCCTCGTGCAGGACGCCAAGGCGTCGGTGGTGCCGATGCATTTTTCCGGGCAGAACGGCCGGCTGTTCCATCTGGTCAGCGGCCCGATGAACATGGGGGAGCGCGAAGGAAGGCTGGCGAAATTCGTCGGCAAGGCGTCGCTGACGTTGCGCCTTTCAATGCTCATCCGCGAATTCGGCGGCTGTCCGGCAAAGCGATCGACGTTCGCGTCGGCAACGTACTGCGCTGGGATGAGCTGGAGCCGCTGCGCGACCGCAAGACCTTGCTTGATCGCCTTCATCGCGGCGTCTTCGATCTGGCGCCCGACGCACCGCGCAGCCGCGTCCACTTCCTGCCGCGCCGTATGCGCAAGGCAGCCTGAGAGACGCTAACTAGAGCGTGTACTCATAAACGACGTTCAGTCGGTCAAATTTTCGACAACCTCGGCCTTTTTGCTCAATAGCTCCTAGGGCAGTGGGAGCGGTTTGTCGCTGAGTGTACGCAAGTAGGCGATCAGGTTGACCCGTTCGGTCTCGTCCGGGACGCCAGGCACCTCCATGTAAACACCCGGCGTGGTGAGCATGGGCTCAAGCAGATATTTGTTCAGGTCCTCGTACGTCCATACACCCTCTAAGGCCAGCAAGGTGTCGGAGTAACGCATATTTGCCATAGATGCCTTGTCGCGGCCGACGACGCCCCATAAGTTCGGTCCCGTTTTGATCCCTCCCTGTGGCTCGGCATTGTGGCAACCGTGGCACACGTGTGTGAAGTAGGTTCGGCCTTTCTCGACATCGGCAGCAGCCAACTTCATCGAGATCGGAGCTGGCGTTGGCAACACGACGCCGTTCGACATGAGATAGTCAGCAACTTCGCGTTGCCCCTTGAATTTTGCCAGATGGAGCGGTGTCTTGCCGTCCTTTGTCTTCGCATTCACGTCCGCGCCGGCCTCAACCAGTGCTTTCACGCAATCGAGGCAACCGAGATTGACCGCGATGTGGATAGCGTTTTCGCGGCTGCGCTTCGAATTTGGATTTGCGCCCCCGTCCAGCAACAGATTGATCAAATCGGTCCTGCGTTTTGCCAAAGCCAGAATAAGGGCAGGACCCAAACGCGGGTCCGGGACGGCGTTGACGTCGGCACCGCGTTCAATGAGCAGTTTTGCCGCTGCAAAATGACCGCCTTTGACCGCAAGATAGAGTGGTGTCGTGCGCCCGTCGCTCTCATCGACGCCGGCACCAGCGTCGAGCGCTGCCGTGATCGCCGCGACATCGCCCTTCATGGCGGCGTCGTGAATGCCGGCGGCATGCGATACAATCGGTGCAAGCAGTAGTGGAATGAAAAGCAAGGACATGCGCATTTGGCATCTCCCAAGGCAAACTGCGGTACGGGTCATGCTTTCAAGGCCGCAAAAACATACCACGAATGCCGGATCGTGGCCACTCCAACCGGTGCCTAGAAACGAATCGCAAGGTCGATCCGTCCGGCTGTGGCTTCGGGCTTATGAGTCCACAACCTAGTCGGCGCCTTCCTCGGGATCGATGGCCGACGCCTCGGTGGCCAGCACCTCGATCTCCTGGTTCTGCCCAGCGACCACGGTGAAATCCTTCTGGTAGATGCGGTCGCGGTTCTTGGCGATGATGGTGTATTGGCCTTCGGCCAGCACCATCGAGGCGAAGGCGCCGACGGCCTCCTTGATCGGATCGCCGGATTCGTTGAGCAGCGACCAGGATGTATCGGCGATGGCCTCGCCGCCGGTCTCGCGCACCAGCTTCATGGTCTCCTCCGCCGCGCGATGCTCGACGGTGGCTTCGGTCAGCTTGCCGGCTTCGACACGGATGTCGGAGCGAATAACGGCATTGACCGCGCCATAGGTGGAGACGACATGATAAACGCCGGCGTTGAGCCGCACGACGCTGTTCGGCTCGACATCGGGAATGATCAAAGCGCGGTCCCCATTGGCCTCGGCGGTGCCCTCATAAATGGAGAAGCGCAGTTTTTTCGGCGGAATACGCACGCCGCCCGACAGCACCGCGTCGAGCTTGAGGCCGCCGGCATCGAGCACCAGGCTTTCGCGCCTGGCGTCCTTGCCGACGGTGATGCGCTTGGTGGCGCCGGCGCGTCCGTATGAGGCGTGGACCAGATAGCTGCCGGGTTCGAGCTGGAACACGGCGCTGCCGCCATGCGCGGAAGCCACCATCGGCAGCTTGCCGTCGCCGGCGGCCTCGGGCTTGAAGACGCGCCAGACGATGCCGCGCGTGATGTCGGCGCCCTTGTCGGTCAACTGCGCCGACAGCGTTATGGCACCGCCGCCACCGAGTGCCAGCGGCGTCTCGCCCTTGGGCGGTGCATAGCTCGAAATATCGGGGAGTTTCAGATTGCCGATGCCGTCGGCATTCTGCGCCATGGCCATCGAGGCCGGCGCAAACAGCGCTACGGCGAGCCAAATCAGGAAAAGGCGCGATGTCCCCTCAAACATGCCTTGCGTTGAAGCCCAAGGCGGTGGCAATTTCAAGGCTTAAGAGTCCGACCGCCTTGGCAACAGGTTCTTTCGTCCGGCGCGCCCGCGTCAATGCCCGAGCCGCCCCGATCCGCAATGGCGCGCTTCAGCTCAAAATCGAGTGCTTTAGGAGACCTGGCCCCCATGGCGTCGCCGATCATCGACTTCCTGCTGACCCGAAACTCCGCACCGATTCCTGAATTGAAGGAACCGGCGCCCAGCGATGGCGATATCGCGACCATGATCGCGGCTGCAAGCCGGGTGCCCGATCACGGCCGGCTGGAGCCGTGGCGCTTCATCCTTTATCGCGGCGAGGCGCGCTTCGAGATCGGCAGGAAGCTGGCGGCGCTCGCCGAACAGCGCGAAGGACCGCTGCCGGAAAACCGCCGCAATCAGGAACTGGCGCGGTTTTCCCGCGCGCCGCTGGTGATCGGCGTGGTGTCGGTTCCGAAGGACAATCCAAAAATCCCGCAATGGGAAATGTTCCTGTCCGGCGGCATGGCGGCGATGAACCTGATGATCGCAGCCAATGCGCTGGGCTACGGCACCAACATGATCAGCAACTGGTATTCCGACGTGGCGGAGGGCCGGGCGCTGCTGGGACTGGCGCCACAGGAACGTGTTGTTGGGTTTATCCATATTGGCTCCTATCAGGGACCGGCGCCGGAACGGCCGCGGCCAGATCCGGCAAAGCTCTATGCCGATTATGCGGGGCCGTGGAACGACTGACACCCGAAAGCGATTCCCCTTTATTTAAACACAGGCTAAGACAGCGGCTTCGGCGATGCGTTGGGGTCGGCGCATCGACCATGGGGAATATTGGGGGTTGCCGGCGACATGAAGAAACGAGACTCGCTGGGAACCCGGCTGCGCTATGGGTTTGACAAGAGCATGGCCGCCGGCCCGGTCGCGCTGATCGGCTGGCTCGCAGTTGCTTCGCTGCTGATCATCATTGCCGCCGCGGCTTTCCTTGCGGTGACCCGCATTGCGCCGGAGGGCGGCGAGCCGTTGAACTTCTTCGAAGCGTTCTGGGAATCGCTGATGCGCACGCTCGATTCCGGCACGATGGGCGGCGACACCGGCTGGGCCTTCCGTCTCGTCATGCTGTTCGTCACGCTTGCCGGCATCTTCGTCGTGTCGGCCCTCATCGGCGTGCTCAGCGCCGGCGTCGACAGCAAGCTCGATGAATTGCGCAAGGGTCGTTCGCGGGTGCTGGAGAGCGACCACACCATCATCCTCAACTGGTCGCCATCGATCTTCGACGTCATCTCCGAACTCGTCATTGCCAATGCCAGCCGCCGCCATCCGCGCATTGTCGTCATGGCCAATATGGACAAGGTCGCAATGGAGGACGAGATCGCCGCCAAGGTCGGCAGACTGGGCAATACACGCATCATCTGCCGCAGCGGCGACCCGACCGACCTCTACGATCTGGCCATCGTCAACCCGCAGACCTCGCGCTCGATCATCGTGCTGTCGCCGGACGGCGACGATCCGGATTCGCAGGTCATCAAGACGGTGCTGGCGCTGGCCAACGACCCGAACCGGCGCACGGCGCCCTATAACATCGCCGCCGAGATCCGCGACGGAAAGAACGCCGAGGTCGCCCGCGTCGTCGGCGGGGCGGAGGTGCAGCTTGTCCTGGCCGACCAGCTGATCTCGCGGATCGTCGTGCATTCGAGCCGGCAGTCGGGTCTCAGCGGCGTTTATTCGGAGCTGCTCGATTTCGACGGCTGCGAGATCTACACCACCGAGCAGCCTGATCTCACCGGCAAGACCTTCGGCGAGGCGGCGATGGCGTATGAGCATTGCGCGCTGATCGGGCTCTGCGACGAAAAGGGGCGCGTCAACCTCAACCCGCCACCGGAGCTGGTGATCGGCAAGGACATGCGCGCCATCATCATTGCCGAGGACGATGCGGCCATCAAGCTGGGAAGCGCGGCGGCCAAGATCGATACCGCGGCGATTCTTCGCCATCAGCCCATTGAGGCGAAGCCGGAGAGCACGCTGATCCTTGGCTGGAACCGGCGCGGTCCGATCATCACCTATGAACTGTCGCGCTACGTCGCGCCGGGTTCGATCCTGACCATCGCCGCCGATACGCCAGGCCTCGAGCAGGAAGTTGCCGGCCTGCCGGTCGTCGGCGACAATCTGTCGGTTTCCTGCCGCATCACCGACACGTCGAGCAGCACAGCACTGGCAAGTCTGGACGTGCCTTCTTACGACCACGTGCTCGTCCTCGGCTACAGCGAGACCATGGCAGCGCAGCCCGCCGATACGCGCACGCTGGTGACGCTGCTGCATCTGCGCAAAATCGCAGAGGATGCCGGCACGCACATCTCGATCGTCAGCGAGATGATCGACGTGCGCAACCGCGAGCTGGCGGCGGTGACCAAGGCCGATGACTTCGTCGTCAGCAACCGGCTGGTCAGCCTGATGCTGGCGCAGGCATCGGAGAACCAGCATCTCGCCGCGATCTTCGATGATCTGCTCGACGAGGAGGGCTCCGAAATCTACATGCGTCCGGTCGGCGACTATGTCGCCATCGACCATCCGGTGACGTTCTGGACGATCGCGGAATCGGCGCGTCTGCGCGGCGAGATCGCCATCGGGCATAGGCGCGTTCGCGCTGCGCAGAATGATGAGCGGGCTCTGGGCGGCGTCACCGTCAACCCGTTGAAGTCGCAAGCGCTGGCCTACCTGCCGGAGGACCGGGTCATCGTGCTGGCGCGGGACTAAACCCCGGCTGCCTTGGCGCGAGCCAGAAGCCGTTCGGCGAGCCTGAGATGCGGCCGGTCATACATCTTGCCGTCAATGCCGACCACGCCGGGATTTCCGGCCGCCTCGAAGGCCGCGACGATGGCCTGCGAGCGTTGCACTGCCTCCGCCGATGGCGTGAAGGCGGCGTTGATGACCGGCACTTGCGCCGGATGGATTGCCATCTTGCCGGTAAAGCCGTCACGCTCGGCCTCCGTGCATTCGGCTTCGAAGGCGGCCATGTCGCGAAAGGCAGGGAAGACCGTGTCGATCGCCGCGACTTCGGCTGCGCCGGCGGCGAGGATGGTCATGGTGCGGGCAAGGCGGAAGACATCGGTGTATCGACCGTTGTCGTCGCGCGCAGCCCGCGCACCGATCGCCGCGGACAGATCTTCGGCACCCCAGGTGAGGCCGGCAAGCCGGGCGCTTGCCCCGGCATAGGTCGCGGCGGCCAGCAACCCAGCAGCGGTCTCGGTAATGATCGGCAGGATCTTGATCGCGCCATCCGGCAATCCGTTTTCGGCCTCATGTACGCGGAGCTTTACGGATAGCTGCTGGACATCCTGGCCGCTGTTCGACTTCGGCAGCATGATACCGTCGGGTTTGACCGGAACCAGGGCGGCCAGATCATCGTCGGTCAACCCGGTCGATAGGTCGTTGACTCTGATATAGATGGCGGAGCTTGTCTGCTGCCTGTTGCCGGCAATAAAGCGTGCTGCGATGTCGCGTGCCGACGGCTTGTTTTGTGGCGCCACGGAATCCTCAAGGTCGACGATGACCACGTCGGCGCCGGCGCCAAAACCCTTCTCAAGTTTCTTTTTGGAATCCCCGGGCACAAACAGCAGCGAGCGCATCAGGCCGCCTTTTTCATCATCATCGCCTGGCGCGTGCATTTGGCAACGAGGACATCGTTCTGATTGTAGGCGTGATGCTCGAACTCGACGATGCCGCGGTCCGGCTTCGATTTCGAGTCCCTGACTGAGAGCACCGTCGTTTCGACACGGATGGTGTCGCCGTGGAAGACCGGGTGCGGAAACACCGTCTCCTTCATGCCGAGATTGGCAATTGTGGTGCCGACGGTGATGTCATTGACGGAAATGCCGATCATCAGGCCGAGCGTGAACAGCGAATTGACCAGCGGTCTGCCCCATTCGCTCTTGGCGGCGAAGTCGAAGTCGATGTGCAGCGGCTGCGGGTTCAGCGTCATCACCGAGAACAGCATGTTATCGCTTTCGGTGACGGTCTTGCGCAGCGTGTGCCGAAAGACATGTCCGACGACGAACTCTTCGAGATAAAGCCCGGGCATCGTTTTTCTCCTCCGCTGCCTGACGGTTGATAGGCGCTGCCCATGCCACCCGCAAGCCAGTTAATAAACATGGTGAACCGTTCGTAAACCATTTCTGCCTAGGGTCATTCCTGGGGCCGGAAGCTTTCCGGCAAGGGGCGTAGCAGGCAGTATGGTTGTCTCGCATTTTCTCAAATGGATCTACACCGCGAGAGTTTCGGAGCGCGCCGCGGCGGCGAGCGCGCTGGCCCGCGCCTACGTCAATTCCGACCTGCCTTTCGAAGACCGTTGCGCGGCCGAAGCGGCGCTGACGCTGCTGCTCGACGACGCCTCGTCGAAGGTGCGGCTGGCTATGGCCGAAGCGCTGTCGATGAGCCATCACGCGCCGCTGCAGATCATCAGCGCGCTTGCCTCCGATCAGCCGGAAGTGGCAGCCCTGGTGCTGGCGCGCTCCCCGCTGCTGACGGACGCCGACCTGATCGACCGCGTCGCGGCCGGGCACAAGGCGACGCAAAAACTGATCGCCGACCGGCCGGTCGTTTCGATGGCGGTTGCCGCGGCAATCGCCGAGATCGGCGAACCGGAAGCGTGTGCGGCGCTGCTCGCCAATGACGGCGCCGATATCGCGTCGCTCAGCTTCCGCCGCATGGCCGAGCGGCATGGCCATATCGCTCATTTGCGCGAGGCAATGGTCACGGATGTGCGGCTGCCGGCCGACTGCCGGCACATGCTACTGGTCAAGCTCGGCGAAACGCTGAAGGCTTCGCCGCTGGTGATGGCGCTGATGGGGGCGGCCAGAGCCGAGCGCGTCACGCGCGATGCTTGCGTCAAGGCTTCGGTGCGGCTGGTCGAAGGCACGCGCGCGGAGGAACATGCGGCACTTATCGAACATCTGCGCCTGCGCGGCGACCTGACCGCAAGTTTCATCATCCGTGCCATTGCCCACGGCAAGGTCGACTTTTTCGGCTCGGCCCTGGTTGCGCTCAGCCAGCAGTCGGAGCAGCGGGTGCGGGCCTTGCTCGCCGGCGGCCAGGACGTTGCGTTGCAGGCGCTGTTCCGCAGCGCCGGCCTTGCCGCTTCCACCCATGGCATCATGCTGCGCGCGCTCAAGATCTGGCGCGAAGTCGCCAACGGCAAGCGCCTCGCCGGCGTGCAGGAAGTCAGCTGGCTGATGCTGAAGGAACTCGGAGGTCAATCCACTGAGGGCGATCTCGCCGGCCTGGTCAAGTCGATCCATCTCGACGCGCTGCGGGAAAACGCGCGCGGGCATGCGCTGGCGATAGCCGCGGCCTGACGCCCTAGCCACGATCCCTGGTGAAGAAATCCGGGAAATCCTCGAATCGCGGCGGCGATGATGCGCAGCGAGGCTGCGATCTGCAGCATATCCGCACCGCCGCTGCGCTCTGAAAGGCTGGCTGCATATTGCCGGGCCACAGTGACAGTTGCTGTCTGTGGATCGCCGGTTGCGCGAAAGAGCAGTTCACGCGCGAGGCCGCGCAGGAAATTGGCGATCGAGAGCGCGGTGTCGGTAGGAGTGGACGGCCTCTGCTGCGCGGCGCGCAGGCGCAGGATTTCGAGGCCGACGGTAACGGCGGCGACCCCGCCGCCCAGGATCGCATCGCCTTTCCTGCCGGCATTCTGCAAGAGCGGCATCAGCTGGTTGATGCGGTCATAGGCCAGGCTCTCGAAGGCCGAACGCCGCGGTACCCGCTCGTGCAGACACAGCCGCGCCAGATCCTCGCGCATGGCGCGCACGATGCGGTTGGCCGCGCGCCATGGATCGACCGGCAGCACCACGATGAAGACGCCGATGGCCAGCAGGATGCCGACCAGCACCGACGCCGAGCCGGCGAAGAACGGGCCTGGGGCATAGGTCATCGCCTGATGCGGGCTGAGGAAGGCGAGGAAATTGATTGCAAACGCCGTCGCCACGCCGACGGTGCGCGGATTGGCCATGCCCAGCGCCGTCGGTACCAGGATCGGCACGACAAACAGCGTGAACCAGCCGAAGCCGGGCAGGGCAGGCAGCGCGACCTGGCCGACAAGGAAGGCAAAGGGCAAAGCCAGCAGCGTTCCCTTGAAGAAGCCCCAGGACACCCGCACCGGGTCAGGCCGCGCGGCGAAAAGACTGGAGACGACGGCAACGAGGATGACGGTGCCGGCCGCGTCGGACCATTTCGTCGTCAGCCAGAAGGCGGCGACCGCCAACGTGGCAAGGCCGGCGCGTATGGCATTGCGCGAAGCCCCGGGATAATCGCGGTGCACCACCAGCGCAGGCGGCTGCCTGTTGCTCCGGCTGGGGCCCGTCACCGGTGCGCGCAGGGCGTCGAGGCCGCGCAGCACCTGCTTGAAGGCTTCGGCGAAATCGGCGGCGATGGTAAGGCGGGTTATGGTGCCGACCCTGTCGTCGCCCTGATCGGTCGAGGCGTCGGGCATTTGCCGGGCCTTGCCGGCAATCGCGTCGAGCCGCGTCACCCAGGGCGACGTGTCGTCCAGCGCCTCGGGCGTCGCTGCCAGCTCGCTGACCAACGACTGCAGTTCGGAGCGTACCGGAATGAGCGCTGCGTTTTTCGGCGCGGCATGCGAATGCAGCGCGCGCGCCGCCGACAGCGCCGAGAGAAGCTGACCGATGGTTAGGCGGACCGGATGGGCGCGGGTGGCGAAGCTCGGTGCTTCGAGCCGGGCATAGGCGCGCATCTCGGCAAGCATCTGGGCGTCGGTGATCAGCTTGCGGTGCAGGCCGGCCAGCGTCGCCGGGTCGCCACCGGAAAAAGCGCCGCCTGCATAGGTTGCAAGGTCGAGGATGCTGCGCTTCAGCCTGGAGATGATGGCGTCAGCGGCCAGCTTGGGCAGGATCAGCCGGCTGGTCAGGCCGGCGCAGACGATGCCGAGCACGATCTCGGCGCAGCGCGCGACAGCGAGATCGACGACCACGTGCGGCTGGCCGAAAGCCGGCAGCCCAATGATCATCGCGGTATAGCCGGCAAGTGCGGCGCCATAGGCTTCCGGATTGCGCAGCAGCGACGAAACGAGCGTGCACAGCCCAATCCAGACGGATAGCGCCGTGACCAGCAGCCAGGGATTGGTGCCGAAAACCGAGGTGATGCCGATCGCCGCAAGTCCACCGGCCAGCGTGCCGAGCAGCCGGTAAAAACCTTTCGCCAGCACCATGCCGGCGACCGGCTGGGCGACGATGAAGACCGTCATCATCGCCCATTGCGGGTGGTGGAGTTTCAACGCGTAAGCAGCGAGAAGCGCGATCAGACCGGCCGAAACCGTGCGCAGGGCGAAAATCCAATCCGAGCGCGTCGGCTGCGTCAGGCCCGCCAAACTGGTTTCGAAGTAGCTCTTCAGCCGCGCCCGGATCACAAGCTGGTCTCCGTATCGGAAGTGCAGGCTAGAGCAGTTCCAGGAAAAGTTTGAAACGGTTTTCCGCCCGGAACTGCGTCAAAACGAAGAGTCGGCCGGCGCTCAGATATCCAGCACTTCCGTCGCGGCGAATTCGGCGCGTTCCTGGATGAAGCGGAAGCGGGCTTCCGGCTTGGTGCCCATCAGCGCGTCGACAGCATCCTTGGTCGCCGCCACGGCGTCGATGACATCGACCCGGAGCAGCGTGCGCTTCCTCGGGTCCATGGTGGTTTCCTTGAGCTGCGCGGCCATCATTTCGCCCAAGCCCTTGAAACGGCCGATCTCGACTTTGGCGCGGCCGGTGAATTCGGTGCGCAACAGCTCGTCCTTGTGCGCATCGTCCCTGGCATAGGCAACCTTGCCGCCTTGCCGGATCGAATAGAGCGGCGGCACCGCCAGATAGAGATGGCCGCCATTCACCAGGTTCGGCATTTCCTGGTAGAAGAAGGTGATCAGCAGCGAGGCTATGTGAGCGCCGTCGACGTCGGCGTCGGTCATGATGATCACGCGGTCGTAGCGCAAATCCTCGTCGCGGTATTTCGAGCGCGTGCCGCAACCGAGCGCCTGAATCAGGTCCGAAATCTGCTGGTTGGCGGCTAGCTTGTCGTTGCCGGCGCTGGCGACGTTGAGGATTTTTCCGCGCAGCGGCAGCACCGCCTGGCTGGCGCGGTCGCGCGCCTGCTTGGCCGAGCCGCCGGCCGAGTCGCCTTCGACGATGAACAGTTCGGCGCCCGCGGCGGCATTCTGCGTGCAGTCGGCGAGCTTGCCGGGAAGGCGCAGCTTGCGCACCGCGCTCTTGCGCGACACTTCCTTTTCCTGGCGCCGGCGCACCCGCTCGTCGGCGCGCGCAATCACCCATTCCAGCAGCTTGGAGGCTTCCTGCGGATTGTCGGCCAGCCAGTGGTCGAAGGGATCGCGGATGGCGGTCTCGACAATGCGAATGGCTTCGATCGTTGCCAGCCTGTCCTTGGTCTGGCCGACGAATTCCGGCTCGCGAATAAACACCGACAGCATGCCTGCCGCCGAGATCATCACGTCTTCGGAGGTGACGATCGAGGCGCGCTTGTTGCCGACCAGGTCGGCATAGGCCCGAAGCCCGCGCGTCAGCACATTGCGAAAGCCGGCCTCATGCGTGCCGCCTTCGCCGGTCGGGATTGTGTTGCAGTAGGAGTTGACGAAGCCGTCACCGCCGAACCAGGTCACCGCCCATTCCAGCGAACCGTGGCCGCCCTGCTTCTCGCTCTTGCCGGCGAAGATTTCGCGGGTCACCTGGAAATCATCGCCGAGCGATGCCTTGAGATAGTCCTTCAAGCCGCCGGGGAAATGGAACTCCGCCTTGGCCGGCGTCTGGTCCTTTTCCTTGATCAGCGATGGGTCGCAGCTCCAGCGGATCTCGACGCCGCCGAACAGATAGGCTTTCGAGCGGGTCATGCGATAGAGCCGCGCCGGCTCGAAGGCGGCGCCCTTGCCGAAAATCTGCTCGTCGGGATGGAAGCGGATTTTGGTGCCGCGCCGGTTGTGCACTTCGCCGAGCTGCTCCAGCCCGCTCACCGGAACGCCGCGCGAGAACCTTTGGCGGTAAAGCTGGCGACCGCGCGCGACCTCGACTTCGAGATGGTCCGACAGCGCATTGACGACCGAGACGCCGACACCGTGCAGACCGCCGGAGGTCTCATAGACCTTGCTATCGAACTTGCCGCCCGAATGCAGCGTCGTCATGATGACTTCGAGCGCCGGTTTCTTGAATTTCGGATGCGGATCGACCGGAATGCCGCGGCCATTGTCGGTGACGGTCAGAAATCCGTCGGCCGACAGCTCGACATCGATGAAGGTGGCATGGCCGGCGACCGCCTCGTCCATCGAATTATCGATGACCTCGGCAAACAGATGGTGCATCGCCTTGTCGTCGGTGCCGCCAATATACATGCCGGGACGGCGCCGCACCGGCTCCAGCCCCTCCAGCACCTCGATGTCGGCGGCGCTATAGCCCTCGCTGCCGTCCTTGGTCGCGGCAGGACGCTTCGTGGCCTGCACCAGCGGGTCGGCCGGGCGCGAAGGTGTCCGAGCCGGTTGGGGCTGCTTTTCCAGATTGCCGAAAAGATCGTTGTTGTCGTCCATGCCTACCATAGAATCCGTGCCGCGAATCACCCGTCGATACTGCCACGCTTTTCGGCGCCAAGCGACGGAAGTTCCTGTTACGTTCGGGGATTAAACCCTTCTTATCCTAAAACCTTTCGATAACCAAGCCGGCGGAAATAGGTCCGTGCGGAGCGGGCGCGATTCCTGAATCTTTAACAAAGCGGCCTAGCGTCGCCTCAACAAAACAAAAGACCACGAATGTCAGGGGTTGGTTGTGAGGGGCAAGGCCATAACGATGATTGGCATCGCTGCCGTCTTCGGCGCGATTTCAATCTTTGCCGCGGATTTCTGGGTGAAAAGCCAGGCCAAGGCCGATGCCGAAGAGAAAACGGCGTCGATCCCGGCGCCCGCCGTCCCCAAGGTCGTCTTCAAGACCATCGTGGTGGCCAACGCGCCGCTGCGTTACGGCATGGAGCTTGACCGGGCGCAGCTCAGCGAAATCCCATGGTCCGAGGATTCGGTGCCGCAGGGCGCATTCACCACAGTCAATGCATTGCTCGCCGAAGGCAGCCGCGTGGTATTGTCGCCGATCGAGATCAACGAGCCGGTGCTGATCAGCAAATTGTCGGGGCCGAACGGCCGCGCGACGCTATCCAACATGATGACGCCCGGCATGCGGGCGGTGACAATCCGCACCGACGAGATCGCCGGTGTCGGCGGCTTCGTCATGCCGGGCGACCGGGTCGACGTGGTGCTGACACGCGATGCGGGCGAAATCCAGGAAGTGGCCAAGAACGCGCAGGGCGCTGCCGGATCGACCGTTACCTCCGAGATCGTCGTCTCCGACGCCAAGGTGCTGACCGTGGGGCAGGGCGCCGACGAGCGCCAGACCACACCGCAGATCGCCAATTCCGTCACCATCGAGGTGACGACCGAAGGCGCGCAGAAAGTGGCGCTTGCCCGCACCGTCGGCACCTTGTCGCTGTCGCTCCGCTCGGCCGCAGACGGAGGGGCCGCCAAGGACGGCGTCACCACCATCTCGTCCTTCGGCGGATCGGTCGCCTCCGGCGTCCAGGCCGCTGCCGGCGCGCTGTTCACTGCCGCGACCAAGGAGCCTGAGAAGCCGAAATTCAAGACGATCATCGTGACGCGCGGCACGCAGGTCGAAGAATACCAGGTTCCTGCGCGGGACCAGCAATAACTGCCGGTGGGGACCGGGCGAGGGACGGGACAGATGTCGGGACTTCATGCATTTCAGACGACGAAAGGACTGCGCCCAATGCGGGCGCTCGCGATAGCGGCTTGCCTCGCCGCGGCCGCAATGCTCGGCCTCAGCGCGCCAGCCAAGGCCGACAACGATATCGTCCATGTCTCGTCGACAACGAATGCGTCGATCAAGGTGGCCAAGGGCAAGCCGAAGACGGTCATGACCAATGCCGCCTTCTATCAGATCGTCATCGGCGATCCGGAGATCGCCAACGTCAATCCGCTGACCGACAAATCCTTCTATGTGCTGGGCAACAATCTCGGCACCACCGGCATCGCGCTGTTCGACGAGAACAAGCAGTTGGTCGGCACCGTCGACATCGAGGTGACGCTGGACACCGACCAGCTGGCCAGCACCATTCGCGCCAGCGTGCCGGACGCCAAGATCAAGGTCGGCTCGGCCAATGGCCGCGTCGTGCTGTCGGGCGAGGCCGATGACGCGGTCGCCGCCGAGAAGGCAAGCAAGATCGCCAGCCGCTTCTCCGGCAATGAAGAAGTGATCAATTCGGTCAACATCTCGTCCTCGCAGCAGGTTCAGCTCAACGTCCGCTTCGTCGAGATCAATCGCCAGGCCGGACAGGATCTCGGCGCCAAATACAGCGCCAATTTCGCTTACGGCATTGGCGGGCGCGACGTCACCCTCGAGCCGGGCTCGGTGCCGGGAGCCGGCAATGGCGAGATCATCGGCCGGCTGCTGTCCAACGGCCTGTCGATCGACGTCGCCATCAAGGCGCTGGAGGAACGTGGTCTCGCCAGGCGGCTGGCCGAGCCGAACCTGATCGCCCGCTCGGGCCAGACGGCAAGCTTCCTCGCCGGCGGCGAGTTCCCGATCCCGGTCTCCGAGGACAATGGCAAGATTTCCGTCAGCTACAAGAAATACGGCGTCAGCCTCGACTTCACGCCGACGGTTCTCAAGGACGGGCTGGTGAGCCTCGACATCGCGCCGGAAGTGTCCTCGATCGACGCTTCGGCCTCCTACAATATCGGCAATATCTCGGTCCCGGGCTTTATCGTGCGCCGCGCCAAAACATCCGTCGACCTGAAGAATGGCCAGAGCTTCATGATCGCCGGCCTGCTGCAGTCACAGAACGACATTACCACATCGCGTCTTCCCGGCCTCGGCAAGCTGCCGGTGCTCGGCTCGCTGTTCTCCTCCAAATCCTATCAGCGGCGCGAGACCGATCTGGTGATCATCGTCACCCCCTATCTGGTCAAGCCGGTCGATCCGTCGAAGAAGCTGCTCGAGCCGACCGACGGCACGCAGCCGGCCAGCAATGTCGACTATTTCCTCAACAACACCGAGGAAGTGAAATCGTCCGAAGCCAATCGTGCAGTGGCAATGGCCAGCGGCAGTACGGCACAGCCGGCCGCGGTCACCACCGTCGGGCATTTCCTCGACCTGCCGAAGGATTGAAGCCATGCGCGTGGAATCATGCATCGCCCTGCTGCTCGCCGGCCTCGCCAGCGGCTGCACCAGCGACGACTATGTCCGCTCCGAGGGACCGACGATTGCCGCCGGCAACGCACAGGCCGCCAATACGGCCATGCAGATGGTCGATCCCTGGAAATACGGCGTCCAGAACACCAGGCTGCTGGTGCCGGCGCAGCGCAGTGAGGCGGCAGTCAACGCCGCCGACCAGGCTGCTGCCGCCAAGGCCGTGCAACCGACAGCGACAACCGATTGATTTGCCCGGTGATTTGACCGGGAATGACCTGACAGGCTGACAAAATGGCAAGCGGCATCAAGACCAAGAAGATCCTGCTGGTGTCCAGCGACCGGACCTTTGCGCAGGATACGCGCACCGCGTTCGCGGCCTCGGAGGTGATCCAGCTTTCGACCGTCGAGAAGAACATTACCGAACTGCGCGGCGAGGTACAGGAAGCCGATTTCGGCGCGCTCATCGTCGACATGGATGCGGCAAAGCTGGAAGAGATCGAGTCGCTGCAGCGCATCATGCGCCGGCTCGAAGGCCGCGTTCCCGTGGTCGTCGTCACCCAGGAATTCAACGCCGCCGCGGTGCGCATCCTGGTGCAGCTCCAGGTCGCTGATTTCCTGGTCAAGCCGATCACCACCGCCGATCTGGTGCGGTCGGTCGTGCGCGCGCTGCAAGGGCCGGGGCGCGAGGAAAACACCGAGTCGCAGATCTATACCTTCATGCCGGCCGCCGGCGGCGTCGGCACCACGACGCTGGCGCTGCAGACCGCCTTCCAGCTGCATCATTCGGTGACGCGTGGCGCGTCGACCTGCGTGGTCGACCTCAACTTCCAGCAAGGCGCCTGCGCCGAATATCTCGACCTGGAGCCGCGCTTCGACATCACCGAAATCGAGAACCAGCCCGAGCGCCTCGACCGTCAGCTGCTGGACGTGATGCTGTCCAAGCATGCGAGCGGGCTCTGCGTGCTGGCGGCGCCCACGCATCCGTCGGAAATGCGCTCGTTCAAGACCGATGTCGTGGTGCGCATGCTCGATCTCGTCTCGGCCTATTTCGACAACGTCGTCATCGACATGCCGCGCACCTGGTTTCCGTGGACGGAGACGGTGCTGCTCGGCTCCAACAAGCTCTACATCGTCGCCGAAATGACGGTGCCATGCCTGCGCCACACGCAGCGGCTGATCCAGGCGGTCTACGAGACGGCCGGCAAGGAAGTGAAGCCGAACGTCATCGTCAATCGTTTCGAGCAGAAGATGTTCGACAACGGCATCAAGCAGGCGGATGTCCAGGAAATCCTCGGCGAGCATTTCGTCGGCGGCATCTCCAACAATTACCGGCTTGTGCGCGAAGCGGTCGACCGCGGCGTGCCGCTGCATGAGATCGATCCGAACGCCAATGTCGTCAACGATCTGAAGAGGATCATCCTGCCGGAAGAAGCCGTCGTGACGCCGGAGAAATCGCGCTCGCTGTTCGGCATCGGCAGGGGCCTCCTGAAGAGGAAAGCCGGATGACCAGCCGCTTCTCGACCCTGCAGAACCGTGACGTCCGCGCGCTGAAGCCGGCCGAGGCGGCGCCGGTCGCGCATCACGCCGTGGTCATCCCGACGAACCGCAAGGCCTTGCCGCCGAAGCCGGAGACAACACCGGGAAAAAGCGCCAACAAGGTGCTCGATGCCCGCGTGCGCATCCACCGGCTGCTGCTGGAGGAAATCAACCTGGTCGCGCTGGAGCGCCTGCCCAAGGATGAGATGCGCCGGCAGGTGCAGGAGTTCGTGTCGGAAAAGACCCGCCAGGAGCGTATGGCGATCAACACCGTCGAACTTGAAGCGCTGGTCGATGACATCGTCGATGAGATGGTCGGCCTCGGCCCGCTGGAACCGCTGCTCAAGGACCCCGACATCAACGACATCCTGATCAACGGCCACCAGAACTGCTTCGTCGAAAAACGGGGCAAGCTGCAGCAGGTCCATATCCCGTTCAAGGACGAGGCGCACCTGTTGCGCATCGTCAACAAGATCGTCGCCGCCGTCGGCCGCCGGGTCGACGAATCGCAGCCGATGGTCGATGCCCGCATGCTCGACGGCTCGCGCTTCAACGCCGCCATTCGCCCGGTCGCCGTCGACGGGCCGCTGGTGTCGATCCGCAAGTTTTCAAAGAACAAGCTCGGCCTGCACAAGCTGGTCGAGTTCGGCGCCATCACCCAGAACATGGCCGAGGTGCTGGCGGCTGCAGTCCACGCCCGCAAAACGACCATCATCTCGGGCGGTACCGGCACCGGCAAGACGACAATGCTCAACGCATTGTCAGCCTTTATTCCGGAAGACGAACGGTTGATCACCATCGAGGACGCGGCCGAACTGCAGCTGCAGCAGCCGCATGTCGCGCGCATGGAAACGCGCCCCGCCAACATCGAAGGTCATGGCGAGCTGAAGCAGCGCGACCTGGTCAAGAACGCGCTGCGCATGCGCCCTGACCGCGTCATCCTCGGCGAGTGCCGCGGCGAGGAGGCCTTCGACATGCTGCAGGCGATGAACACCGGCCATGAAGGCTCGATGGCGACCATCCACGCCAACACGCCGCGCGACGCCATTTCGCGCCTCGAGCAGATGCTGGGCATGACCGGCATGCCGATGACGGTGCAGTCGATCCGCAGCCAGATCGCCAGCGCGCTCGACCTTATCGTCCAGCTGACGCGACTGTCGGACGGCAAGCGCAAGGTGACCAGCGTCGCCGAGGTGACCGGCATGGAAGGCGACGTCATCCAGATGCAGGAGATATTCCGCTTCGTGCGCACCGGCATGGAAGCCGACGGCAAGATCCTCGGTCACTACGAGGCGACCGGCATTCGCCCGCGTTTCCTCGAGGACCTGCGCAATATGGGCATTGAATTCCCCGGCAAATATTTCGAACCCGGCCGGCCGCAGGAGTAGCCGGGTGTTCGAGAATTTCAGCCCGATCTATGTCGTCTATGCCGCGGCAGCGCTGACCGGCATCATGATCGCCGAAGGCTGCTATCTGCTCTATGCCGGCCGCAGCGACAAGCGCCTGGCTATCAACCGGCGCATGAAGCTGCAGGAAAACAAGATCAGCCAGGAACAGGTGCTGATCCAGCTGCGCAAGGAACGCGGCCTCGATTCCGGCACGTCATTCTTCTCGCCCGACCGTTTTCGCGCGCTGCGCACGCAGTCTGGCATGGTGATGCCCTTGCCGAAATTCCTGACGATGACGACGGGCGTGGCGCTGGCGATGATGCTCGTCGCGCTCTGGTACGGCCTGCCGCTGTTGCTCGCCATTTTGCTGTTTGTGGTGCTGACAGCGCTGCTGCCGGTAATTGTGCTGCGTTCCAAGCGTGCCCGGCGGGTGAAGCGTTTCGGCGTGCAGTTGCCGGAGGCGCTGGAATTGATCACGCGCGGCTTGAAGGCCGGGCATCCGGTTCCGGTGGCGATCTCCATGGTGTCGCGCGAGATGCCCGATCCGATCGGCACCGAATTCGGCGTTATCTCCGACGAGGTGACTTATGGTTCCGACCTGGTTTCGGCGTTGAATTCACTGTTTGATCGCGTCGGCCAGGAGGATCTGCCGCTGTTCGTCACCGCGGTTTCCATCCAGACGAGTTCGGGCGGCAATCTGCGCGAGATCCTCGACGGGCTGTCGACGACGATCCGCGAACGCGGCAAGCTGCGCCGCAAGGTGCGCGCCATTTCGACCGAGGGTCGTATGTCGGCCTATATCCTGACGGCGGTGCCGGCGCTGCTGTTCGCCGCCATCATGGTGATGATGCCGCAATTTTATCAAAGCGTCTGGGATGTGCCGAAGACCTGGTATCTGCTGGGCGGTTCGGTGACATGGCTGATGCTGGGCAACATCATCATGTTCAAGATGTCGAACTTCCGGTTCTGAGATGGAGCAGGTGATCCAGTTTCTTGCCTCGCTGGCGCCGACGTCGCTGATGCCGGTAGCCGCGATGCTGCTGGCGTTGGGCGGCAGCGCGGTGGCATGGCCGCTGGTGGTGGCCAAAGGCGACCGCAACGATCTCAAGCGCCGGCTCAAGATCGACGACAGCAAGACTCCCCAACAGGCCGAGGTGGCGCCGAAGAAGAACCAGAGCGTCGTGCGCGAGAAGGCGGTGAAGCGGGCGCAGGAATTCTACGCCAAGAGCGATCCGGAAAATGTCGCCCGGCTGCGTATGAAGCTGATCCAGGCGGGCTATATGGAGCCGCGCGCGGTCGGCACATTCTTCCTGATCCGCTTCGCCTGCCTGGTGGGCGCAGCGATCGGCGCGTTCCTGGTCAACCATTGGATGGGCAGCGCCGATTCCACCGCGACCAGCCGCTGGACCTTCATCATCCTGTCGGGAGCCGCCGGCTATTTCGTGCCCGGCCTGGTGCTCAGCCAGAAGGTGCGGGAAAAGATGCGCGAATACCGCAACGGCTTTCCCGACTTCATGGATTTGATGATCGTCTGCTCCGATGCTGGCATGAGCATGGAGGCCGGCATCGAGCGCGTCTCGAAGGAACTGGCCAAGACCTATCCGTCGCTGAGCCAGAATCTGCAGCTGGTGTCGCTGGAACTCAGGGCCGGCCGCAGCCTCGACGATGCATTGAAGGCGCTCGCCGACCGCCTCAGCCTGGACGAGGTGCGCTCCTTCGCCACGCTCTTGCAGCAGTCGAAGGAACTCGGCACCAGCCTCGCCGGGGCGCTGCGCGTGTTCTCTGACGAAATGCGCCACAAGCGCATGTCGTTGGCCGAGGAGAAGGCACATGCCTTGCCGGCCAAGATGTCGGTGCCGGTGGTGGTGTGCATCCTGCCGGTGGTGCTGATGATCGCCGTCATCCCGATCATCGTCAAAATGACGGCGGTTCAGTAGATACCAAGGCAGTAGATACCAAGTGGCCGCCCGGCGGCTTTCTGCGGTTACTCACTTCAACTACGCTTCGCCTGGATGTCATATCCGGCCGGTTTGGCCGCTCTCCTTCGGCAAAATCCGAAAAAAGCAAAATGAGTGAGCCGTCCATGCGAATAGTCTTGTGCACCGCCTTCCTCGGCCTCGCCGCGGCCAGTCTGTCGCCGGCCTCGGCCGCGGCCGACGATTGCGGCGACGCTGCCGCTCTGGTGCAGCAGGCATATCCCAAGGCCCAAAAGAGTGCCGATGGCGCCTCCTTCACGCTCGAACCTCATACCAGCATCGCCCAGACGCTTTGGGATGGCGATGCGCCATTCGGCGTGGTCTGCAAGATCTGGCCCGCCCATGACGACCTGTTGTTGGTCGCCGTGCCGCTGATCGACAGCTCCCAATCCAGCGACGACGGGCATGTCGGCGATGTCGAGCTTCTGGTCGTCGACAGGAAGACCCGGCAGGTGCGCCAGCGCCTGCTCCAGCCCGGGCTGATGACCGATGATGCCGTCGGCATCCGCGAGATCGACTTCGATACCGGGCGCTACAGATTGGCGCCCGATGTCGGCGCCTTCGGCCTGCGCATCGACATGGCAAACCATTCGCAGCCGAATCCTTTCAGTGAAACCGACCTGCGGCTCTATGCCCTTGACGGCGGTGCTCTGCGCCTGGTGCTCGACGGCATCATCGTGGCCGGCTTTGGCGGCGAAGGCGACACCAATTGCGCAGGATCCTTTCAATCCAACCGGGTCAGCCTGGCGATGAGCCCGGCGAGACATCACGGCTATCACGACATCACAGTGTTCGAGCGGTTGGACACCGACAATCCGTCTGTCGACAAGAATGGCGAGTGCCAGTCCCATCCCGGCAGGTCCATGAAACGAACCTACCGGCTGCGCTACGACGGCAGGCGCTATCAGTTTCCGGCGGGGCTCAAGGCGCTGGAGCCGGAATAGGCTTCGGTTGGTTAATGGCTTCTGTGCCCGAAACCAAATTTTAGGCGCGTTTCCGCACTGAAGTTTAATCGCCCTGTTGTAGTCTGCTTCCTCAGAGAACGACCCGGTAAATCGGGCGATTGGGGCCAGGGGCATGCGTCACAGAAGTTTCACGGCAATGGCCGCGCTAGCGGCGGTCTTGATGGTCGGCGGCTGCACGACCGACAACGTCGACAAAACCAAGACCACATCGATCCAACCGGTGGCAAAAGACGTCAGCACCTCCGACCTTGCGCAAGGCAAGGCGCAGTTCCGCGAGGCCAATTACGGCCTTGCCGAACAGCATTTCCGCAAGGCCGTGGAACTGAAGGCCGACAGTGCCGAGGGATGGATGGGGCTTGCCGCCTCCTATGACGAACTCGGCCGCTTCGACTTCGCCGACCGCGCCTACGACCAGCTTTTGAAGGTTGCCGGGCGCAAGCCGCAGATTGTCAACAACATGGGCTATTCGCAGCTGCTGCGCGGCAACAAGAAGAAGGCGAGAGCGCTGCTCATGGAAGCAAGGGCCGGCATGGCCGACCCGAGCGTGATCAACGCCAATCTGGCGCTGCTCAACAAGGGCTGAGACTAGGGACACTCGCGTGCCGAGCTTCGCGGGACGGCAGTCGACGCTTTGTAAACCCTGTCGGCAGGTTGCTTTGAAAACCGGCCGAAAACGGTATCTCCGGCCGGTTGCATGCCTATGATGCGCCACAAATCGAAGATCCCAAAGGTTGCCGCTCATCCATGCTGGATTTCAGTTCGCTATTGCTGGCGGCTGCGCTGTCGGGCACATGCCTGAGCGTCACCATGTTTGTGATCTGGTTCACGGCGCCGCGTGCACGCTTCGTGCTGACGGTTGCGTGCGGCATTCTCGTCCTTGTCGCCCACGTCATCGTCTTCTGGCGCTACACGAGGGAGCCCAGTCCGTTGCTTTGTCAGGCAGCGTTGGCGCTGCTCAGCCTCGGTTTCCTGGCGCTTTCACTTTCGGCCATGCAATATCTTGGTGTGCGCAATTTCAGCCGCCTGCCGGCCATGCTCGCGATCGCTGTCTGCGCCGGCGTGACCTATCTCGGTTTCGATGGTGTCGGCTTCATCCTCACCTATACGACGGTAACAGTGCTGCTCGCCTCGATCGGGGTGATGTTCTGGATCAAGGGCGGTCAGGATCGCGGCATCCTGCTGGTCGTTTCGGCGCTAAGCGGCGTCTGCGGCGTATCCTTCGGGCTCTGCGGCGCCGTGCTTCTGGTCAAGGGCCCAGTGGGTGCTCGGCGTCGCACCCGACAATTGGGCCGAGCGGTTGAATTCGGTCGTGGCGGTCGCCTGCATGACGGCTCTCGGCGCGCTGACGCTGTCGCTGCATCATCTGCAGGCACAGATCGAACTGAAGGCCGAGACCCTGACCGACCCGTTGACCGGTCTGATGAACCGGCGGGCTTTGAACTCGCTCTATCGCGAGCGCGTCTTCGGCCCGTTCATGTCGGTCGCCATGTTCGACCTCGACCACTTCAAGCGAACCAACGATGTCTATGGCCATCCCGTCGGCGATCGGGTGCTCTGCCGTTTCGCCGCAGTCATCAAGAAGTATGACAGGGTTGGCGTCGACGCCTTCCGGCTGGGCGGCGAGGAGTTCGCGTTGGTCATGTCTCGGATGACCGAAGACAAGGCCTACGATTTCGCCAGCAGGATCGGCGTCGCCTTCGGCACGGAAGTGGTGCCGACGCCGCGCGGGCCGTTGCGCAGCAGCGTCAGCGGCGGCATTGGCTTTGGCAAGGAAGACGGCAGCAGCCTGGATGAAGTGCTGGCCGAGGCCGACCGGGCGCTCTACGCGGCCAAGAACGCCGGGCGAAATCGCGTGCTTGTCCTCAACGGCAAAGCCGACGGACCGGCCCTGCGCTCAGCCTGACAGGCCAGAGTGTTATTCGGCGGCGCCGAGATATTCCGACAGCGGCGGGCAGGAGCAGACGAGGTTGCGGTCGCCGGCGACATTGTCGATGCGCGAAACCGGCGGCCAGTATTTGGCCGCCGTATCGACATCGCCGGCGGGGTAGGCCGCTTCCAGCCGCGAATAGGGGTGGGTCCACTGGCCGGCAAGGGTTTCGGCCGCCGTGTGCGGGGCATTGACCAGCGGGTTGTCCTCGAGCGGCCATTCGCCCTTCGCCACTTTCGCTGCCTCGCCGGCGATGGCGATCATCGCCTCGCAGAACCGGTCGAGTTCGCGCTTGGGCTCGGATTCGGTCGGCTCGACCATCAGCGTGCCGGCGACAGGGAACGACATGGTCGGCGCGTGAAAACCGTAATCGATCAGCCGCTTGGCGATATCGTCGACGCTGATGCCAGCGCTCTCCTTGAGCACGCGCGTGTCGAGGATGCATTCATGCGCGATGCGATCGTGCCTGCCCTTGTAGAGAAGCGGGAAGTGCGGCGCGAGCCGCGTCGCCACATAATTGGCCGAGATGATCGCCGTCTCCGTCGCCTGCTTCAGGCCGGCGGCGCCCATCATGCGGATGTACATCCAGGTGATCGGCAGGATGGAAGCGCTGCCGAACGGGGCAGCGGACACGGCATGCGCCGAACCTTCGGTGACATGACCCGGCAGATAGGGTTTCAGATGCGCCCTGACGCCGATCGGACCGACGCCCGGACCGCCGCCGCCATGCGGGATGCAGAAGGTCTTGTGCAGGTTCATGTGGCAGACATCGGCGCCGATATCGGCGGGCCGCGCCAAAGCAACCAGGGCGTTAAGGTTGGCGCCGTCGAAATAGACCTGGCCGCCATGCTCGTGAATGAGAGCGCACAGGTGGCGCGCGCCTTCTTCGTAGACGCCGTGCGTCGAGGGATAGGTGAACATCAGGGCTGCGAGATTCTTCGAATGCTCGTTGGCCTTGGCCCGCATATCGTCCATGTCGATATTGCCGTCCTCCAGGCAACGCACGACGACGACGCTCATGCCGGCCATCGCCGCACTCGCGGGATTGGTGCCATGCGCGGACTGGGGGATCAGGCAGATGGTGCGATGGCCTTCGCCACGCGAACGGTGATAGGCGCGGATGGCGAGCAGGCCGGCATATTCGCCTTGGCTGCCGGCATTGGGCTGCAGGCTGACGGCGTCGAAGCCGGTGATCTCCGCCAGCCAGCCTTCCAGCTCGCCGACCATGGCGCGATAACCGGCCGAATGGCTGGCCGGCGCGAAGGGATGCAGGTTGGCGACAACAGGCCAGCTGACCGGCATCATTTCGGCCGCCGCGTTGAGCTTCATGGTGCAGGAGCCCAACGGGATCATGGTGCGGTCGAGCGCCAAATCCTTGTCGGCTAGCCTGCGCAGCAGGCGCATCATGTCGGTCTCGGAGTGGTTTTCGCGGAAAACCGGCTGGGTCAGAAACTCCTTGCCGCGCGGCTTGCCGGGCATCGCGCCGGCCTCAGTAGCGCCGGACTTGGCGCCGAACAGGGCGGCGATAGCCTCGAGATCCGCCTCGGTCGAGGTTTCGTCGAAGGCGATGCTGATGCGGTCGGCATCGATGACGCGCAGCAGCCGGCCACCTTTTTCAGCGGCAGCGGCGATCGAAGCTGCCTTGCCCTTCACTTCGGCCGTCACCGTGTCGAAACGGCTTGAGCCGAGCACGGAAACACCAGCGGTTTTCAGGCCTGCTGCGAGGCCGTTGGCGAGCTCATGGATTCGGGCTGCGATCGCCTGCAAACCAGTAGGCCCGTGCCAGATCGCGTATGCGGTCGCCATGTTGGCAAGCAGCGCCTGCGCGGTGCAGATGTTGGAGGTCGCCTTGTCGCGGCGGATATGCTGTTCGCGCGTCTGCAGGGCGAGGCGATAGCCGGGACGGCCCTTGCTGTCGATCGACTGGCCGACGAGGCGGCCGGGCATCAGCCGGGTCAGCTTGTCGGAGACGGCGCAATAGGCGGCGTGCGGGCCGCCAAAGCCCATCGGCACGCCAAAGCGCTGCATCGGGCCGACGGCGATGTCGGCGCCAAGCCTGGCCGGCGCTTCGGTCAGCGTGAGCGCAAGCGGATCGGCGATGAAGACGACCACGGCGCCGGTGGCGCGAGCCTTCTCGATCGCCGCCTTGTGGTCGCCATAGACGCCAAACGTGTCCGGCCAGGAGACCAGCAGGGCGGCGGTGTTGTCGTCGATGGTCTCGCCATCGATCTCGATGCCGAGCGGCTCCGCGCGGGTGCGCACGACGTCCAGCGTCTGCGGATGCGGCGTGCCGGCCAGCGCCACCTTGGTGCGCTTGTCGCGGTGATGGCGCAGCGCGATGCCGACCGCTTCGGCCACCGCCGTCGCTTCGTCGAGCAGGGAGGCCGAAGCCACCGGCAGGCCGGTCAATTCGGTGACCAAGGTCTGGAAGTTGAACAGCATTTCCAGGCGGCCCTGGCTGATCTCGGCCTGGTAGGGCGTATAGGCGGTGTACCAGGCCGGGTTCTCGAACAGGTTGCGCTGGATGACCGGCGGCACATGGACGCCGTGATAGCCGGCGCCGATGAAGCTCTTCAGCACCCTGTTTTTTGCCATGGTCGCAGCCAATTCGGCCAGCGCTTCGGCTTCGCTCGCCGGCGCGGGAAGGGTCAGCGGCAGATCGAGGCGGATCGACTGCGGCACAGCCTGGCTGATCAGCGTCTCGACAGAGGGAACGCCGATCACGGCAAGCATGGCTCTGACATCGTTTACATCAGGACCGATGTGGCGGGCCGAGAAGGGGGTAAGTGCTGCGCTCATGGCAATAGGTCCTGATATCAACCGATATGGGCTTTGTAGGCGGCCTCATCCATGAGGCCTGCGAGTTGGCCTTCGTCGGCGAGCATCATCTTCCACAGCCAGCCGTCGCCGGTCGCAGCGGAGTTGACCAGCGACGGGTCCGAGGACAGCGCGCCGTTGGCGTCGGTGATCTCGCCATCAACCGGCGCATAAACATCGGATGCCGCCTTGACGGATTCGACGACCACGGCGGTATCGCCCTTGCTGAGCTTCGTGCCGATTTGAGGCAGCTCGACGAAGACGAGATCGCCAAGCTGTTCCTGCGCATAGTCGGTTATCCCGACGGTGGCGATGCCTCCCTCGACGCTCAGCCATTCGTGATCTTGTGTGAAATAGGTTTTTGCCATCGGAATTATCCTTTGCGGTAGCGATGAGGAGTGAAGGGCAAGGAACTGATATCGACCGAGATTTTCCTCCCGCGAACATCGGCGAAGAGTTTCGTGCCCGGCTTGGCCAAGGCCGTTGACACATAGCCCATGGCGACGGGATGGCCGGCCGAGGGGCCGAAGCCGCCTGATGTCACGTGGCCGGCCGGATTGCCGTCGGCATCGAACAAAGCAGCGCCGGCGCGCACCGGCTGGCGGCCGTCCGGCTTCAGGCCGACGCGCTTTTGCGACGACCCGCGCTCCAGGATGGACCGCAGCGCATCGGCGCCGATGAAGGATCCGCCGGCGCGGAGATCTTTGGGGATCGCCCACATCAGGCCGGCACTCGCCGGATCGATCTCCGGCGTGATGTCCTGGCCGTGCAGGCACAGGCCGGCCTCCAACCGCAGCGAGTCGCGGGCAGCAAGGCCGATCCACAACACACGCTCGTCCTCGATCAGTTTCGTGGCCAGAGCGCGCGCATCCGCCTCCGGCAGGCCGATCTCGAAGCCGTCCTCGCCGGTGTAGCCGGAGCGGCTCATGAACCAGTTTTGCTTCGGCTCGAAGCCATGCATGAACAAGAGCGAGCCGGTCTCGATGCCGGCGCGGGACAAGGCAGCCCAGGCTTCGGGCCCCTGGATCGCCAGGAAGACGCGATCGAGCGCATCGACCTTCACGTCGAAATCGGTCGCCAGCGCACGCAAATGCTTCTCGTCCTCGACCGCATTCCCGGCGTTGGCGACCACCATGAAGCGCTCGGCGCCGAGCCGGGTGACGATCAGATCGTCGATGATCCCGGCGGCCTCGTTGAGGAAGAAGGTATATTTGGACTGTGAAATCTCAAGCGCGCCGGCATCGAGCGGACTGGCGCGGTTGAGCAGTGCCGCAGCGCCCGGTCCGCTGATCTCGAACAGCTTCATATGCGAAATGTCGAACAGGCCGGCATGTTCGCGGGTGTGAAGGTGCTCCTTCATCACGCCGGCCGGATAGGTCAGCGGCATCGACCAGCCCGCAAAGGCGCCAAAGCGTGCGCCGGCGGCGGTGTGCAGATCTTCGAGAGGAAGGTGTTTGGTGTCGTCGCCCGTCATGTCATCTCCAGAGTCGCACGCAATCGGCCGCTGCTGGCGACCAGTCCGTGCCCCTCTGTCTGAAGCCTGAGAGACTCGCGCAACCGGAACTCTGTCGGCGACGCTTACACCTTCGGCGCGGGGGCAAGCCCCGACTTTCCAGAGTGTCTTTCCCGTCTACGGTTCTTTTGCCTGAGAGATTTCGGGCGATTTCCCCTTCGGCGGCAGCTCGCGCTGCTCTCTCCCGCAAACAGGTAGGACTCAAAACTTAAGCCCTCGACGCGCCATCCATAGCTTGTCGGCGACACCTTGTCACCTGCCAGCGACACGTAAAGCGCGTCGTCTTTACAGTCTTCGCTAACCACGCCGTTTGCCGGTTTTTCAAGACAATGGCGATATTCTGGGCTGACGGTTTGGCCGGCAATTGCGTTGGGCACGGCGGATGGGGATTGACAGATGGGCGAACGGATCGGGAGCGCGCCGGTGGCGGGGCTGGCCTCGAAGGACCGCATCACGGCGGAAGATGTCGTCATGCTGCGTCGCGAAGTGTTCGCCGACGGCGTGGTGACGCGCGGCGAGGCTGAAGCACTGTTCGCGCTCGATGCGACAGCGACGGACAAATGCCCGCAATGGCCTGAATTCTTCGTCGAGGCCGTTACCGACTACATCGTCCACCAGGAAAAGCCGGCAGGCTATATCTCTGAAGACAATGCCGGTTGGCTGATCCAGACCATCTCGCGCGACGGAATGGTCGACAGTGTGACCGAACTGGAGCTGCTGGTGCATGTGCTGGAAAGGGCGAAATCATCGCCCGGCCGGCTCTCCGCCTATGCGCTCGAGCAGGTCGCCAACGCGGTGGTCGACGGCAAGGGACCACTGATGCTCGGCGGCGCGCTGGTTCCCGGGCTGGTCGCCAAGGCAGAGGTCGATCTGTTGCGCCGCATTCTCCATGCCTATGGCGGCGACGGTAACATCGCCATCACACGGGTTGAGGCCGAGGTGCTGTTCCAGATCAACGAGCAGACCGCAGCGGCCCACAACGACCCGTCCTGGAACGACCTGTTCGTCAAGGCGCTCGCCAATTTCGTCATGTGTTCGGCCGGCTACGAAGCGCCGACGCGCGATGTGGCGCTGCGTCGTGACAGTTTCTTGGACCAGGTCGAGCCCGAAATTGGTGGCTTCTTCAGCCGCATGGTGTCGGGCGGACTGGCCGGCATCATGGAAGCCTATCGTTCGCCCGGCGATATCGAGGCCGAATGGGAGTCGAAGAACCGTGCCGCCGAGGCACTCGCGCGCCGCGCCGAGACGATCGACGCCAGCGAGGCGAAATGGCTGGCCGATCGCATCGGCACCGACCGCCCGCTGCGTGACAATGAACGCGCGCTGCTGACGCTGATCAAACTCGCCTCGCCGGAGATACATCCGGCGCTCAAGCCACTGCTCGACAAGGTTGCTTAAGCCGCGCCGTTTTCTGCGACCGTTTTGCAGAGGACGATATTGGAGTGTCTTCAGGCCAATCGCCAAGTTCGGCCACGCGCTCGAAACCGGCTTCCTCAGGCAAGCTCGGTTCGGTCGGAGTCAGATCGTGCTCGGTCAGAATGCGAGGCCATCAAATCCCGCCATACCAGTCATAGCCATTGTCTTCCCAATAGCCGCCGCGGCCGCCGCCGATATTGGCAAAACTGTCGACGAGCTCGATCTTGTAGAGATACTTCGGCATCTTGTAGCCGAGCTGTCGTTCGACGCGCACGCGCAGCGGCGCGCCGTTTTCGACCGGCAGCGGCTTGCCGTTGAGGCCGTAGGCCAGGATCGTCTGCGGGTGGCGGGCATCGATCAGGTCGATGGTGCCGTAATATTTGATTTCCCCGGAGAGGCTGCGATCGATCGTATCGAGGCAGTGGAACATGACATAGCGGGCCTGCGGCTTGACCACAGCCTGGTCGAGCACCAGCGACAGCGGGGTGCCGGTCCATTTGGCGATGCAGCTCCAGCCTTCGACACAGTCGTGGCGGGTGATCTGCGTGCGGCTCGGCATGTTCTCCAACTGCTCGCGGCTGAGCGACAGCGGCTTTTCGACCAGGCCCGTTACCTCCAGCCGCCAGTCGGCGAAATTGTTGGCGAGCAGGCCCTTGTAGGTGTCATCGTCGGGCGCGGTGACGCCGTTCGGCCGCTGCGGCTGGCGGATGTCGGCCTCGGTGAATTCCGGCGCCAGAGCATCGCGGCCGGCAAGCCAGCGTTGCGCGCGGTAGGTCAGGCCATTGGCGTTTTCGAGGAAACTGCGCAGGCCATCGCCCATGCCGAGCTGGCTGTCGAAGGCATCGCAGCCCGACAACATGATGCCGGAAACGCCGAGGCCGGCACCCGTCAGGAACTTTCGGCGGCTGATCGGGAATTTGGCCATCTCACGCACTCCTCTCGCTGTCGCCATGCGTTGGCGGATCCGTGCGGTACCAGCCGGTGATGATCGAGCGCAGTTCGTTGATCGGGCCGGCAGCGAGGATCATCATCATATGGACGATGAAAAAGCCGACCAGCAGCACCATCACCGTGAAATGGATGGTGCGCGCCGTCTGCCGGCCGCCGAGCACTTCGTTTAACCAGGGCAGCACCGAGTTCATGCTCGGTGACATGGCGAGGCCGGTGATGATCATGAGTGGCAACAGCACGAACAGCACGCCGCCATAGGCTATTTTCTGCAGCGTGTTGTATTCGCGTGTGTGGTGGAACCTGAGCTTGGCGTGCTCGATGATGTCCTGCGGCAGCCGCTTGAGATCGTCAAGGCGCGGCGCCAGATCGCGGCGCAGATGGCCGTTGACCAGGCTGGCGACCAGCCAGACGACCAGGGTGGTGGTCAGTATCCAGGCGAAGAAGAAATGCACGACGCGGGCGGTGCCGAGATCGTAATAGGACGGGATTGTCGCCCAGGAGGGGAAGGCGCGCGAGGTTTGCTGACCGGCCGGGCCCGACCAGCCGAGCACGCCGGTGGTGTCGAAGCGATGGCCGAAGATTTCGGTATAGCCGCGCGGGCCGGTGGCGGTGTTTTCGGCGCCGATGGCAAAGACGGTGTTGTTGTACTCGAAGCCGGATTGCTTGCCGATGTAGAGCTGCGGCCGGGCATTGAAGATCTGCAGGCCGGACAAAAGCATGAAGAACAGCGAGATCGCCCACAGCCAGTGCGTCAGGCGGGTCCAGCGCGATTGCCGGTAGATCAGCGTCGCATCCTTCGTTGAGGCGGCATCGACGCCTGCGCCGGGCTGACTCACGGTAATGGTTTCCATCTTTTCCTCGCCTCCGGCTGCGCGATCCTGGGATGGCCGCGCTCGTCCTTGTCCTCCCAATACGTCGCTATCGAAAGCGATGTTTCATGCGGTCACGTTTTTATTACGGGCACGGGTTTATCGCGGGCACGGATACTCAATTGCCGAGGCTCACCGCGAGATTGACGACGGCGGCGACGATGACGGCGTTGAAGAAGAACGACAGGATCGAATGGACAAGCACCACGCGGCGCATATGCGAGGTCGTGATCGCGGTGTCGGCGGTCTGCGCGGTCATGCCGATCACCGTCGCGAAATAGAGAAAGTCCCAACCGTCCGGCCGTTTGCTGCCGGGAAAATCGAGGCCGCCGACCGGTATCTTCTTCTTGGTTTCGGCATCGATCGCGTCGCCGTCCATCCAGTAGACATGCGCATAGTGGAGGGCGGCCATGGCATGGATGGTGAACCAGCCAAGCGGGATCGACAGCATGGCGAAGCCGAGTTCGATGGGGTCGCGATCCTTGTGATTGATCAAAAGGAACAGCAGGACAATGGCCATGGCGACGATGCCGAGCGTGATGGCAAAGATGCCCAGCACTGGGAGGTCCAGTTCGCGCGCGTTCTTGCTGAGATAGCGGCCGGACAGCAGCGGCATCTTGGCGATGACGAGCGCGATGAAGACGACGAAGAAGGAATCGGCGGCAATCGAGATCGAATAGGCAAGCCGCGTGGAGACGGGGAGCGATCCAATCAAAGGCAATACCGCGGCAAATACGACCAGACCGACGGCTAGCGACACAAAGAACTGCTTGTGCCGCTGCAAGGGGTTATTCGGCGATGTGTCGGCCATAGCCCGACCTCGGATGATGCTTCACGTCTGGTCGGGTGTGACGGATTTCAGAGCCCGCCGCAAGATACGGTCGAGCTCACCCAGGAAACGCGAGCGATCCTGTGGCGCAAAGCTGGCATTGTAGCCCTTGCTCTCGCCGGTTTCGCGCAGATGCTGCTTCAAATCGCGCATTGCAACCGCCATGCCGATGGTCTCCGGCGTGAACGGCCGGCCGGTTGGCCCAAGCACATGCGCGCCGAGCCCCACGGTGCGAGCGGCAAGCGGGATGTCGGCGGTGATCACGATGTCGTTGGGTTTTGCGTTCTCGACGATCCAATCGTCAGCGGCATCGGCGCTTTTAGAGACGACGACGTTGCGAATCATCGGATCGCGCGACGGACGCAGCCCGCCATTGGAGACGTAGGTGACGACCACGCCATGGCGCTCGGCGACCTTCTCGACCTCGGCTTTCACCGGGCAGGCGTCGGCGTCGACGTAGATGGCGGGTGCGGGCATTATCTCTCCAAAACGGACATGGGGCCGGCATGTTACCCGGCCCCATGCCAGAAATCTCGTACCGTCAGGCCGGCAGCGCGCCCGACTTCTTCGCCGTCCAGGTGGCTATGTAATCCATCAGGCCGGGGTTGAGACAGTCATAGGGTTCGAGGCCGATCGATTTCAACTGGCCGCGGATGCCGTCCATGCGCTTGGGGTCGACACCGGATTCGATGATCGACGAGACGAAAGCGGTGAAGCCCGGCGGTGACCAGCCGTCTTCCTCGAAGCGCTCGGGATGGATGAAGGACAGACCCTTGAACGGATGGTCGCGCTCGACCGGTCCGTGCATATGGACACCGCAGCCGGTGCAGGCGTGACGCTGGATAAGTGCCGAGGGGTCGACCACTTTCAGCTTGTCGCCGTTTTCGGTGACTGTGACATCGCCGGTGCCGGCTACGGCCACGACCGAGAACACCGCGCCGTCAGGCTTCCAGCATTTGGTGCAGCCGCAGGCATGGTTGTGGGCGATCTGGCCCTTGACCGTCACCTTCACCGGCTTGCTGGTGCAGGCGCAGACCAGCGTGCCGCCGGCAAAGCTTGCGCTCTCCTTTGGCAAGCCATTGTCGATTTTGGGATGCAGTTTCTCAGGCATTGTCTTCCTCCCTTGTTGAACCTGTGCAACTTCAGTCGCTGGCCCTTCGGTCGGCGGCTTGTTCTTCCTCCGTTTGGTGTGCGATCGGACGCAAAACCGGGCGCCACTTTTGCTGATCGCACTTAGTAAACGACGACGCTCCTGATCGACTTGCCCTCATGCATGAGATCAAAACCCTTGTTGATGTCCTCAAGCTTCAGCAAATGGGTGATCATCGGGTCGATCTGGATCTTGCCGTCCATGTACCAGTCGACGATTTTCGGCACGTCAGTGCGGCCGCGTGCGCCGCCAAAGGCGGTGCCCATCCAGGTGCGGCCGGTGACCAGCTGGAACGGCCGGGTCGAAATCTCCTGGCCGGCGCCGGCCACGCCGATGACGACCGACTTGCCCCAGCCGCGATGCGAGGCTTCCAGCGCCTGGCGCATCACCTTGGTGTTGCCGGTGCAGTCGAATGTGTAGTCGGCGCCGCCGATCTGGTCGGCGCCGCGCTTGGTCAAGTTGACGAGGTGAGGAACGATGTCGCCGTCGATCTCCTTCGGATTGACGAAATGCGTCATGCCGAAGCGCTCGCCCCATGCCTTCTTGTCGTTGTTGAGGTCGACACCGATGATCATGTCAGCGCCGGCGAGCTTCAGGCCCTGGATGACGTTGAGGCCGATGCCACCGAGACCAAAGACGACAGCAGTCGCGCCTTGCTCGACCTTCGCGGTGTTGATGACCGCGCCGATGCCGGTGGTGACGCCGCAACCAATGTAGCAGATTTTGTCGAAGGGCGCGTCCGGGTTGACCTTGGCGACGGCGATCTCGGGCAAAACGGTGAAATTGGAGAAGGTCGAGCAGCCCATATAGTGGAAGATCTTGTCCTTGCCGATCGAGAAGCGCGAGGAGCCATCGGGCATCAAGCCTTGGCCCTGCGTGGCGCGGATGGCGGTGCACAAATTGGTCTTGCGCGACAGGCAGGATGGGCACTGCCGGCATTCCGGCGTGTAGAGCGGGATGACGTGGTCGCCCTTCTTGACCGAGGTGACGCCCTTGCCGACATCGACGACAACGCCAGCGCCTTCATGGCCGAGGATTGCCGGAAACAGGCCTTCGGGATCGGCGCCCGACAGGGTGAACTCGTCGGTGTGGCAGATGCCGGTCGCCTTGATCTCGACCAGCACCTCGCCTTCGCGCGGTCCGTCGAGGTCGACCTCCATGATTTCCAACGGCTTTCCGGCGGCGACAGCGACAGCGGCGCGGGTTTTCATCAGGCAATTCCTCCCAAGGCGATTGGTCTTCAGGCTTTCAGGGTTTTTATACTGTTTCAACCCGATTTGGCGACCAAATATGGCGCAAATCTTGGCCCAGTCGTCGGCGAGCCCAACCTTCGCCCCTCGGCACGGGCCTGGCGGGCAGGGAGTGTCTTGATGGGTGCGCTGCCGGCGGTGCTTGAGCCCGGCTGCCGAAGCCCATAAGAAGGACGAAAGACCGAGGAAACGCCTTCGATGTTCACGAAAATCCTGATCGCCAATCGCGGCGAGATTGCTTGCCGCGTCATCAAGACGGCGCGCAGGATGGGGATTGCCACCGTAGCGGTCTATTCCGACGCCGATCGCGACGCCGTGCACGTCGAAATGGCCGACGAAGCCGTGCATATCGGGCCATCGCCTGCCGCGCAAAGCTATCTTCTGCCTGAAAAGATCATCGCTGCCTGCAAGGAGACGGGCGCGCAGGCCGTGCATCCCGGCTACGGTTTTCTGTCGGAGCGGGCCGCCTTCTGCGAAGCGCTTGAGGCTGAGGGCATTGTCTTCATCGGTCCGAAACCCAAGGCGATCAAGGCGATGGGCGACAAGATCGAATCGAAGAAGTTCGCCAAGGCCGCTGAGGTGTCGACGGTTCCCGGCTGGCTTGGTGTCATCGAAAATGCCGACCATGCCGAAAAGATCGCCGGCGAGATCGGTTATCCCGTGATGATCAAGGCCTCGGCCGGCGGCGGCGGTAAAGGCATGCGCATTGCCTGGAGCCAGTCGGAAGTGCGCGACGGCTTCGACCGGGCGCGCTCGGAGGCGAAAAGCTCGTTCGGCGACGACCGCGTCTTCATCGAAAAGTTCGTCGTCGATCCGCGTCATATCGAAATCCAGGTGCTGGCCGACGCGCATGGCACCGCCCTCTATCTCGGCGAGCGCGAATGCTCGATCCAGCGTCGGAACCAGAAGGTGGCGGAAGAGGCGCCGTCGCCATTCCTCGATGCCAGGACGCGCAAGGCGATGGGCGAGCAGGCCGTGGCGCTGGCCAAGGCGGTCGACTACCAGAGCGCCGGCACCGTCGAGTTCATCGTCGATGCTGAAAAGAACTTCTATTTCCTTGAAATGAATACACGATTGCAGGTCGAGCATCCGGTGACGGAGCTTGTTACCGGCATCGACCTGGTCGAGCAGATGATCCGCGTCGCCGCCGGCGAGAAGCTGGCGATCGAGCAGAGCGACGTCACGCTGAACGGCTGGGCGGTGGAAAGCCGGCTCTATGCCGAGGATCCCTATCGCAATTTCCTGCCCTCGATCGGCCGGTTGACGCGCTACCGGCCGCCGGAGGAGGGCACGTTCGGCGATGTCGTCATCCGCAACGACACCGGCGTCACCGAAGGCTCCGAGATTCCGATGTTCTATGATCCGATGGTGGCAAAACTCTGCACCTGGGCGCCCACGCGTATCGAGGCCATCGATGCCATGTCGGAAGCGCTGGACAGTTTCGTCGTCGACGGCATCGAGCACAACATCCCGTTCCTGGCGGCGCTGATGCAGCATCCGCGCTGGCGCGAGGGGCGGATATCGACGGGCTTCATCGCCGAGGAATATCCTGACGGCTTCGCGCCGATCGTGCCCAATGGCGATGAAAAGGCAGTGCTGGCGGCGATCGCCACCGCGGTCGAGCTTCTGCGCCGCGATCGGCTTGACCGGCTGGGCGGGCGGCTGGCGCCGCATTCGGGCGCACTCAAGCGCGATTGGGTGGTGAAGCTCGGCGACGACTATCTCCAGGCTTCGATCATCGAGGGCATGATCTCCATTCCGATGGAAATCGATCTGTCGGTCGATGGCGGCAAAGCGCTGACCGTGGCGTCCGACTGGCGGCCGGGCGACCTCATCTGGCGCGGCACTGTCGGTGCCCGCAAGGTCACGGCGCAGATCAGGCCGCTGCCGAACGGCCTGCGCATTGCCTGGAAGGGCATGTCGGTGACGGCGCGCGCCATGCTGCCGCGAACGGCTGAACTGGAAAGGCTGATGCCGGAAAAGGTGGCGCCGGACACGTCCAAGATGCTGCTTTGCCCGATGCCGGGCCTGGTGGTGTCGATCGCGGTTGCCGAGGGGCAGGAGGTCAAGGCCGGCGAGACGCTGGCCGTGGTCGAGGCGATGAAGATGGAAAACGTGTTGCGCGCCGACCGCGATCTTGTCGTGTCGAAGCTCAACGCCAAGCCGGGTGACAGCCTGGCTGTGGATGCGGTGATCATGGAGTTCGCCTAGAGATTGTTTGGAAATTCTACTCCGGCGGCCATCTGAAGGCGGTTTCTGCGCTTCCCGTGCTCACGGACCAATGGCCGCTGCGCTCCGGTTCTCGAAACCACCATCATATGACTCGCCAGAGCGAATTTCGAACAATCTCTGAGCCGTGCGGCTGGGTACGGAAGCCTGTGGTCGGTGGTCATTTGTGCTGGACTGGCATCGCCCGGTCCGGGACAATACATCTCCATCGACTCAAAGCCCTTCGAGCAATTTGATACATCATGGCGGATGACAAACTTCCACGCGATCCCCTGAAGCGCGAAGCAGCGCTCGCTGCTGCGCGCCCTGAGGCACCGGCGCGGCGGTTCATCCATCTGCGCGTGCATTCGGCGTATTCGCTGCTCGAGGGAGCCTTGCAGGTCGCCGCCGTTGTCGGTCATGCCGTCAAGGACGAGTGCCCGGCAATCGCCGTCACCGACACAAACAATCTGTTCGGCGCGCTGGAATTTGCCCAGAAGGCGGTGAAGGAAGGCATCCAGCCGATTATCGGCTGCCAAATCGATCTCGCCTTTTCCGGCGAGACCAGTGACGCACAGCGCGACCGCCGCCGCAACGGGCCGGAGATGAACGCCGTGGTGCTGCTCGCCGCCACTGAGGTTGGCTATAGCAACCTCGTCAGGCTGGTCAGCCAGGTCTATCTGGAGACGCCGCCGGGCGAGCCCGTACATCTGACGTCAGCAATGCTGGAAGGCCATAGCGATGGCCTGATCTGCCTCAGCGGCGGGCCGCGCGGCCCGATCGGCCGGGCGCTGAAGGAGGATCGCCGAGATCTTGCCGAGACGCGGCTTCTGGCACTCAAGGCGCTGTTCGGCGACCGGCTCTATGTCGAACTGGACCGCGTTTCCGGCTATGACCGCGCCATCGAGAAATCATCGGTCGATCTTGCCTATACCCATGATCTGCCGCTGGTCGCCACGAATGAGGCGTTCTTCGCCGCCCGCGACGACTATGACGCGCATGATGCGCTGATCGCCATTGCCGAAGGGTCGGTCGTTGCCGCCGACAACCGCCGCCGCCTGACATCGGACAATTTCCTGCGCAGCCAGGCCGATATGGCAAGGCTGTTTGCCGACCTGCCTGAGGCGATCGACAACACCGTCGAGATCGCCCTGCGCTGTTCCTACTATCCCAAGACCCGCAACCCGATCCTGCCGCGCTTTACCGGCGGCGATGTCGCCGACAATGAGGTGGCGCTGAAGGCCGAGGCCGATGAACTGCGCCGGCAGGCCCATGAAGGTCTCGACGCCCGGCTGGCGGCGCATGGACCCACCGCCGGCTACACGGTCGAACAATACCGCGAGCGGCTCGATTTCGAGCTCTCCATCATCGAGAAGATGAAATTTCCCGGTTACTTCCTGATCGTGGCCGACTTCATCAAATGGGCGAAGGCGCAAGGCATTCCGGTCGGGCCGGGCCGCGGTTCTGGCGCCGGATCGCTGGTCGCTTATTCCACGACCATCACCGATATCGATCCGCTGCGCTTCTCGCTGCTGTTCGAGCGCTTCCTCAACCCCGACCGCGTGTCGATGCCCGACTTCGACATCGACTTCTGCCAGGACCGGCGCGAAGAGGTCATCCGCTACGTCCAGCAGAAATATGGCCGCGACCAGGTGGGACAAATCATCACCTTCGGTACGCTGCAGGCGCGCGCGGTGCTGCGCGACGTCGGCCGCGTGCTGCAAATGCCTTACGGCCAAGTCGACAAGCTCTCCAAAATGGTGCCGCAGAACCCGGCCAATCCGGTCAAGCTGGCGGATGCCATCGCCAACGAGCCGCGCTTTGCCGAGGAGGCCGAGAAGGAGCCAATCGTGCAGACGCTGCTCGATATGGCGCAAAAGCTGGAAGGGCTCTACCGCCACGCTTCGACGCACGCCGCCGGCATCGTCATCGGCGACCGGCCCTTGTCGGAACTGGTGCCGATGTACCGCGATCCGCGCTCCGACATGCCGGTCACCCAGTTCAACATGAAATATGTCGAACAGGCCGGGCTGGTGAAGTTCGACTTCCTCGGCCTGAAGACGCTGACCGTGCTGGAGACGGCGGTGAAGCTGATCCGCCGGCGCGGCATCGAGATCGACCTGGCGACGATCCCGCTCGACGATCCTGAAACCTACGCCATGCTGTCGCGCGGCGAAGTGGTCGGTGTGTTCCAGGTGGAAAGTGCCGGCATGCGCAAGGCGCTGATCGGCATGCGGCCCGACTGCATCGAGGACATCATCGCGCTGGTGGCGCTCTACCGTCCCGGCCCGATGGAGAACATCCCGACCTACAACGCCAGAAAGCATGGCGAAGAGGAGATGGCATCGATCCATCCCAAGATCGACCATCTGGTGAAGGAGACGCAAGGCGTCATCGTCTACCAGGAACAGGTGATGCAAATCGCGCAGGAGCTGTCGGGCTATTCGCTCGGCGAAGCCGACCTGCTGCGCCGCGCCATGGGCAAGAAGATCCGCGCCGAAATGGACAAGCAGCGCGAGCGCTTCGTCACCGGTGCGGTCGAACGCGGTGTCGGCAAGCCGCAGGCCGACTTCATCTTCGACCTTCTGGCCAAGTTCGCCGACTACGGCTTCAACAAATCGCACGCGGCCGCCTACGCCGTCGTGTCCTACCAGACCGCCTATCTCAAGGCGCATTACCCCGTCGAGTTCCTGGCGGCGTCGATGACGCTCGACATGGGCAATACCGACAAACTCGCCGATTTCCGCCAGGATGCGCTGCGTCTCGGCATCGAGGTGGTGGCGCCGTCAGTGATGACCAGCTTCCGCAATTTCGAGGTCGGCGAGAACCGCATTTACTATTCGCTGGCGGCCCTCAAGGGCGTCGGCGACGCTGCGGTCGAGCACATCGTCGCCATGCGCGGCGAAAAGCCGTTCAAGAATCTCGCCGATTTCTGTGAAAGGGTCGATCCCAAGATCGTCGGCAAGCGCGTCTTCGAAAGCCTGATCATGGCCGGCGCGCTCGACTGCTTCGGCCACGACCGCGCCCAGATGATGGCCGGCGTCGAACGGATGATGGGGCTGGCTTCTCTGGCGCAGCAGAATGCCATTTCGGGCCAGCACGACATTTTCGGCGCGTCGCTCGGCGCGCAGCAGCAGGCGCTCAATTTGCCGCAGACCGATCCGTGGCTTGCCGCCGACCGGCTGCACCGCGAATTCCAGGTCGTCGGCTTCTATCTTTCGGCGCATCCGCTCGACGAGTACAAGGCGGCCCTGCAGAAGATGCGCGTGCAAAACTGGGGCGAGTTCTCGGCTGCGGTCAAACGCGGTGCCGCCGCGGGCCGGCTCGCCGGCACCGTCACCACCAAGCAGGAGCGCAAGACCCGAACCGGCAACAAGATGGGCGTCATCGCCTTTTCCGACACATCTGGCCAATATGAAGCCGTGCTGTTTTCGGAAGGGTTGGCGCAGTATCGCGATCTGCTCGAGCCCGGACGTTCGGTGGTGATCACCGTTTCGGCCGAGGATAGGCCCGAAGGGGTCAATCTGCGCATCCAGACGGTGCAGTCGCTGGAGGATGAGGCCAGCCGTATCCAGAAGGCGCTGCGCATCTTCGTTCGAAATGACGGGCCTGCGTCGGCGATTCAATCGCAGCTTACCCAGCGTGGGGAAAGTCAGGTAAGCATTATCGTCATCAAAGAAGAGGCGCAGGGCGAGATCGAGATCGAATTGCCCAACCGCTACCGCATCTCGCCGCAGATCGCGTCGGCCATGCGCGCGGTGCCGGGTGTGGTCGAAGTCGAGCTCGTCTAGGCTGCGCTGATATACACGGCAATCGCATCGACGTCGGCCAGTGCATGACGGCATAAAGATGCTCTGGGCCTGACATTGCAGCCGATAGGGCCAGCGTGCGGGGCGTGGTTGAACTGACCTTCCTTTGAACCACATGCGTTGAGCAGAAACTTCACAGGAACGCACAATCATGCCCAGCCGCGAACGCGTCGAAGCCTTCCTCAAGGAGGTGGTCGACGGCAGCCACGTCAAGGCGATCGCCGACTTCTACCATGACGATGCCACCATGCAGGAAAATCTCGGCGTCCCGCGGCGCGGCAAGGAAACACTGATGGCGCATGAGCAGGCAGCACTCGACCGGATCGAGAAGATGCACACCCATCCTGTCCAGACATTCCTGGTCGATGGCGACAATGTCGCCATCCGCTGGACCTTCGACCGTATCGACAAGGCCGGCACCGTGCGCCGGCTGGAAGAGGTGGCCCTGCAGCGCTGGCGTGGTGACCGGATTGCGGAGGAGCGGTTCGTCTACGACACCGCCTCGGCCTGGCGCCTCGTGGGGCCGGACGGCAAGGTGGTGGAGGGCTGACGATCACCGGGGCCACTAGATCATGATGAGATTCGGTTGAAATCTCATCATGATCTAACCCTTTGTTGGAGCATGATCTTTTCCGCAAACCGGCACCCACTTTTTGGGATCATGCTCTAGACGACCCCGGCTGGGACCGTTACGCACTTGGTGATGAAAGCAGCCGAGAAGGACGGATTGCAGCAAAGCTCAGCGATGGCGCGGCTGCGTGACAGGCTGCGCAAGCTCTATCACGGACGCACGCCGGCGGCGTTCCGGTTTCAACTGGTGGCGGTCATCATCGACCTCACCATAGTCGCCTTCTTCGTTGCCACGCCGGTGCTCCAGGACAAGCCGTCATTCCTGTGGCTCGACTATACCGTCGCCGCATTGGTCGCCGCCGACCTGATTGCCCGACTGTTAGCCTCCAACGACATGTTGCGGCTGATGAAACAGCCGACATCCTGGGTCGATGTCTTCATCCTTTTGACGCTGCTGATGCCGACGGCGCTGGCAAATCTGGCGTTCCTGCGCATCCTGCGGCTGTGGTCGCTGTCGCGCAGCGGGTCGCTGTGGCGGCATTTCGAAATGCGTGGCTTAAGGCCCTGGCGCGAGGCGAGCCACGCGGTCATCAACCTGTTGACGTTCCTGTTCGTCATCACCGGCTTCGTCTACACCTTTTTCTTTCGCACCGGCGCCGGCCTCGAGAACTATATCGATGCGCTGTATTTTACCGTCGCCACGGTGACGACGACCGGTTTCGGCGACATCGTGCTGCCGGGGATCGCCGGCAAGCTGACCGCAATCGCTACCATGATCATCGGCATCTCGCTGTTCGTCAGACTGGCGACGGCGATTTTTCGACCCGCCAAGGTGTTCTTTCCCTGTCCGCAGTGCGGACTGCAACGGCATGAGCCGGACGCCGTGCACTGCAAGGCCTGCGGGCATCTTCTCAACATACCGGATGAGGGGAATTGACCGACCGCTACGAGGCCGCGACCTCGGCCGGCTTTGGCGCCTTGCGCTGCAGGTTGAGCAGGTTGCCCATCAGGATCAGCAGGGCGCCGCCGGCTGTAAAGATGTCGATCTGTTCGCTGTAGAGCAGCCAGCCGATCAGCGCCGACAGTGGCACGCGCAGGAAATCCATCGGTGAAATCACCGTAGCGTCGGCATAGGTGAGGGCACGCGCCATGCAGAAATGCGACGACATGCCGGTGAAGGCAATCAGCAGGATCCATGGCCAGAGTTCGAGCGGTGGGTTGCGCCATTCATAAAGCGCCGGGATCAGGCCGACCACCGACTGGATGATCAGCATCCAGAAGATGATGCGCACGACACTGTCCGTGCGGGTCAGCGACTTGACCAACACCACCGATACGCCAAAGCACACGGCCGCGCCGAGAACGACGAGGTGACCCGGATCCATGGAGCCGACGCCGGGGCGAACGATGACCACCACGCCGATCAGGCCAAGCACGACCGCCGCAATTTTCGGGCGGGAGAGCCTTTCGCCAAGAAACGCCACCGCCAGGATCGCGGTCCAGATCGGCGTGGTGAATTCGACCGATATGAGCACCGCAAGCGGGATCAGCGTCAGCGCATAGAGCCATGCGGCCTGGCCCGTATAGTGGATGACATTGCGAGCGATATGGGCCAACGGGCGCTGAGTGCGCATTGCAGCGAATCCGCCGCTCATCATCACCAGCGGCAACAGGATGAAGAAGCCGATCACCGAGCGCAGTTCCAGCACCTGGAAGACGTTGAGCTCGGCGGTGGTTGCGCGGCCGGCGACTGACATCGCCAGAAACGAGGCGATCGACAGCGCCATCCAGAACGCGGCTTTGGGGATCGATGGGGAAGGTGCCATAGGCGCTATGTCGCAAGCCGGGACTTCTATCGCAACCGTTAGGCGACGCATTCGACTGGGCCAGACCCGTTGCAAAACAGCCATGCTGGAAGTGGAACCTGACGCAACGGCAGGCGTTGGTCCCGGTATTGGCCAATTGCTGGACGCATCGTTTCTTAAACATCAACGGGGGAGAGATTCCGATGAAATCATTCGCGCGGTTTCTGCTAGCCGGCTGCCTGCTAACTGCAAGCGCCGCGGCCGATGCCGACGAGGCGAATTTTCTCAGCTCCTTGCAAGGGAATTTCTCCGGCAAGGGGACAGTCAAGGTCACCACCGACGCACCGACGGTGAATGTGTCCTGCACCTTCAATTCCGACGCGACCTCGAGTTCATTGTCGCTTGACGGCAATTGCCGTGGTCTTGTCGTGGTGACGCGCGCCATCAGCGCCAATCTGAAGGCCCGCGGGGCGAAGTATACTGGCGTCTATGTCGGGTCGCGCACCGGGCCGGCACAGCTCGCCGGCAGCCGTTCCGGGAACGCGATCAGTCTAGGCATTCGCTGGGCGGCGGAGGTCAATGGCGATCGCAAGGCGCGGTTGACGGTCGAGAAAACCAGCGGCGACGGAATGCGGTTGACCGTTACCGACGTCGATCCGAAAACCGGCAACAACGTGGTGACGAGCCGCATCGATCTCAAGCGTATCTAAGCCGTCTCACTCCTCGATCGGCTCCGGCGGGTTGGCGTTGCGGCCTTTACCGAAGGTGTAGCCGGTTTCCACCGCCTTCTTGCCGAACTTGTCGCGCAGCGTATCGATGGCGCTTTCGGCCATGGCGCGCTTGCGCGAGCCGACGTCGACGAGATCGGGCGGATCGGCCTTCTCGTCATCCGAGAGATCGCTGACACCGATGCCGAGCAGCCGGTACTTTGTCCCGTCCGCCTCCTTGCGCAACAGGTCGAGCCCGGTCTGGAAAATACGGTCGGCCAGCCTTGTCGGGTCGCCGAGCTGGCGGTTGCGGGTGCGCAGCTTGAAATCCTGCGTCTTCAGCTTCAGCACCACGGTGCGCCCGGCAATGCCTGACTTCTTCAGCCGCGCCGAGACCTTTTCCGACAATCCCCTCAGCACTGGAACCAGTTCGCCCATTTCAGCTATGTCGGTGTCGAAAGTGGTTTCGGCCGACACACTTTTCGCATCCTGGTCAGGATCGACACGGCGGTCGTCCTGGCCGCGCGAGAGATGGTAGAGCCGGGTGCCCATCACGCCATAGCGGCGCATAAGATCGGCGCGCTCCATGCGCTGCAACTGGGCGATGCTGCGGATGCCGTCGCGTTCGAGCGTTGCGGCAAAAGCCTTGCCGACGCCCCAGATCAACGTCACCGGCTGTTCGGCCAGGAAACCCAGCGCCTCGGCTTCGCCGATCACCGAAAAGCCGCGCGGCTTGCGGAAATCGGAGGCAACCTTGGCCAGGAACTTGCAGTAGGAAAGGCCGGCCGAAACGGTGATGCCGATTTCCTTTTCGACGGTCTGCGCAAAGCGTGCCAGCACCACTGCCGGCGGCATGCCGTGCAGGCGCTCGGTGCCGGCGAGGTCGAGAAACGCCTCGTCGATGGAGAGTGGCTCGACCAGCGGCGTCAGCGCCTGCATCAGCGCGCGGACCTCGCGGCCGACGCGGACGTATTTCTCCATATTGGGCGGGATGACAACCGCTTCCGGACAGGCTTCGAGCGCCTTGAACATCGGCATTGCCGAGCGCACCCCCTTGATGCGGGCGATGTAGCAGGCGGTGGAGACGACGCCGCGCTTGCCGCCGCCGATGATCAGCGGCTTGTCCTTCAGCGCCGGATTGTCGCGCTTTTCGATCGCCGCATAGAAGGCGTCGCAATCGATATGCGCCAGATGCAGCTGGTAGAGCTCGGGATGGCGGGTGAGTCGAGGGCTGCCGCAACGCTCACAGCGCCTGGTATCGCTGCGCTGAAAGGTCAGGCAGTCGCGGCAAAAACCGTGCTCGGGATTGTTGACAGGGGCCGCCATCGCTGCGAACATAAAGAGAACAGATGCAATGGTACGTCAGGACGGAAGCCGCCACAAGCGGTTAGCCGGGAGAGAACTCATGAGCACCACCATAGCGCCGCTGGCGCCTGACCTGTGGGCGGCTTTCGAGGATCTTTTTGGCAAGCAGGGCGCCTGTTACGGCTGCTGGTGCACGCATTTCCGGATGGCGCCGGCGGTCCGAAGGGCCAGGGACAAGCAGCGCAACAAGGATCATATCAAGGCGCGTATCGAGGCCGGACCGCCGCCGGGGCTTTTGGCCTTCGAGGACGGCCAAGCGGTCGGCTGGATGCAGATCGGCCCACGCGCCGACGTGCCCGAATGGAACAATCGGGGCCGGGGCTCGGCGCCGGTCGATCCAACCGACGCCGTAGATCCCGGCGTTTGGGCCATCTCCTGCTTCTTCATCCGCGCCAGCGCGCGCGGCCGGGGCGTCAGCCACCGCCTGGTCGAGGGCGGCATCGCTTTTGCCCGCCAGAACAAGGCGCGGCTGGTCGAGGCGTGTCCGATCGACGTGTCGCGCGATTCGCGTTCGATCGGGCTGTTCGTCGGCTCGTCGCGTGTGTTTGAAAAGGCCGGCTTCGAGCGGCTTGTCGAACGCAAGGCCGGACGGCCGCTGATGCGGCTGGTGTTGTAGTCAATTACCCGTCGGCGTTTGTTGATGTCCTGTGGAAGCTGTAGGTTGGTTTCATAGCAGACGAACGAAGCGTTCCTTTTTGGTCAAATGGAGAATTTTGTGAACCGTGTCTTGCCGCTTGCTTTCCTTCTCGCCCTCAGCGCTCCTGCCTTTGGCCAGGCTGTCGATGCCCAAGGTGCCAAGCAACTTTCCGATGAGCTCTCTCGCTATGTCGGCAAACAGGCGCTCAATGAAGGCATTTTGAAGATCTCAGCCGAGGAGGGTGCCTACAAGATCACCTTCGATGTGAAGGCGCTTGTGGCGAAGATGCCGAAGCAGGATCTGAAGCGGTTCGATTTCCCGCCCGTCACGCTGCGGGTCAAACCGCGCAGCGACGGAGGCTGGGATGTTGCCTCGGATTTCTCTACGACTGGGTCCATCGAGGTAAATGGCCCAAATGGCCTGAACACCGGGCAAATCGTTGTCAAGGATGGCAAGTTCACGGGCGTCTATGACCCGGAACTGGCGGCATTTACCAGCGGCACCAGTTCGATTGCGGGCATGACGATGACGTCGCGCCAAGTCAGTCAATTGACCGATTTGAGCGTGGGGCTGGGCTCTTCCAAATTTGACGCCAGCAAGTCGGCCAACGGCGGCGTCGATCTTAATTTCACACAGGCGATGGCGGACTTCGTCGAAACGGTCAAAATCGATGACCGGTCAATCGCAGCGCTCCGGGCGCCGGAGCTCGCTGTGAACGTGACCGCTAAGGCCATTCAGACCAAGCCGCTTCTGGATCTTTTGGCGTTCGCCGTCGCCCATGAGGACGAGGCCCGGCTGAAGGCCGATCAAGCAGAGTTCAAAACGCTTCTGCTCGGTGCGCTGCCGCTATGGGAACGGATCGATGGGACCTACGCATTCAAAAACCTTGCCATTGAAACATATGCCGGCAATTTCGGCGCGGCGCAGCTGAACACCGTTGTCGGCATGGACGGCATCACCAAGGACGGCAAGATCAGCTACGCATTCAAGGTTTCCGGCCTGACAATACCGCAGCAGATGCTGCCCAGTTGGACCGTTGCGTTGCTGCCGACGGATCTCGACCTGAATTTCGGCGGCGCCAACATCGATCTCGACAGTATGGCCAGGAAAACCATCGACACCCTCGATTTCAGCAAGGATCCACCGCTGCCGCCAGATTTCGGCGACGAGATTTCCGCCGATTTCCTGGCCAAGATACCAAAATTCGTTCTCGGACACAGCACGGTGAAGAACGGCGACATCGAGGTCGCCATGGAGGGCGAAATGACGTTCCCCGGCAAGAAGCCGGATGCGAGCGTGACCGTCGACGTAACCGGCTACGACAAGATCGTTGAAACCTTGCAGGCGGCGGCTAAATCTGACCCGGAGGCCTCGCAGGCTTTCACAGGGGCGCTTGCCATTAAGGGATTCGCCAAGACGCTGCCGGACGGCCGTATCGAATGGGTGATCAACGCCAGGCATGGGTCGGTGACGGTCAACGGCGCGATGCTGAAGGGGCCTGATCCGGTCGTGGAAGACAACGCCGATCCGGATGCGATCCCTGGGACAGCAACGAAGCCTTGAGCACTGACCTCGGGGGCGGCTAACTCAGAGTCCCAGCGCGCTAGCAATCTTTGGCGCGGCCTGGTGCCAGTCCTCGACGGAGATGATGTCGTCCGGCACCGGCGGCAGGAAGGCGCGCAGCGAATTGTCGGCCATCAGGTGGAAGAGGTGGGCGTCGGCAACCGAGTTGCGTGCCGAGATGAGATTGGCGGGCTGGTCGTCGACAAAGGCTACCGGCCGCCCTTTGCTACCACGCAACTTAGCCACCGCGGGTCCCTTGGCCATCTCCGTGGTCAACAGCGGATAGGGCAGCCCGAGCGCATCGAGATGAGCGCGGCGCGCCGCGCGATGCCGGTGCGGCATGGCGGTCAAAAGGACGATCTCGACGCGGTCGCTGAGGCTGGCAAGCGCTTGTTCGGCACCGTCGGTAACGCTCTGCCAGTCGGCCTGCGTATCGAAGAAATCTCCGAGAAGTGCCGTCACCTCCGGCTGTTCGATCAGCCGGCCGCTCGCCGTTTCGGCAATGTTGCCGGTGAGACGGAAGGAGGCCAGGGTCAGGCCGAAGCCGCGCGATTTCAGGAAATGCGGAAACGGCCGGATGAATTCGAGCACGACATCGTCGACATCGAGGATCAGCAGAGGCCGGTCGTCGGCTGCAAGTTCGGCGATCTGGCGTGCCGTCTCGGGATCGTCGCTCATATCGAATGCTCATGGTCGTCGCCGCCAAGAGGCAGCGCGCGCAACGCCTTGCCGACTGAGGCCGGCGGAGTGTCGGTTTCCTCGGCAAAGCGCAGCAAGGTCGGCTCGTGGGCGAGGATGAACTGCAGCACGCCGGCAAGGAATCCCGGTTCGGCCGCGGCGCGGCGGATGGCGGACGCCTCGATGCCGGTGAGGGCCAGGAAGCGCGGCAGGAGTTCGGGGTCGGCGGCGACGAAGCCCAGTGCCTTCACGGCAATGGTTTCCGCTTCCTCGCGCATTGACGCTGCGTTTGCCATCACTACTTTCTCGTTGCGGAAATGAGTCTCTTTTCCGCAGTAATCGCAAGCGTCGCCTGCGGCAAGCCACAGCCCCGATCCAATGTGGTTTTCGAGGTGGAATCCGAATGGCTTTTGCCGCTTCGAGTTTCCATTTCGTCAATCATATTGCCTTAAGAGTGGGCGAGGGTTTGGTGTGCTTCGACAAGGGCGCATAGCGGCAGGGCTTCGGGCAGAAGCCTGGCCGGGACGGGAAATCGATGCCTAAGAAGGTCATGATCGTCGAGGACAACGAGCTCAATATGAAGCTCTTTCGCGACCTCATCGAAGCCAGCGGTTATGAAACGGTGCGCACGCGCAACGGGCTCGAGGCGCTCGATCTGGCGCGCCAGCACAGGCCCGACCTGATCCTGATGGACATCCAGCTGCCCGAAGTGTCGGGGCTGGAAGTGACGAAATGGCTGAAGGAGGACGACGACCTCCATTCCATTCCGGTCATCGCCGTCACCGCCTTCGCCATGAAGGGCGACGAGGAACGCATTCGCCAGGGCGGTTGCGAGGCCTACATCTCCAAGCCGATCTCGGTGCCGCGTTTCATCGAGACCATCAAATCCTATCTCGGTGATGCCTGATGCCTTCAGCCGGAGCCTTGTGACATGACCGCGCGGATCCTCGTCGTCGACGACATCCCTGCCAATGTCAAACTTCTCGAGGTTCGGCTGCTGGCCGAATATTTCGAGGTGTTGACGGCCTCCAACGGGCCGGACGCGATCGAGATCTGCGAAAACGGCAAGGTCGATGTCGTGCTGCTCGACGTGATGATGCCCGGCATGGACGGGTTCGAGGTCTGCAAGCGGCTGAAAAGCGATCCGGCGACCGCGCATATACCGGTGGTCATGGTGACCGCGCTGGGCCACGTTGCCGACCGGGTGCGCGGCCTCGAGGCAGGCGCCGACGACTTTCTCACCAAGCCGGTCAACGATCTGCAGCTGATGACGCGGGTGAAGAGCCTGGTCAGGCTGAAGTCGCTGACCGACGAGCTGCGGCTGCGCGCATCGACCACCCGCAACATCGGCATCGAGGCGCTGTTGAGCCGCAGCTTCGCGTCGGAGGACGCCACGCCGAAGGTGCTATTGATCGACGAGCGCAAATCGTCGGTTGAGCGCATCCAGAAAATGCTGCGCGGCAGCGCCGAGCTCGACATTGCGACCGATCCGCATGCCGGCTTCTTCCAAGCCGCCGAGGCGCCCTATGAGTGCGTGCTGATCTCGACCGGTTTTGCCGATTTCGATCCGCTGCGGTTGTGTTCGCAATTTCGTTCGCTCGACCGCACCCGCTTCCTGCCGATCATCCTGATTGCCGATGGAGGCGAGGAGGGGCGCATCATTCGCGGGCTCGAGCTCGGCATCAACGACTATCTGATGCGGCCGATCGACCAGCAGGAGCTGACGGCGCGGCTGCGCACGCAGGTGCGCCGCAAGCGCTACAACGACCAGCTGCGCGCCAGTGTCACCCAGACCATCGAGATGGCGGTGACCGACGCGTTGACCGGGCTGCACAACCGCCGCTACCTCGACAGCCATTTGCAGACGCTGTTCGACCGCGCCGTGGCGCGGCGGCGGCCTCTGTCGGTGTTGATCACCGATCTCGACCGCTTCAAGACCGTCAATGACTCGCATGGCCATGATGGCGGCGACGATGTGCTGCGCGAGTTCGCAAGGCGGCTGCGCAAGAACGTCAGGGGCATCGACCTTGCCTGCCGCTTCGGCGGCGAGGAATTCGTCGTTGTGATGCCGGACACGGACGGCACGGTGGCGGAGAAGGTTGCCGAGCGCATTCGCGCCGAAATCGCCCAGCTGCCGTTTGCCATCGGTCCTGACGGCAAGGCGATCGAAGTCACGGTCAGCGTCGGCGTGTCATCGGTTCTGAAGGGCGCGGACACGGTCGCGGCGTTGATGAAACGTGCCGACGTGGCGCTCTACGAAGCCAAAAGTGGCGGCCGCAACCGGGTCGTCGCCAAGGCAGCGTAGGCTAGACCACCGATTATGCAGTCAATCGGACAGGGTTAGGAATTTACCTTAATCCAAGCGATTCGGCAGGCTTGGTTAAGAAACTATTGATTTTCAAACATTGTTGCGCAAATGTGCGGTGCAAGAACAAGGGCGATGCGGGCACGAGGGTAGACAGCCGCATCGCTTCGCCGAATACCCCATGATGCTCAGGTCCGCCGCATCTCCTGGGTCCGTGGGGTCGGCCGGCCGGCGCTGGCACATAGTGGCCTCCTCGTACCGCTGCCATACGCCGACCGGCCCCCTTTTTGCCAAAACATGAGATGAGCACTTCGCGCCAAACAGCGGAGGGTTCTGGCTTTTCGGGGCCTTGAATCAAAAACGCCGCCCGAAGGGGCGGCGCTTTTGACAGAGCGTATGAAAACCAGATTACTTGATCTTGGTTTCCTTGAACTCGACATGCTTCTTGGCGACCGGGTCGTATTTGCGGAACGACAGCTTGTCGGTCTTGGTACGGCTGTTCTTGCTGGTCACGTAGAAGAAACCGGTGTCGGCGGTCGACAGAAGCTTGATCTTGATGTTTGCGGCTTTGGCCATTGTATCAGTCCGTTATGTTCGTGGGGTTTTGGCCGCTGGAGCGGGGGAAAACACCCGGACGCGGGAAACTTGGCGCGACACATAAAGAACGGGCCCGGAAAGTCAAGCCCGACGCCTTGCCTGTGTCGTAAGCACATGAGTTGTCCGGATTAGGTAGCACATGAGTTGTCCGGTTTTATCATCGGCCCGATGGAGGCTGAGGATGAGACGGACAGCATGGCTATAGGCCGGCGAATGCCGCGACGCTGCGAAGCGGCGCTGGTTCGGCAGGGTGGATTGGTCACCCGCGCCCAACTCTTCGCAGGCTCAGGGCATTCGAATCTCGAAAAACCACGCAATTGGCTTTTCGTCCGCTACGGACCGCTTCTCACCTCACAACGGAGAAGGTAAGGCCGGTGCTTCCCCTCAGCGGGGCCGGATTTCTAGGCTTCTTCCTTAACTGGAAGTGCTTTCTTCCAGTCCCCGGTGGTGTTCCACCAGCGATTCGGATTGGCGCGGTCGTCCAGGCACTTGGAGCGGCTGGCGAGGATCGGCTGGATGCGGATCACCGGCTCCTGGTAGGAATGCGCCTGGAAAATCGCCTCGACGACGCGGGCGGCGAGCACCTGGTCGTCGGGCAACTCGAACGAGACCTCGACGGTGCCGGGGCGGCGGCGCAGTTCGGTTTCGACGCCGGCGGCTGCACCTTCCAGCGGTCGGTAGCGTTCGATGCCGTGCGCCGTTTGATAGGCGTTGCGGTCGTATTTGCCCATTGCCAGCGGCGCGATCGCGACCACGGCGTCCATGATGCGGTCGACATCGGCTGCCGGGGCCTGGAAGCTGACAAGCAGCAGAAGCGTCATGCGCAGAGATGTGGTTTCAAAGCCGCTGTCGATCATCGCCGTATCCTCAAACTCGGGTTTTTTGGGACACCCTTTTAGCTGAGGTCTCCTGACACGGTTCTGTCAGCAGCGGCGACGTCCCGTCAGGATTGCGCAGGCTGCGGCGGACAGGCTACCAGATCTTGCGGATCAGCCTGGCGCTGACCAAGGCGATATAGGCGGCAAAGAACAGGCCGAGCGACCAGCCGAAGCCGGAGGGCCCGAAGGCATCCATGCCGATGCCGATCGCCTGCGGGCCAAGCACCATGCCGACGCCGTAGCAGAGCACGAAGGCGGCGTTGGCCGAGGCCAGTTCATGGCCGGAGAGCTGCGAGCCCAGATGGGCAAGGCCGATCGTGTACATGGCGGCCACCACGCCGCCCCAGACGAACAGAAGCGCCGCCATCAGGTGCCAATTGCCGGCGAAGAACGGCATGAAGATGGTGCCGGCAAGTCCGACCGTGGCGCAGGCCAAAAGCAGATAGCGGCGGTCTGAGACGCGGTCACTGATCATGCCGATAGGGATCTGCAACAGCACGTTGCCGAGGCCGATCATGGTGAGCAGGAGGGCTGCATCCGCCTCGGAATAGCCGATGCGGTTGCCATAGACGGGGAACAGCGCAAAGCCGCCGGTCTCGACAGCGCCGAACACCAGCACGGCGGCGGTCGCTGTCGGCACTAGCCAGATGTAGCGCAGGAAGTTGCTGGTTTCGCCGTCAACCACGATTGTGGGACTTTCATTCCGTGCGGCCAGCACCGGGATTGCGGCCAGCGCGACCAGGACGATGATGACGCCAAACGGCAAGAAGCCGGTGCTGCCGATATGGGCGAAGATCCATGGCCCGGCGGCGAAGCCGAGCGACAGCACTGTGGCGTAGATGCCGAGCACCAGGCCGCGCCGGCGCGGCGGCGCCGAGGTGCTGATCCAGAATTCCGACAGGATGAACAGCACCGTCAGCGCGATGTGCAGCACGACGCGTAGTGGGAACCACATCCAGAAGTCCGGCGCGAAGTGGAAGCCGACAAAGGCGAGCGCGCCGGCGGCGATCATGGCGATCATCGTCCAGGCGACGCCGAAGCGCATCGCCAGCGGCGTGGCCAGCGGGGCGCCGGCGATCGAGGCAAGGCCGGCGACCGCGGTGTTGAGGCCGATCATCGATGCCGAGTGGCCGCGGCTCTCGAGAATAACGCTGAGCAGCGGCATGCCGAGGCCTATGGCGATGCCGACGACGCTGATCGACGAGATCGCGGCGATCATCGGTAGCCAATGTACGCGCTCGTCGCCCTCTTGCTGGGTATCGACCGTCATGTGATGCCTGAATACTCTGTCTGTTTGATATTGCGTAATTCCGGACGGAAAACCGCGTCACACTTTTCCTGGAATTGCTCTAAAGAATTTCGCGAACGAAGCGGTTGCGGATAAGCCGGTAGAACGGCACGGACCCACCGGGTCGCAGGCGTGGATCGCCGGCAAGCCGCGTCTCCAGCTCCTGCAAGATCGTTCGGGTGATGTCGGGGATATCGGCCTCTCTGGCCTTGGCGAGCGGCAGCCAGACTAGTTCTTCCAGCTCATTGGTCGGGCCGCCACCCGGCAGTTCCACGGCGACATCGCTGCGCCAGGCGCTGAAGAAGCGGGTGTCGAAACGACGCACGCGATTGGGCGGGGTGATGGCGCGGGCGATGAAGCGCAGCGGCGCCAGCGAAGGCTGGACGCCGTGCTCGACAAAGCCCTGCCAGTCGCGCTTGTCGGTTGCGAACGAGCCTTTGCGGCCGATGAGCAGGCCGGCTTCCTCATAAGTCTCGCGGATGGCCGAGAGCGCGATGGCACGGGCCCGCGACGGGCTGATGCGGCCGACGCCGGCGGTCAGCCTGGCTTCTTCCTCCGGGAGCAATGGGGTGGCAGCGGCAATGCGGCTGTCGGCCGAATCGGTGCGGCCGCCGGGAAAGACGAACTTGCCGGGCATGAAGGCGTGGCCTGCATGGCGCCGTCCCATCAGCACCAGAATCTCGTCGCCCTCGCGGTCGAGCAGGATCAGGGTGGCGGCATCGCGCGGGCGTATGGGCAGGCCGCTGTGGGCGGCCGCGCCACGGTCCATCCTGCTGACTTCCGCCTTGGTCATACCTTCCATGCGCAGGACCTAGCGGAAACTTCTGGCAAACGAAAGTGGCCTTTCACGGTCGGCATGTTGCGCCAGGCGACATTGCCCTGACGCAAACTAGGTTCCGGGATGCGGCTCGGTGCCGTCTTTTTCGCCGCCGAAGCCGTGCATATAGAGCGCCCATTGCAGTCCGATGACGGCGCCCTTGACCGGTTGCAGCAGAGCGACCGACAGCACGATGGTCAACGGCACCCAAATGGCGATGTGCTGCCACATGGAGAGCGTCGACGTCGCCTCGACGCCCATGAAGGCGCCGAGAACGATGTGGCCAACAATGACGATGACGAGATAAGCGGGCAAGTCGTCGGCACGGTGGTGGTGGAACTCCTCACCGCACACGGCGCATTTGTCGACGCTCTTGGTGAAGCCGGCGAACAACCTGCCTTCGCCGCAATGCGGGCAGCGGCCAAGGGCGCCGCGCTTCATCGCCGTCCACAGCGGGCGGGCGACTCGGCCCGAATGATGTTCGCCGCCGAAAACCTGCTTTCGGATTCCCATTTCGCTTGCCATTATCGTCTCCTGCCGCGCGACCCCGGGCGCGATTGCGACGCGCGGGCGCGGCCTTTTGCCTTGTGAAACGACCGTTTGGAGCCGGGCAGGGGCTTCGGGTCGGTCAGCATCTCGAAACGCATCGCGCCGGCCATAGGCGCCACCTCGATCAGGCGAACCTCGACGCGGTCGGCAAGCTGATAGCCCTTGCCGGTGCGTTCTCCGAACAGCGATCGCGCGGTTTCGTCATATATATAGTAATCGCCATCCAGACTTGACACCGGGATGAAGCCATCTGCGCCAAACTGCGGCAATTGGACAAATAGTCCCGATTTGGTGACGCCCGAAATGCGGGCGTCGAAGCGGTCGTCGATGCGCTCGGCGAGGTAGGCAGCGATCAGCCGGTCGACGGTGTCGCGCTCGGCCGCCATGGCGCGGCGCTCGGTGCCGGAGATCAGCACCGCGACGTCTTCCAGCCGCGTCTCTTCGTCCTGCGTCAGCCCGCCAGGGCCGAGCCCAAGTGCGGCAATCAGCCCGCGATGCACGATCAGATCGGCATAGCGGCGGATCGGCGAGGTGAAATGCGCGTAACGCTTCAGGTTGAGGCCGAAATGGCCGATGTTCTTGGGCGAATATTCGGCCTGACTCTGCGAGCGCAGCACCACTTCGTTTACCAGCCCCTCATTGTCGGCGCCACGCACGCGCTCGAGAATCCCGTTGAACTGGGCGGGCCGCATCTGCGCGCCACGCGCCAGCGACAGGCCGAGCGTCTGCAGGAACTCGCGCAGCGATTCCTGCTTGGCCAGCGACGGCGCATCGTGGACGCGGTAGACCAGCGCCTGCTTCTTCGCTTCCAGCGTTTCGGCGGCGGCGACATTGGCCTGGATCATGAATTCTTCGATCAGCTTGTGGGCGTCGAGCCGCTCCGGGACGATGACGCGGTCGACGGTGCCGTCCGGCTTGAGCAGGATCTTGCGCTCCGGCAGATCAAGCTCGAGCGGCTGGCGGCCATCGCGGCCGCGCTTGAGGATGGCGTAGGCGTCCCACAGCGGCTTCAGCACCGTATCGAGGATCGGGCCGGTCTTGTCGTCAGGAAGGCCGTCTATCGCGGCCTGGGCCTGCGGATAGGCGAGCTTTGCCGCCGATTTCATCATGACGCGGTGGAAGGTGTGACGCAGCTTGCGGCCATCGGCGGCAAAAATCATGCGCACGGCAAGCGCGGGACGGTCCTGGCCTTCGCGCAGCGAGCACAGGTCGTTGGAGATGCGCTCTGGCAGCATCGGCACGACGCGGTCGGGGAAATAGACAGAATTGCCGCGTTTCAGCGCCTCGCGATCGAGTGCGGTGCCATAGCGGACATAGGCCCCGACATCGGCGATCGCCACTGTGGCGATCACGCCGCCGGGGTTCTTCTCGTCGAGGTCGGGCGTGGCGAAGACGGCGTCGTCATGGTCCTTGGCGTCGGCCGGGTCGATGGTCACCAGCGGCAGGTCGCGCCAGTCCTCGCGGTGATCCATCGCCGCCGGTTTTACCGCCTCGGATTCGGCGATGACGTCGGCCGGGAAGATATGCGGAATGTCGTGCGCGTGGATGGCGATCATCGAGACCGCCTTTTCGCTGGTCAGCGAGCCCAGCACCGCCAGCACCTTTGCACGCGGAAGCCCGTAGCGCGAGGCCCGCGCCGGCTCGACCTCGACCAAATCGCCGTTCCTGGCGCCGTTCTGGAATTCCTTGTCGACGATCAGTTCGGGCTGGCGACGTTCGACCGGCTCGATTCGGAAGGTGCCGTCCCTCAGGATACGGAAGACGCCCAGCACGGCATCGGTGCGCTTCTCGAAAATCTTCATCACGCGGCCGGTATAGGCAGGCCCGGTCGCATCGTCGGTCGGGAAGGTCTTGGCCAGCACACGGTCGCCGATGCCCGGCTGCGGGCCATTGCCGCCGCGGGAGACGCGGATCGAGATGACCGGCGGTTCGCCGGTGCCGACGGCCTCCGCCGGATGCGCCAGCAGGATGCCGTCGCCGTCGCGGCCAAAAATGTCGAGTACGGCGACGTGCGGCAGAGCGCCGACGCGGGCCAACCGCTTGCGCTCCTTGGTCAGGATGCCTTCGTCCTGCAGGTCGCGCAGGATGTCCTTCAGCCAGATGCGGTCGTCACCGCGCAGCGCGAACGCCTTGGCGATGTCGCGTTTTCCCGCGCGGTCGGGGTTCTCGGCGATGTAGCGCAGGATTTCGTCACGCGAAGGCCTGTAGTCGTCCTTGACCTTGGCCCTCGTGTCGGCGGTGCGCGGATCGCCGTGGCTTCTACCGGTGATCCTGCGCGCCACGCTGCTATCCCTTTTTCTTCGCCGCCGGCTTCTTGGTCGCCGACTTCTTGGCTGTGGTTTTCTTGCCAGTGGTTGTTTTGGCAGTGGTTTTCTTGGCTGTGGGGGCCCTGGCGGCTGCCGCCTTGCGGAACGGCTTCTTGCCGCCGCCTTTGGCTTCCTTCTCGGCAATCAGCGCCACCGCGTCCTCGACGGTCACCGACTGCGGATCCTTGCCCTTGGGCAGTGTCGCGTTGACCTTGCCGTAGTTGACATAGGGCCCGTATTTGCCATCGCGCACGACGATCTTGCCGCCGCCATCGGGATGGTCGCCGAGTTCCTTCAGCGCGGCAGCAGTGCCGCCATTGCGGCCGCCCTTGCCCTTCAGCTGCTTCTCGGCGATCACAGTGACAGCGTGGTTGAGGCCGATCGAGAACACATCCTCGATGCTGTCGACATTGGCGTAGGTGCCATCGTGCAAAACGAACGGACCATAGCGGCCAAGCCCGGCGGAGATCATCTTGCCGGACTCGGGATGCTTGCCGATGTCGCGCGGCAGCGACAGCAGCGCCAGGGCCTTCTCATGGTCGATGGAATCAGGCGTCCAGCCCTTGGGCAGGCTGGAGCGCTTGGCTTCCTTGCCGTCGCCGCGCTGGATATAAGGACCGAAGCGGCCTGAGCGCAGCGTGATTTCCTCTGCCGTGTAGGGGTCCTTGCCGAGCACCTTGGTGCCGTCCTCGCCGCCGCCATTCTCGCCATTCGGGTTGGCGGCGTCGCCGAGCTGGCGGGTAAAGGAACATTCCGGATAGTTGGAGCAGCCGACGAAGGCGCCGAACTTGCCGAGTTTCAGCGACAGATTGCCGGAGCCGCATTTCGGGCAGATGCGGGGATTCGAGCCATCCTCCCGCGCGGGGAACACCAGCGGCGCCAGTTCCTCGTTCAGCGCATCGAGCACGTCGGTGACGCGCAGTTCCTTGATGTCGGCGACCGCGCCGGAAAAGTCTTTCCAGAAGTCGCGCAGCACGTCCTTCCAGGCGAGCTTGCCGTCGGAAATCTCGTCAAGCTTTTCCTCGAGTGAGGCCGTGAAGTCATATTCGACATAACGCTCGAAGAAGCTTTCGAGGAAAGCCGACAGCAGCCGGCCCTTGGCCTGCGGCACCAGCCGGCGCTTGTCGATGCTGACGTAGTCACGGTCTTCCAACGTCTTCAGGATCGCGGTGTAGGTCGACGGACGGCCGATGCCGAGCTCTTCCAGCTTCTTGATCAGCGACGCCTCGGAATAGCGCGGCGGCGGCTCGGTGGTGTGCTGGGTGGCATTGATCGCCTGACGGGCCAGCTGCTCGCCGGCACGGATCTCGGGCAGGCGACGGTTTTCCTCGTCTTCGGCGTCCTCGTCCTTCTGGTCGGTGTAGGCGGCGATGAAGCCGTCGAAGCGAACGACCGAACCGACGGCGCGAAGCTCCGCCGTGCGGGCGCCATTGACCGCCTCGATTTCGACCGTGGTGCGCTCGATCTCGGCCGACTGCATCTGGCTGGCGATGGCGCGCTTCCAGATCAGCTCGTAAAGCCGCAGCTGGTCGGAATCGAGATACTGCCTGACCGAAGCCGGCGTGCGCATGAAATCGGTCGGGCGGACCGCCTCGTGCGCTTCCTGGGCATTCTTGGCCTTGGCTGTGTACTGGCGCGGCTTTTCCGGGAGGTATCTTGGGCCGAATTCCTTGGCGATGGTGTCGCGGGCGGCGTCGATCGCCTCCGGCGCCATCTGCACGCCGTCGGTTCGCATATAGGTGATCAGGCCGGTGGTCTCGCCGCCGATCTCCATGCCTTCATAGAGGCGCTGCGCCACTTGCATGGTGCGCGTCGCCGAAAAGCCGAGGCCCGACGATGCCGCCTGCTGCAGCGTCGAAGTGGTGAAGGGCGGGCCAGGATTGCGCCGCGTCGGCTTGGCTTCCACCGACAGAGCCTTGAAGGTCGCGCCTTCGAGCATGCCCTTGATATCGTCGGCCTGCGCCTTGCTGGCGATGTCGAGCTTCTGCAGCTTCTTGCGCTCGAACGCGGTCAGCCGCGCCTCGAAGCTGTCGTTACGTGGCGTGCCGAGGAGGGCAGCGATCTGCCAGTATTCCTCGCGGACGAAACGTTCGATTTCGGATTCGCGGTCGCAGACCAGGCGCAGCGCCACCGACTGGACGCGGCCGGCGGAACGGGCGCCCGGCAATTTGCGCCACAGCACCGGCGACAGCGTGAAGCCGACGAGATAATCGAGTGCGCGGCGAGCCAGATAGGCATCGACCAATGGCGCATCGATCTGGCGCGGATTGGCCATCGCTTCCAGCACCGACGACTTGGTGATGGCATTGAAGACGACGCGGCTGACCGGCTTGTCCTTCAACACGCGCTTCTGCTTGAGCACCTCCAGCACGTGCCAGGAAATGGCTTCGCCCTCGCGATCCGGATCGGTGGCGAGGATCAGGCCATCGGCATCCTTGACCGCGTTGGCTATGTCGGTGAGACGCTTTCCGGACGCGGTGTCGACCGCCCAGGACATGGCGAAATCCTCGTCGGGACGCACCGAACCATCCTTGGCCGGCAGATCGCGGACATGGCCGAACGAGGCCAGAACCTTGAAGTTCTTGCCGAGATACTTGTTGATTGTCTTTGCCTTGGCCGGCGATTCGACGACGACGACGTCCATGAGGTCTCATATCAGCTGTGGGGCGGCAGAAGAATTCCGCTGCGTGACGCATTCAATTGGTCGCTCACATGGCCGCGCTTTTGCGATCGGTCAAGGGCAAGCGGCCAAAATGCGGAGGCGTGTGCCGCAATACACTCTTAGAGTGTATGGAGAAGATCACAAAATTTTTGTCTGGGAGGGTTCGTGTTTCGAGCCACCGGGAAAGGCGCCGCGACCAGTTCGTGCTGCCCGTAAATGCCGAACTGGTCGCCGGGTCGCTTGGAGCCGGCGGCCAGCCGAGTCCCGCCGATGGGGTGCGGGATAGAGGTTCGGACGATCAGTCGGCCTTGACGATGTGCCAGACTTCGCCGACGCCGTCGCCGGTGATGTCACCGGCCTTCTTGTCCTTGATGAAGGTGTAGACCGGCTTGCCGTCATAGGCCCACATCTTGGTGCCGTCGGTGCGTTCGACGATGGTCCATTCGTCGTCCGCCTTGGCGCCATCCTCGGCCTTCAGCGGCGGCCAGTTGGTGGCGCATTTGTCATAGCAGTTGGTCTTGCCCTTCTCGTCCTTGTCATAGGTATAGAGCGTCATGCCATTGGCATCGGTGTAGATCTTGGTGCCACCGACTTCGGCTTCCTTCCACGCTTCGGCGGCGAAGGATGCGGCGGTGCTGAGCAGAAGGGCGGCCAGGCCGACAGTGATGCTTTTCATGGAAATCTCCCTGGTGATCCGACGAAGCGCGCAGAAATCGCGGCTTCGCTGTGTGAACGCTCGGCGAGGGGCATTTCTTCCCCCGCTTGGTCAACTTGGGATTGGCCGGTAACAATCCGTCCGCCGAACCGTATCTGTAGCCAAATGCCACACGATGGTGATTGGCGAACACGGTTTTGCACCGCTATATCGGCGCTAGGGAATCTGGAGTTCTGGAATGCCATTGGACATCGGCTATGTCAGCGCGGTCGGGGCGGGGGCGATCTCGTTCCTGTCGCCTTGCGTGCTGCCGCTGGTGCCGCCCTATCTCTGCTACATGGCCGGTGTGTCGGTTGACGACTTTCGGGGTGGCGATGCCGGCGTCACGGCCAAGGCCGGCGCCCGCGGCGCGCTCATCTATTCCTCGCTCGCCTTCGTACTCGGTTTCTCCACCGTATTCGTGGCGCTCGGCGCCGGCGCCTCGACCATCGGCCACTGGCTGCGCGTCTGGCAGGAACCGCTGGCGATGGCTGCCGGCGTGCTGATCATCCTGATGGGGCTGAATTTCCTCGGCATCTTGCGCATCCCGCTTTTGTCGCGCGAGGCGCGCTTTCAATCGCAGGGCAAGCCTGCCAGCATGGTCGCCGCCTATGTCATGGGGCTGGCCTTCGCCTTTGGCTGGACGCCGTGCATCGGCCCGGTGCTAGGGCCGATCCTGACCTTGGCCGGCGGCCGCGAGACGGTGGGCGAAGGCGCTCTTCTGCTTGCCGCCTATTCGCTTGGCCTCGGCATTCCGTTCCTGATTGCTGCCCTGTTCTCCGGCGCCTTCATGCGCTTCCTCGGCAGGTTCCGCGTCCATCTCGGCCGCGTCGAAAAAGTCATCGGCGCGCTGCTGGTCGTCGCCGGCGTGTTCTTCCTCACCGGCGGCGTGCAGACGGTGTCCTACTGGCTGCTCGAGAATTTTCCGGTGCTGGGCCGGCTGGGGTAGCGATCCGCTGATCGAGAGTGAACTGCCTCATCACCTCACCGGAATTTAACCGCATTGGTGCAGCATGCGCCAGATGCTACCACTCTCGGATTCCTGATCCCTTTTCAGATGGTTGTCCTTCCATGAGCCAGAGATCCTGCCTGTCCGTCATCCTCGCCGCCGGTGAAGGCACGCGCATGAAGAGCGCGACGCCGAAGGTGCTGCACCAGATCGCCGGACTGCCGATGGTCGCCCATGTGGTGAGGGCGGCAGAGGCCGCCGGCGCCCGCAGCCAGGCGCTGGTGATCGGCCATGGCGCCGAGGATATGCGCAAGGCAGCGGCGAAGTTCGCGCCCAAGGCCGAGACGTTCGTGCAGGAGAAGCGGCTCGGCACCGCGCATGCGGTGCTGGCCGCACGCGGTGCAATATCAACGGGTTATGACGACATTCTCGTGATGTTCGGCGACACGCCGCTGATCGATGCTGAAGCCCTGGTGACCGCGCGGCAAAAGCTTGCCGATGGCGCGGCCGTCGTGGTGATCGGTTTCCGTCCGCCCAGCCCGGCCGGCTATGGCCGGCTGATCGAAAAAGGTGGCAAGCTCACCGCCATCCGCGAGGAGAAGGACTGCTCCGCCGAGGAAAAGAAGATCGGCTTCTGCAATGCCGGCATGATGGCGGTGGCCGGCGCTCATGCGCTCGAACTGCTCGACAAGGTCGGCAACAAGAACGCCAAGGGCGAGTACTATCTCACCGACATCGTCGAGATCGCCAGTGCGAAAGGGCTCGATGTCGTCGCCACCGAAACGAGCTTCGAGAGCGCGCTCGGCATCAACAACAGGGCCGAGCTGGCGCAGGCGGAAGGCATCTGGCAACAGCGTCGTCGGGACGAGGCGATGCTGTCGGGCGTAACGCTGATTGCGCCGGACACCGTGTATTTCTCGCACGATACCGAAATCGGCGCCGACACCATCGTCGAGCCCAATGTCTGGTTCGGCCCGGGCGTGAAAATCGCCGGCGGCGCCAAGATCCACGCCTTCAGCCACATCGAAGGCGCGACCGTCGCTGCCAATTGCGACGTCGGTCCGTTCGCACGGCTCAGGCCAGGCGCCGATCTCCGCGAGAAAGCCAAGGTCGGCAATTTCTGCGAGGTCAAGCAGGCGGTCATCGAGGAGGGCGCCAAGGTCAATCATCTGACTTATATCGGCGATGCCCGTGTGGGCGCGGGGGCCAATATCGGCGCCGGCACCATTACCTGCAACTATGACGGCTACTCGAAGTTTTTCACCGACATCGGCGAGGGCGCCTTCATCGGTTCGAACTCGTCGCTGGTGGCGCCGGTTACGATCGGCAAGGGCGGCTACATCGCCTCGGGTAGCGTCATAACCGAAAGCGTGCCGGACGATGCGCTGGCCTTCGGCCGCGCCCGCCAGAAGACCATTCCCGGCAAGGGCAAGGAATTGCGCGAGCGCTTCGCGTCTGCCGCAGCGGCGAAGAAAAAGGCCGGCACCGGCCATTAACCGCCGAAGCAATTGAACAACCGAGGAATTGCGGTAACCGGATTGCAAGAGCGGTGTGTCATGGTGCATCGGGTTGAGAAGCGTTCCGTTACAGCAGACGAAACGCAAAGTGACTTTCGCGGCGGGCCGGCAATCCCTAGATAGCGCTGGTTTTCCATCGGGACTGGTTTTCCAGGTGAATCGGGGGCAGGCGCATGTGCGGTATCGTCGGAATTGTCGGCCAGAGCCAAGTCGCGCCGCTCATCGTCGATGCTTTGAAGCGGCTGGAATATCGCGGCTATGACTCGGCCGGTGTCGCCACGATCGAGCATGGCCGGCTTGGCCGCCGCCGCGCCGAAGGCAAGCTGATCAACCTCGAACGCCGGCTGAAGGACGAGCCGCTCGATGGCACGATCGGCATCGGCCACACGCGCTGGGCCACACATGGCGTGCCCAACGAGACCAACGCCCATCCGCATTTCTCCGACGGCGTCGCCATCGTTCACAACGGCATCATCGAGAATTTCGCCGAGTTGCGCGATGAGCTGATCCGCGACGGCTATTCCTTCTCGTCGCAGACCGATACCGAGGTCGTAGCGCATCTGGTGGCGCGGCAGCTTGCCAAAGGGCTGAAGCCGATCGAGGCGGCGCACCAGGCGCTGAAGCGGCTGGAAGGCGCCTTTGCTCTGGCCATCATGTTCACCGGCGACGAGGATCTCATCGTCGGCGCCCGCAATGGCCCGCCGCTGGCCGTCGGCCATGGCGATGGCGAGATGTTTCTGGGCTCCGACGCCATCGCGCTGGCGCCGTTCACCAATTCCATCACCTATCTCGAAGACGGCGACTGGGCGGTGGTGCGCCGCGATGGCGTCACCATCTTCGACATCGACGGCAAAGAGGTTGCCCGCAAGCGCCAGCAATCACTGTCGACCAGCTTCATGGTCGACAAGGGCAACCGCCGCCATTTCATGGAAAAGGAAATCCATGAACAGCCCGAAGTGATCTCGCATACGCTGGCGCACTATGTCGATTTCGTCTCTGGCGTGTCGAAGCCGCTGGAACTGCCGTTCGACTTCGCTAAGATCGGCCGGCTGGCGATCTCGGCCTGCGGCACCGCCTATCTCGCGGGGTTGATCAGCAAATACTGGTTCGAGCGCTATGCGCGGCTGCCGGTCGACATCGATGTCGCCTCGGAATTCCGCTATCGCGAAATGCCGTTATCGGCTGATGATGCTGCCTTCTTCATCTCGCAGTCCGGCGAAACCGCCGACACGCTGGCCTCGCTGCGCTATTGCCGCAAGGCGGGCATGAAGATCGGCGCCATCGTCAATGTGCGCGAATCGACCATGGCGCGCGAATCCGACGTCGTGCTGCCGACGTTGGCCGGGCCGGAGATCGGCGTCGCCTCGACCAAGGCTTTCACCTGCCAGCTTTCGGTGCTGGCCTCGCTGGCGGTGCGTGCGGGTGTGGCCCGCGGCACGATCTCGAAGGACGAGGAAAAGACGCTGGTGCGCGCTCTTTCGGAGGCGCCTCGCTACGCCAACCAGGTGCTCAAGCTCGAGGAGCAGATCGAGCGCATCGCGCGCGAAATCTCGCGCTACAAGGACGTGCTCTATCTCGGCCGCGACACCAATTTCCCGCTCGCCATGGAAGGCGCGCTGAAACTCAAGGAAATCTCCTACATCCATGCCGAGGGTTATGCCGCGGGCGAACTGAAGCATGGCCCGATCGCACTGATCGACGAAAACATGCCGGTCATCGTCATCGCGCCGCATGACCGCATCTTCGAAAAGACTGTGTCGAACATGCAGGAGGTGGCGGCGCGCGGCGGCAAGATCATCCTGATCACCGACGCCAAGGGCGCGGCTCAGGTGAGCTTGAAGACGATGGAGACGATCATCCTGCCTGACGTGCCGGAAATCATCTCGCCGATCATCTATGCGCTGCCGATCCAGATGCTGGCCTACTACGCCGCCGTGTTCATGGGGACGGACGTCGACCAGCCGCGCAATCTGGCGAAATCGGTGACCGTGGAGTAGTCGGCGCTCATCGGGGGTCTAAAAAACTTCGCAGTTCCAAAGCGCCGTCCGCTTCACTAGTGTGGCGCTGCAACCCGCATCCCCGGTGAACCATGTCCGATGCTCCCAGAACTTCCGGCATGACCCGGCTGAGGAACTATTTCCTCACAGGCTTTATCGTCTGCGCGCCGCTGGCGATCACCGCCTATATCGCCTGGTCGTTCGTCGGCTGGGTCGATTCCTGGGTGAAGCCGTACATTCCGGCGCGCTACAGCCCCGACACCTATTTGCCGTTTCCGGTGCCCGGCTTCGGCCTGATCGTGGCGCTCGTGCTGATCACGCTGATCGGCTTCATGACCGCCAACATCGTCGGTCGCGCCATCGTCAATTTCGGCGAACGGCTGCTTGGCCGTATGCCGCTGGTGCGCGGCATCTACGGTTCGCTGAAGCAGATTTTCCAGACGGTGCTGTCGAACAAGGGCGATATGTTCCGCCAGGTCGGGCTGGTCGAATATCCGCGAAAAGGCGTCTGGTCGCTGGTCTTCGTCGCCAGCGAGAAGGAAACCGAGATCAACCAGAAGCTCGACCATGCAGGCGACCCGATGATCGCCGTGTTCATGCCGTGCACGCCGAACCCTACCACCGGTTTCCTGATGTACGTGCCGAAATCCGACATCGTGCTGCTCGACATGACGATCGAGGACGGCGCCAGGCTGATCGTCTCGGCCGGGCTGGTGGCGCCCGAAGTCAAGCCGAAAATGGTGACGATGAACGGCCAGCCGATCGACGGAGATCTCGCCAACCCGCCGCTTGGCGGGCTGATCGCCGAGGGCGCTCAGCCGGCGCGCAAGAGCCGTACGGCCTCGTCGCGGCCGAACAAATAGAGCAGCAGGCGCAGCGCCTCGCCGCGCTCAGACTGTAGTTCCGGGTCGCGCGACAGGATCAGCCTTGCATCGTCGCGGGCTGCTTCGAGCAAGTCGGCGTGCACCTCGATGCGCGCCACCTGGAAGCCCGGCGTGCCGGACTGGCGGGTGCCGAGCAATTCGCCTTCGCCGCGCAGCTTCAGATCCTCTTCGGCGATCAGGAAACCGTCCTCGGTCTCGCGCATCACCGACAGCCGGCGCTTTGCCGTCTCGCCGAGCGGGTCCTTGTAAAGCAGCACGCAGGAAGAAGGCTTGTCGCCGCGCCCGACGCGGCCGCGCAGCTGGTGCAGTTGCGCCAGGCCAAAACGCTCGGCATGCTCGATGACCATGATCGTGGCGTCCGGCACGTCGACGCCGACCTCGATAACGGTGGTGGCGATCAGGATGCGGGTTTCGCCGGCCTTGAAGGCGCGCATCGCCTCGTCCTTTTCGGCACCCTTCATGCGGCCGTGGACGAGGCCGATGCGATCGCCGAACAAGGGCTGCAGCGAAGCAAAACGGTCCTCGGCCGACATCAGCTTGATCTCTTCGGATTCCTCGACCAGCGGGCAGATCCAGTAGATCTTCTGGCCGTCGGCAACCGCGTCCAGCATGCGACCGACCAACTCGTCCAGCCGTTCCAGTGGCAGCGTGACGGTGCGGATCGGCTGGCGGCCGATCGGTTTTTCCGTCAGCTTGGAGACGTCCATGTCGCCGAAGGCGGTCAGCACCAGAGTGCGCGGGATCGGCGTCGCCGTCATCACCAGCATGTCGGGGGCGTCGCCCTTGGCGGTGATGGCAAGCCGCTGGTGGACGCCGAAGCGGTGTTGCTCGTCGACCACGGCAAAGACGAGGTCGTGATAGGTCACCGTTTCCTGGAACAGCGCATGGGTGCCGACGACGATGTCGATCTCGCCGCTGGCGAGACCTGATAGCGTTTCAGTGCGTTCGCGGCCCTTTTCGCGGCCGGTCAGGATAGCGACGCGCAGGCCGGCCTGTTCGGCCAAAGGCGTGATCGTCGCCAGATGCTGGCGCGCCAGGATCTCGGTCGGCGCCATCAATGCCGCCTGGCCACCGGCCTCGACTGCGCGCCCCATGGCCAGCAGCGCCACCACCGTCTTGCCGGAGCCGACATCGCCTTGCAGCAGGCGCAGCATGCGCTCGGGGTCGGCCAGATCGGCATTGATTTCGGCAAGCGCGAATTCCTGGCTGCCGGTCAATGAATAGGGCAGGGCTGCGCGCAGTTTCTCAACGATGCGACCGTCGCCGATGAGCGGCCGGCCCGACAGGCGGCGCACTTTTGCCCGCACCAATGCCAGCGAGACCTGGCCGGCGAGAAGCTCGTCATAGGCAAGGCGGCGCCATGCCACCCCCTCGATGGCGACATCGATCGGGTCCGCGGGATAGTGGATGCGGGCGAGCGCGTCGGCGAAGGCGGGGAAAGTCTGCTTGCGCATGAAGGCGCCGTCCTGCCATTCCGACAATTCCGGCAGCCGGCCGAGCGCCTGGCCGATGGCGCGGCGCAGCACCTTGCCCGACAGGCCGGCGGTCAGCGGATAGACCGGTTCGACCAGCGGCAGTGTTTCCGCCTCGCTCACCAGGGCGATATGGTCGGGATGGACCATGGTCGGGCGGCCGTTGAACCACTCCATGCGGCCGGAGACGACGACATGCTCGCCCACCGGCATCGCCTTTTCGAGATAGGCGGCATGGGCGTGGAAGAAGATCAGGCCGATCTCGCCGGTGTCGTCATGGGCATAGACGCGGTAAGGCACCGACCGGTTGCCGCGCGGCGGCGGCTGGTGGCGGTCGATGCGCACGTCGAGCGTGACGATGGCGCCGGCCGGCGCAAGCGCGATGCCGGGACGATTGCGGCGGTCTATGACGGTGTGCGGCAGAACGAACAACAGGTCGCCGGCGCGCGCCGGCCGTTCGCCGAGATCGGCCGCCACCACCTTCTCGATCAGAGCGCCAACCTTGGGGCCGACGCCGGCAAGCGAAGTGATCGGGACGAAGAGAGGGTCGAGGAGGGAGGGGCGCATGGCTTCACTCTCCCCCCTGTGGGGAGGGTCGATCCTCGAAGCGGAGCGGGATGGGGGTAGGTGCGCGGCTAACTTTCGAGGAAGTCGGTAGGTCAGCGCCGCACCCCCACCCCGTCTCACTCGCTTCGCTTTGCGAAGCGTGCTCGCCGACCCTCCCCACAAGGGGGAGGGTGAAGTGCGGGCGGTGTCCGGCACCAGCGTTGTCAGGAGTGTTCTTCACACCAGGGATGTTTAGCCGCCCACCCGTGCGTTGCAAGGCTGACACCGCCCTCTATCCACGCTATATGCGCCGCACCAAGCAAGGATGCGGCACGATGACCGGGACGAAACGATCAAGCGAGGGGCTGGATATCAGGCGCCGCAAGCTGTTGTTCCGCTCCTGGCATCGCGGGATGCGCGAGATGGACCTTATCCTCGGTACGTTTGCCGACAACGAGATCGGCGCCTTGACCGGCGATGAAATCGACCAATATGAAAGGCTCCTCGACATCCCCGACACCGAATTCCTGCCCATGGTCACCGGCGAACGCCCGGTTCCCAGGAATATCGACTGTGCCGTCCTGCAAAAGATCCTGGCATCGCGCCGGACCATGACATTTTAAACGTGCAACCATGAGCCTCATTCCCAAAATCGGTCTGCCGAAAGGCCGTGCCGGCCAGTTCATCGTCGACGGCGTTGCCGATGGCTACGAAGCCTTTGCGCTGGTGCAGGCGATCCATGAGATTGCGCCTGACAAACCGGTGCTGTTCGTGGCGCGCGACGGCCAGCGCCTGCCGTCGATCATCGAGGCGCTGACCTTTGCCGCCCCCGGCCTGCCGGTGCTGGAGTTGCCGGCCTGGGATTGCCTGCCCTATGACCGCGTTTCGCCAGGCTCCGATGCCGCCGCCAAGCGGCTCGACGCCCTGACGGCAATGATCGCGCTGGCAAAAAAGCCGCATCGCGCGGTCATCCTGACCACTGCCAATGCGCTGCTGCAGCGCATTCCGCCGGCCGATCTGGTCGAAGCGCAGACTTTCCACGCAAAGCCCGGCAACCAAATCGACATGAACGCGCTGGTGTCCCGGCTGGAGATTTCCGGCTTCGAGCGAGTGCCGACGGTGCGCGGTATCGGCGAATTCGCCGTGCGCGGCGGCATCCTCGACCTCTACGCACCCGGCTGGACGGAAGCACTGCGGCTCGATTTCTTCGGCGACACGCTGGAATCGATCCGCGTCTTCGACGCCGCCACGCAGCGCACCACCGGCCAGCGCAAGTCGATGGCGCTGCAGGCGATGAGTGAAGTGGCGCTGACCCCCGAAACCATCAGCCGCTTCCGCCGCTCCTATATCGAAGCCTTTGGCGCGCCGCAGCGCGACGACGGCCTTTATGCGGCGGTGAGCGAAGGGCGGCGCTTTGCCGGCATGGAGCACTGGCTGCCGCTGTTCTACGAGCGGCTGGAGACAGTGTTTGATTATCTGCCGGATGCGCCTGTCATCTTCGACCATCTGGCGCACGAAGCGCTGGCTGAGCGTCACACGCTAATCCTCGACCACTACGAAGCGCGCCGCAAACAGGCCGACGCCGCGTTGAAGGACGCCGTGCCCTACAAGCCGGTGGCGCCGGACCTGCTCTATCTCTCACCGGAAAACCTCGTGGCGTCGCTCGGACCGCGCGAAGCCATCGACTTCACCGCCTTCGACGCGCCCGATGTCGGGGCCAAGAAGGTCTTCCATGGCGGCTCGCGCCATGGCCGCAGCTTTGCCGAGGAACGGGCTGACCCAAACATCAACGTCTTCGATGTCGTCGTAAAACACATCGCTGACGAGCGCGCGGCGCGCCGCCGGGTCATCGTCGCCGGCTGGACCGAAGGCTCGCTCGACCGGTTGGGCCAGATCCTGGCCGAGCACCATCTCGGCAATCTCGTGCCGGTGGCGACGCTGGCCGAGGCGGAAAAGCTCGAGCCGGGGCAGGCGGTACTCGCCGTGCTGCCGCTGGAATCCGGCTTCGAGACCGAACAGCTGGTCGTCGTCGCCGAGCAGGACATTCTGGGCGACCGGCTGATCCGCCGCTCGAAGCGCAAGAAGCGCGCGTCGGATTTCATCGCCGAGGCCTCGTCGCTGTCGGCCGGCGACATCGTCGTCCACGCCGATCACGGCATTGGCCGCTTCATCGGCCTGCGCACCATCGAGGCGGTCGGCGCGCCGCATGACTGCCTGGAAATCCACTATGCCGGCGACGACCGGCTGTTCCTGCCGGTGGAAAACATCGAGCTTCTGTCGCGCTACGGCTCTGACACAGCCGAGGCGACGCTGGACAAGCTCGGCGGCGGCGCCTGGCAGTCGCGCAAGGCGCGGCTGAAGAAGCGCCTGCTCGACATGGCCGGACAGTTGATCCGCATTGCCGCCGAGCGCCAGATGCGTACCGCGCCGCCCATGGTGCCGGCGGAAGGGCTTTACGGCGAATTCTCGGCGCGCTTTCCCTATGAGGAGACCGACGACCAGCAGGGCGCGATCGATGCCGTCGTGGACGATCTCGGCGCCGGCAAGCCGATGGACCGGCTGATCTGCGGCGATGTCGGCTTCGGCAAGACCGAAGTGGCGTTGCGCGCCGCCTTCATCGCGGCGATGGAAGGGTTCCAGGTCGCGGTCGTGGTGCCGACGACGCTGTTGTCGCGCCAGCATTTCAAGACTTTTTCGCAGCGCTTCTCCGGCCTGCCGATCCGCGTCGGCCAGGCCTCGCGGCTGGTCGGCGCCAAGGAACTGGCGGAAACCAAGAAAGCCATCGCCGAGGGGCAGGTCGACATCGTCATCGGCACCCATGCACTGCTCGGGTCGGCGATCTCGTTCAAGAATCTCGGCCTGCTGATCATCGACGAGGAGCAGCATTTTGGCGTCAAGCACAAGGAACGGCTGAAGGACCTCAAGACCGACGTCCACGTGCTGACGCTGTCGGCGACGCCGATCCCGCGCACGCTGCAGCTTGCCTTGACCGGCGTGCGCGAACTGTCGCTGATCGCCACGCCGCCGGTCGACCGCATGGCGGTGCGCACCTTCATCTCGCCTTTCGACCCGCTGGTCATCCGCGAGACGCTGCTGCGCGAACGCTACCGCGGCGGCCATTCCTTCTATGTCGTTCCGCGCATCAGCGATCTCGCCGAAATCCATGATTTCCTGCGCGAATCCGTCCCCGAGCTGAAGGTGGCGGTGGCCCATGGCCAGATGCCGCCGGGCGAACTCGACGACATCATGAACGCCTTCTATGACGGCCAGTACGACGTGCTGTTGTCGACCACCATCGTCGAATCCGGGCTCGACATTCCGACCGCCAACACGCTGATCATCCATCGCGCCGATATGTTCGGCCTGTCGCAGCTCTACCAGCTGCGCGGCCGCGTCGGCCGTTCCAAGGTGCGGGCATATGCGTTGTTCACGCTGCCGGCCAATCGCAAGCTCACCGACACCGCCGAGCGCCGGCTGAAGGTGCTGCAATCGCTGGACACGCTTGGCGCCGGCTTCCAGCTCGCCAGCCACGACCTCGACATCAGGGGCGCCGGCAATCTACTCGGCGAAGAACAATCCGGACACATCAAGGAGGTCGGCTTTGAGCTCTACCAGCAGATGCTGGAGGAGGCGGTGGCCGAGGTGAAGGATTCCGGTGAGGTGCAGGATGGCGGCTGGTCGCCGCAGATCGCGGTGGGCACGGCGGTCATGATCCCGGAAAGCTATGTGCCGGACCTGCAGCTCAGGCTGGCGCTCTACCGCCGCCTTGGCGATCTCGAAAGCACCGAGGAGATCGATGCTTTCGGCGCCGAGCTGATCGACCGCTTCGGCCCGCTGCCGGAGGAAGTGAAGCATCTGCTCAAGATCGTCTTCATCAAGGCACTCTGCCGGAGGGCCAATGTCGAAAAGCTCGATGCCGGCCCCAAGGGCGTCGTCATCCACTTCCGCAAGCGCGAGTTTTCGAACCCGGTCGGGCTGGTCAAGTACATCGGCGAACAGGGCTCGCTGGCCAAGATCAGGGCCGACCACAGCGTGGTCTTCATCCGCGACTGGCCGACGGCGGAAAAGCGCCTGGCGGGCTCGGCTGTCGTCATGACGCAGTTGGCGCGGCTGGTGGCCACCTAGACTTTCGGATGGAAATTCGACTGCAACTGCAGGTCGGATGCCGAGAACGTGCCGGCGCCGACGATGACGTGCCCGGCAGGCACGGTGAAGCCGCGCGCGGCGCCGGCGCCTTTCAGCAATCCGGCCCGGCGGTCGGGGTCGGACTCACGAAAACTGCCGCCCGGTTCCAGCCGGCAACTGTCGACGGTGATCGCGCCGAGAAGCTGGCTGCCCGAACCGAGCACCGTCTCACCGAACACCGCCGCGCCGTTGAGATAGCGGCCTTGATCGCCGATCACGATCGAGGCTCCCGGCCTGTTGGCCTTTGCAGTAAAACCGCCTTCGCCAAACTGGTTGCGTGAGCCGACGCGGATTGCGCCGGCGGATGCTTCGAACAGTGTGTTGGCGTGGAAAATGTTGGCGTCGCCGATCTCCAGCGCGCCACCGTCGGTGCAGAACAGGTAGACGCCGGGGAAGAAGACGTTGCCTCGCCCGATGACGGCGCCTGCGGAAATCAGCGTGGAGTAGGGGTCGTAGATCACGTTGCCGCGCTCGGACAGGCCAACAACCTCTTCGATCGTAAACAGGCCTTGCTCGCGGCGCACGCGGTCAAGGTAGGCGGACACGGACATAGGGACTCCATGGAGAATTGTTGCGCAGCGGACGATGACCGGCGCGACTACATCGGTGAGGATCGATTCTGGCACCAAGGGATATTGCACAGCCGTCGCGAAGATAAGAAGCCAAAGTGGGTCGCGGCATGGAGCTCCCCATCATTCGCCAGCGCTTGAATTCCGGTCTAGAATAGAAAATCGGCTTCGTGTATGGAGCCGCCATCCCCATATGGGGCGGGAATGGCGGGCAAAAGCCTGCTGGAAAGAGCGTTTGGGTGCAGCGATGACGAAATGGTCGCCGAATTCTTGGAGAGCAAAGCCGATCAAGCAGGTTCCTGCCTATCCGGACCTCGCCGCGCTGAAGAACACGGAAGCCCAGCTCGCCACCTTTCCGCCGCTGGTTTTTGCCGGTGAGGCGCGCAAGCTGAAGAAGCAGCTTGCGGCTGTCGCTGCCGGCGACGCATTCCTTCTGCAGGGCGGCGATTGCGCCGAGAGTTTCGCCGAACATGGCGCCGACAACATCCGCGACTTCTTCCGCGTCTTCCTGCAGATGTCGGTGGTGCTGACCTTTGCCGGCGCGCAGCCGGTGGTGAAGGTCGGCCGTGTCGCCGGCCAGTTCGCCAAGCCGCGCTCGTCCGACAATGAGACCAAGGGCGAGGTGACGCTGCCAAGCTACCGTGGCGACATCATCAACGGCATCGAGTTCGACCCCAAGTCGCGTATTCCCGACCCGGCCCGCCAGGAAATGGCCTACCGCCAGTCGGCGGCGACGCTTAACCTGCTGCGTGCCTTCGCCCAAGGCGGCTACGCCAGCCTGGAGAATGTGCATCGCTGGATGCTGGGCTTCGTCTCCGACAGCCCGCAAGGCGAGAAGTATGGCATGCTCGCCAACCGCATCACCGAGACGATGGACTTCATGAAGGCCGTCGGCATCACCTCGGAGACCAACTACGCGCTGCGCGAGACCGACTTTTACACCAGTCACGAGGCGCTGCTGCTCGGCTATGAAGAGGCGCTGACCCGCGTCGATTCGACCTCCGGCGACTGGTACGCAACGTCGGGCCACATGATCTGGATCGGCGACCGCACCCGACAGCCCGACCATGCGCATGTCGAATATTGCCGCGGCATCAAGAACCCGCTCGGCCTCAAATGCGGCCCGTCGCTGACGACTGACGGCCTGCTGGAGCTCATCGACCTGCTCAATCCGGAGAACGAGCCGGGCCGGCTGACGCTGATCGCCCGCTTCGGCTCCGACAAGGTCGCCGACCATCTGCCGAAGCTGGTGCGCGCGGTGCAGAAGGAAGGTCGCAGCGTCGTGTGGTCGTCCGACCCGATGCACGGCAATACGATCGAGGCTGCCGGCTACAAGACGCGGCCGTTCGACCGCATCCTCAAGGAAGTGCAGACCTTCTTCGAGGTGCATCGCGCCGAAGGCACGCACCCCGGCGGCATCCATGTCGAGATGACCGGCAAGAACGTCACCGAATGCACCGGCGGCGCCCGCGCCATCACCGCCGAGGAGCTGCAGGACCGCTATCACACCCATTGCGACCCGCGCCTCAACGCCGACCAGGCGATCGAGCTGGCGTTCCTGGTGTCGGATCTCTTGAAGAAGAGCCATCCGGTGCAGCACAAGCAGGTGGCTAACGGCTGAACCCGTTTTCAGAATTGAAATGATAAGCGCCAGAGAAATCCGGCGCTTTTTCGTTTGATCAACGCCCGCGTTCCCAGCGCAATCCGTTGAGCCGGGGATCATTGGCGAAGGCGGTTCTGGAAAACTCGATGCGCCTTTCCGGAAATTCGCAGATCCCCTGGACGCCGAGGGAGCCTAGCCGGATGCGCCATGTGTGCGGCTCCAGCGGCTTGGCCTTGGTAAAGCCGCGGCATGTCAGCAGCGCCACATTGACGCCCTTCGGGTCGCGCGCCGAACGGTAACGGATCGCCTCCAGCCCAGCCTCACGCGCGACATCGGCAATCGCCTGGCTGGCGGCGTAGTCGGTCGGATGCGTCCACTCAGCCTGATCGCGGTCGAGTGGCGGCCGCGTGAGGTCGACAGCCTTGTCGGTGCGGATCGCGGCGGCGAAGGCGGTGTATTCGGCGGCGTCGTGCGGCCATGGCGTGTCGGGCGAATCGGCGAAGAACAACAAGCGGTAGAAGGCCATTTCGGCGACCGCCGTCATGATCGTCTCCGCGGCATAGTAGACACCCAGGGTGCGGCCAGCGCGGCGGAAGCGCGAGCCGTAGGGATAGATCGAGCCGTAGCGGAAGGGCGTCGCCAGGAGATAGTGGAGATGCCGGCATTCCATGGGGATCTGCGGCTTGGTCTCCTCGATCAGATCCTCAAGCAGCGCCTGTTCGTCCAGCGTGTCGACGATCTTCAGCGTCGAGACGCGGTGCTGCGCCTCGACCATGCGCCAGTATTTGCCGTCGAGCCGGACGGCTTCAGACGAGAGCGCGTCGGGAGTCCAGATAGGCAATGACATCGACAAGCCCGGTAATGGTGAGGATCTTTTCAAGCGGGCTGCCATCGAAAGCCGTGTTGGCGTTCTTCAGCCATGCCCGGGCTATCGTCTCGTCACCGCCGACAATGGCATCGAGCGAACGGAACAGCCGCACGAACAGCACCGCGAGTTCGAACGGCTTGGTGCCGCGCTCCAGCAGGAATTCCTGCCTGCGCATGCGTGAAACCGTGGCTTCCGAGACGCCGATGATCGACGCAAGCACCCTGGCGGTTATATCCAAGAGTTCGGCGGCGCGCAGCGTGGCCTTGGTCAGAACCGCGTTTTCGGCCGCCGTCGCGGTGAGATCAGGGGCGGCATTGGGTTGTGTAACAGACATGGCCTCTCTCTTTCCATGGAAAATATAGTCCACTAAAATTCATATGGAAAGAGGCGGGATCCGATAAATTTGCCTGTGCCCGGGAATTGGCTGCACGCCGAAGTGTCAGTCTTTCTTGTATAGCAGCCAGTTCTTGCCCGTGCGGCCGGCCATTGTCGAGTGCCGGGTGACGCGGTTGCGCCCGCCAACCTTGGAGCGGTAGAGCGCCCGGTCCGCCTTGGTGTAAAGATCCTCCGGGCTTTCCGCTTCGGAAGCCATGCAGATGCCCATGGAAACGGTCACCGTGCCGTAATTGGCGCCGGTCTGGCTGCTGGTGAACGGCGTCTGTTCGATCAGCACGCGGATGCGTTCGGCGATCTCGTAAGTGGTATCCTCGCTGGCGCCCTCGACGATCAGCGCGAATTCCTCCCCGCCGGTGCGGGCAACGAACATGTCTTCACGGATGCTGGTCTGGAAGATTTCAGCGACGATCTGGATGATCTTGTCGCCGACCGGGTGGCCGTAGCGATCGTTGACACCCTTGAAATGGTCGATGTCGGCAAGGATCAGGGCGTTGAACAGGATCCCCTTGTTGGAGGTGTAAATCGCCGTGATTTGCTTGTCGAAGGCGCGGCGGTTCCAGATATGGGTCAAGGGGTCGGTGTCGGCGAGCCGCTTGTACTCCTCAAGCTTCGACTTGACGCTCTCCAGTTCCGCCGTCTTGTCGCTCAGCGTGGTTGCAACCTGCTTGCCGTGGTCGAGGGTCGAGTTGGTGGCCGCCGCCATGGCGCTGGCGACCTTCTGCAGCAGATCCTGCGAAAGCAGGCTGCGGTTGGCGAGGCCACTCGATGTCTCATCGAGGATCTTGCCGTATTTCTCGATATGGCTACGTTCGCTGCGCAGCAGCAAGGCGATGTCCTCGAGTTCCCTGGCCAGCACGTCGCGCGCCTGCTCGACAATGCCGGGACCGTGATGCTGGGCAAAGAAAGCGCGGCCGATGCGGTCGAGATCGTCCTGCGTCGGCTGGTTGCCGAGCGCGACGACGGCCAGGCCGAGTTCGCGATTGGTGCCTTTCAGTGCTTCGTAGAAGATTTCGTAATTGCGCGGCAGGCCAAGCACGCCGAGCTGACGCATGGTCGCCACAACGGCTGTTGCAATGTCGCTGTTTCGGTCGGTCTGGACGGCTGCCGGCTGCATGTTCTGTTCACTCTGCCTCTGGGAACCATCGCAGACCGTGCGAGATGCCGCCGACCGGAGAGTGCCAGCCGTATTTCGGATCATCCTGCGAAAGACACGTCCCCAATCGCGACATTCGCTTGGCAACGACCATAGATGCGCCGGCGCTAAAGTTTCCTTAATGTGCCGCCAGGTAACGCGTCCGTTCTACCGCAGGCTGCAGAAATGGTTTGCAAAGATCCTGAGGTCAGGTCCGAACACGCCCACCCCATGTCGCATTTGCCGGTGCCCGGCTGCGGCAAAACTGAAATCCTCTCGGCCAGCGGCGAAGCCGTGGACGATGGCTGGTGGAGGTAGGGATGAGCAACAACCACAGCGGATCTTGCCTGTGTGGAGCCGTGCGTTTCCAGACGCGAGGGCCGTTGCGCGGCGTCATTTATTGCCACTGTTCGCAGTGCCGCAAGCAGAGCGGGCATTTTTACGCCGCGACCAACGTCGCCGACGGCGACATCACGATAACCGGCGCCGACAACATCAGCTGGTACGAATCGTCTTCCTTTGCCAAGCGCGGCTTTTGCAAGATCTGCGGCTCGGTGCTGTTCTGGAAGCCGGGTCAGGATGCCTATGTCTCAGTTCTGGCCGGATCGTTCGACAACCCGACCGGGCTCGAAGGCCAATGCCACATCTTTGTCGGCGACAAGGGCGACTACTATACGATCGACGATGGACTGCCGCAGTTCGAGAAGTCGACGCCGACGATCAAGGTTGCGGAGGAGTGATTTTGCGGCGGCTGCCTTATTCCCTTGATCCAGCCATTGCGATATCCCCTGCCGGTGATTCGAAGGGGATGCGGCATGCAGCGGCTGATCGGTGCTTACTTCAATTCTGTGCGAGCCTTTCGCAAGCTCGCCGCCAGCGAAAGGGCATTTCAGCAGGAACTGATGCTGCTGGTGCTGGCGCTGCCGCTCGGCTGGTTCGTCTCGGTCTCGTGGCGCGGCTACGCGCTGTTGATCGGCGCGGTGCTGCTGCTCATCATGGTCGAAGTGCTCAACACCGGCATCGAGGCAGCCTGCGATGCCTTCAGTCGCGAGTTCAACGTCGACATCCAGCTCGCCAAGGACTGCGGCTCGCTGGCGGTGCTGATTTCGGTTATTATCGTCGCCGGCGTCTGGGGAATCGCCCTCATCGAGCGCATCACGGGACTACCGATCTGATCTGAACGCTCCCATATGTTAGTCACCAAAGGAGACTGACGTCGTGGAAGCCAATTTTCTGCTGCTTGAAAGAGCCGGCCTGCCGGAAGACCTGCGCTGGCTGGCGGAAAAATATCCGCGCGAGACATGGCGGGGCCACGCCAACATCCACGGCATGGCAAACATGTGGCTGCAGCGGCACGACATGTTCCGAGAGCTGGGCGGCATGCTCACCAACGGCATTGGCGACTATCGCGAAGGCAGGCTGACGGCGCCGGATTTCGCGCGCTGGTTCGCGCCGCGGCTGAACCACTTTCTCGGCAATCTCGACGGCCACCACAATGTCGAGGACTACCAATATTTCCCGGCTTTCGCCAAGGCGGAGCCGCGCCTGAAGCGCGGCTTCGAAATCCTCGATGCCGACCATCACACCATTCATGAGGGGCTGGAGCGCAACGCCGAGACGGCGAACGCCTTCATCCGCACGCTCGAGGAGAGCGAGGACAGGCAGCGCTTCGCCGCCGACGCCTATGCGGACGAGAACAGCCGGCTGATTGCCATGCTGAAGCGGCATCTGGCCGACGAGGAAGATCTCATCATCCCGCTGATCCTCGATCGCGGCGACCGGGCTCTGGTCGAGGACGACGACTGAACCTTACGATGTGGTTTCGCTGTCGCGGGCGTCCTTGGCGCGCTCCTTGCCGGCGACGGTGCGGGCGATGAGCCAGGCAAGGATGGCGACACCCAGACCTATGGCAAGCGCGATCAGCAGCCGTTCGTGATGGAGCAGTGCCTTGCCTATCATCTGCTCGGCGCCGAGGCCGAAGACGTAGCCGATGCCGCAGAACAAAGCCGCCCAGACCAGCGACGACACCGCGTTGAGGATAACGAAACGCGCTACCGAAATGCTGGCGAAACCGGCCGCGATGCCGCCGACCAGGCGCAGGCCATAGATGTAGCGGTTGGACAGGACGAATATGTTGGGATGGGACGAGACGAGACGGTAGGCGTGGTTGAAGCCGGGCCTCGCCTTCAGTTTCAGCACCCTGGGATGGTCGGCAAAGCTGCGGCCGAGAACGAAGAAAAACGTGTCGCCGACGAAGGCGCCAATGGCGGCCGTGAGGAAAGCCTTCCAGAGGATGAAGACATGCTGATGGGCGAAGAAGCCGCCGAGGATGGCCGCACTTTCGCCTTCGGCGACACAGCCCATGAAAACCGCGATCAACCCATATTGCTCGATGAGGTGATGGACGATCCCGGTCATTGAGAGGTTTGCCGGCCCGACAGTTTTTCGTCTATGCGGTTCACCTGTTCGGCCAGGCGCGCGATGTCCTCGCGCACGCCGATGATCTGGCTGTGGCGCAGTTCGTCCAGCTTTTCATGCAGAGCCATGATCTCGATCTCGGCCTTGAGGTTGACCTCATAGTCATGCGCGGCGTCGATGCGGTCGCGCGCGGCCTGTCGGTTCTGCGACATCATGATCACCGGCGCCTGCAAGGCGGCGATCATCTACAGCACCAGGTTGAGGAAGATGAAGGGGTAGGGGTCGAACGAGTCTCGCCCGAGCAGCCACCAATTGGCGCCGATCCACAGCACCAGGAAAGCAATGAATGACAGGATGAACGTCCACGAGCCGCCGATGCGGGCAATGGCATCGGCGATCCGGTCGCCGGCGCCCTGAAGGCCGGTGAGGCTGTCGTTGATATCCTGCGAGATGGGCTTGCGGTCGACAGTGCTCTGCAACACCCGCCGCTCGAGCTCGCTGAGGGTTTCAGGCGTTCGCCTCAACCAGCGGTTGGCAAGTTCTGGCACGGTCTTGTGCATGGATGTCTCCATAGGAAAAGCGTCGGCTTGGCAGCCTTGTTTGCATATAGGAAGATGGCGTTTCGTCAAAAGCGCGGCGCGAGGATGCAGGATGCCCGATTTCGCGAAGATTCGCGCCCGTGCTGCAAAACGCAAAGGCGGCGACGCGGTGCTGACCTCGCTGCTCGGGCCGGCGCCTGACAATGCTGCGATTGCCGAAATTACGGACGATCGTATCCTGTCGACGATGGCCGAGCGGGTGTTTGCCGCCGGCTTCGTCTGGCGCGTCATCGAACAGAAATGGCCGGGCTTCGAGGAAGCCTTTCTTCATTTCGAGCCGAAACGGCTGTTGTTTCAACCTGATGACTTCTGGCACGACCTGACGGCTGATCAACGCATTGTGCGCAACCCGCAGAAGATCAAATCCGTCCGCGACAACGCCGCCTTCGTTGAGCGTGTGTCGAAGGAACATGGCGGTTTCGGCAAATTCCTCGCGGAGTGGCCTGACGACGACCAGGTCGGGCTGATGGCGTATCTCGGCAAGCATGGCAGCCGGCTTGGCGGCAACACCGGCCAGTATTTCCTGCGCTGGCTGCAATGGGACGCCTTCGTCATCTCGGCCGATATGGTCGCGGCTTTGCGTGACGCCGGCCTCGACATCGCCGAAAGTCCGACGTCGAAGAGGGATCTCGACAGGATTCAGGCGCAGATCAACAAATGGGCGCAGGAAACCGGCCTGCCGCGCCGGCACATTTCGCGCATTCTGGCGATGTCGATCGGAGAGAACCATTCGCCGCAATCGCTGCGCGAATATATGGGCGACGACTGATCACCGAATTGGTCCAAACGAACGCCATTGCTCGGGCAAATTTGCCGCGCTAAACCGCACAGATGACCCAGAAGACCGCACCCGATATTCTGCGCATCGCCGTTGCCCAGCTCAACCCGACGGTCGGCGATGTCGCCGGCAATCTTGCCAAGGCGCGCGAGGCGAGGGCGGATGCCGCCCGCCAGGGCGCCGACATCGTGCTCTACACCGAGCTTTTCCTTGCCGGTTATCCGCCGGAGGACCTGGTGCTGAAGCCGGCCTTCCTCAAGGTTTGCGAGAAGGCCGCTCAGGACTTCGCCGGAGATACCGCCGATGGCGGGCCGGGCGTCATCATCGGCACGCCGTTGAAGCGCAAGAGCGGCACCCACAATTCGATCATCGTCGCCGATGGCGGCAAGATCCTCGCCGAGCGCTACAAGCTCGATTTGCCAAACTATGGCGAGTTCGACGAGAAGCGCGTCTTCCAGGCCGGGCCCGAGGCTCAGGGACCCGTCAATTTCCGCGGTGTGCGCATCGGAATTCCGATCTGCGAGGACATCTGGGGCGACGTTGGCATCTGTGAAACCCTGGCCGAGAGCGGCGCGGAAATCCTGCTAGTGCCGAACGGCTCGCCCTACTACCGCGCCAAGATGGACGTGCGCCATCAGGTCGTTATCCGCCAGGTCATCGAGACCGGTTTGCCGATGATCTATGCCAATCAGATTGGCGGCCAGGATGAGCTGATCTTCGACGGCGCCTCTTTTGCCATCGGCGCCGACAAGACGCTCGCCTTCCAGATGAGCCAGTTCGAGGAAACTGTCGATGTCACCACCTGGAAGCGCAACCGCGTCGCCGCAGGCGCGCAAGATGCAGAAAACTCTGACGGCTGGGTCTGCTCGGAAGGGCCGATGTCGAAAATCCCCGAGCGCGAGGAGGCGGACTACCGCGCCTGCATGCTCGGCCTGCGCGACTACGTCAACAAGAACGGCTTCAAGAACGTCGTGCTGGGTCTCTCCGGCGGCATCGATTCGGCGATCTGCGCCGCATTGGCCGTCGATGCGCTCGGCGAGGAGCGGCTGCGGGCGGTGATGATGCCCTACCGCTATACCTCGGAGGATTCGCTGAAGGATGCCGAGGATTGCGCCCGTGCGCTTGGCTGCCGCTATGACATCGTGCCGATCTTCGAACCGGTCGAGGGTTTTCTGCATACGCTGACGCAGCTTTTCGAGGGCACCAAGGAAGGCATTACCGAGGAAAATTTGCAGAGCCGCGCGCGCGGCACGATCCTGATGGCGATCTCCAACAAGTTCGCCTCGATGGTCGTCACCACGGGCAACAAGAGCGAGATGTCGGTGGGCTACGCCACGCTTTATGGCGACATGAATGGCGGCTTCAACCCGATAAAAGACCTCTACAAGATGCAGGTCTATGCGCTGTCGCGCTGGCGCAACAGCCATGTGCCGCCGGGCGCGCTCGGTCCCTCAGGCGAGGTGATCCCCAGGAATATCATCGACAAGGCGCCGTCGGCGGAATTGCGCGAGAACCAGACCGACCAGGATTCGCTGCCGCCCTATCCGGTGCTGGACGACATTCTGGAATGCCTGGTCGAGAACGAAATGGGCGTCGACGACATCGTCGCGCGCGGCCACGACCGGGCGACGGTGACGCGCGTCGAACATTTGCTCTACATTGCCGAGTACAAACGCCGGCAAGCGGCGCCGGGTGTGAAGATCACCCGTAAGAATTTTGGACGCGACCGCCGCTATCCCATCACCAACCGTTTCAGGGATCGCGGCTAAACATCTGATTAAATTGATGAACCTTGGGGGGCGCATGTTTATCAGCTATTTCAAGGGAACGCCTGAGTATCACATCCTGCGCTTCAAGAACGGCAAGATCAGGGAGCAGGGGCGCGGCATCTCCTTCTGGTACGGCACGTTCGGCACCACGATAGCGATGGTGCCGGTGACGTCGCTCGATAACCCCTTCATCTTCACCGAGACGACGGCGAATTTCCAGGATCTGGCAATCCAGGGGTCGGTCAGCTACCGCATCATCGATCCACTCAAGGCAGCCGAAGGTTTTGATTTCAGCGCCAAGCTCAGCCGTGCCGACGTCGTCGGCGACGGCCGGGAGAAGATCGCCGAGCGCCTGGTGCTGGCGATACAGAGCCGCGCCCGCGCGGTGGTTTCGAGCATGACGCTGGAGCAGGCGCTGGCCGAGGTGACCAAGCTCGGCGGCAATCTCGCCGAACTCCTGCGCAACGATCCGATTGCGGCAACCGCCGGCCTGTCGATCGAGGAGGTCCACATCACCTCGGTCCAGCCGACGCCGGAGATCCGCAAGGCGCTCCAGACCGAATATCGCGAGGCGCTGCAGCGCCAGGCCGATGCCGCGATCTATGGGCGCCGTGCCTGGGGCGTGGAGAAGGAGCGCGAGATCAAGCAGAGCGAACTGGCGACCGAAATCGAGCTTGCCGAACGCAACAAGCTGCTGGTCGACACCGAAGCGCGCAACAAGCTGACGCTTGCCGAGGCGGAAGCCAAGGCGCAGCAGCTGGAACTGACCGTCTATTCGTCGGCGCCCGCCCACGTGCTGACGGCGATGGCCTTCAAGGCCTGGGCGGAAAAGGGCGGTTCGGTCGGCAATCTGTCGATCACGCCTGACATGCTCACCAGCGCGCTCAGCCAGCTTTCCACGCCGAAAGCCGGGTCCTGAAAGGCAAGCACGGGTGGCAAGCGACCAGAGCGGCAGGCCGATCGACCGGGTGATCGTCGTCACCCGCAAGACCGAGCTGGAGGAGCTGACGACGCGCTTCAACACGCAGGGACAGGCGCGCTTTTATCTCCGGCAGGCCGGCATGGATTTCGACCCGGTCAAGGCGGCGCATGACGTCTATCACCAGGCGCTCGACCGGGTGATGGGTTCGCTTCCCCAAGGCCTCAAACAGTTGCGGCTCGACCGCGAACTGGTACCGCAGTTCGAATTCGGCTCCGACGCGGTGGTCGCGCTCGGTCAGGACGGGCTGGTGTCCAACACCGCGAAGTACCTCCCGTACCAGCCGCTGATCGGCATCAACCCGGACCCGGCGCTTTTCGACGGCGTGTTGCTGCCGTGGAATGCCGACGATACCGAAAAGGTCCTCGGCCTGACGATCGCCGGCAAGGCGAAGCGCCAGGCGGTGGTGATGGCCGAAGCGCGCTCCAATGACGGACGCCGGCTGATCGCCTTCAACGATCTGTTCGTTGGCGCCTCGACGCATGTCTCGGCGCGCTACGAATTGACCTATGGCGGCAGGACCGAGCGCCAGTCGTCGAGCGGCATTATCATCTCCACGGGCGCCGGCTCTACCGGCTGGCTGCGCTCGGTGATGGCGGGCGCCGCGGGACTGGCCGCGGCCTATGGTGACAAGTCCGTGCCGACCGTGCCGCCGCAAGGCTATGACCGCGAAGCCGAACAGCTGTTCTTTTCGGTGCGCGAACCGTTTCCGAGCAACACGACCGGCGTGTCGCTTGTGCATGGCGTCATCACCCGCGACCGGCCGCTGGTGGTTTCTTCGCGGCAGAGCAGGGGCGGCGTCATCTTCAGCGACGGGATGGAGCTCGATTTCGTCGAGTTCAATTCCGGCACCCACGTGACCATCGCGATCGCCGACCAGAAGGCCTATCTCGTGGTGCCATAAGCGCGCCACGTGGGCAGCCAAATCACCGGCCGGACTGAATTCGGCCGCCCTCCATTCTTTGCGAGGCACCATGCCCGACTGTGAAATCAGCTTCGACATGTCACGGATCGATTTCCGGGCGACCTCCGATCTGTTGATGGCGAGTTATTGGGGCGCCGGCCGCAGCGATGACTTTCATCGCCGCGCCTTTGGCAACTCGTTCTGCACCGCGGCCTATATCGATAGGAACCAAGTCGGTTTTGGCCGGGCCATCACCGACCGTACGGTGTTTGCCTATCTCGCCGACATCATCATCTGCCCGCAGCATCGCGGCCAAGGCATTGGCACGCAACTGGTGCGGGCGCTCATCAACCACCCTGAACTCAACACGGTCTCGCACTGGAGCCTGTCGACCAGTGACGCGCATGGCCTTTATGAGAAGCTGGGCTTCAAGGCATCGACCGACGGCCGCTACATGCGCCTCGATCGCAACCCGGAATGAGGCATAGCGAGGGGTTGACCCGCTGTTGTTGCAAAATAACCTCACTGGTTGGACCAGTTACGCTTTGCCACGTGCCCGGCCTTGGCGATCCTTCATGGCGTCTCTATAAGGACCGCTCCGCAAGTGTCTTGCGGGAGGTCTGAATGGCAGTATTTCACATGGTAATGCGAGGCCGCGAAGCCTAGGTCTCACCTGGCGTCCGGCGAAGGTTTGCCCTTCGCACCGATGCCGGGTCGAGTACAGGCTTCTGCCGATGCCGGTCGCCACCCGACAACCCGGGGCGCGCCGCCACCCATGCCGAACCTCCGCAGCCGGGCGAATTGCCCAGCGCGGTTTTCAATTTTCAGACCTTACCGGGACCGGGCAGATTTGCGCCGGGATGACATCATGGCTCGTCTTCGAATCGATCTGCGTGCAAGCGCCTTTCGCAGCGTTCTTGGCTTCACGCTCAGCCACTGGCGGCGCCAGCCGTGGCGGCTTTCTCTGATCATGGGCAGCTTCCTGCTGTCGACCCTGGCCGATGTCTTGACGCCGCTCTATTCCGGCCGGCTGGTCGACGCCGTCGCCAGCAGTGCGTTGGCTGACGATGTCGCGTGGAATGCGGCAATGGCGGCGTTCTCCGCGCTCATCGCTTTGGCGCTGACCGGCGTGGTGCTGCGCAACCTGGCTTTCATGGGTATTGTCGAGCTGACGCTGAAGATGATGGCCGACGTCGCCGCCGACGCGTTCCATCGCGTGCAGCGCTTCTCAACCGACTGGCACGCCAATAGCTTTGCCGGATCGACGGTGCGCAAGGTCACGCGCGGCATGTGGGCTCTCGACCTGCTCAATGACACCATCCTGATTGCGTTGTTGCCGTCGGTCGCCATGCTGGTCGGCTCGACGTTGCTGCTCGGCTGGTTCTGGCCGCTGATGGGGCTGGTCGTGGCAGTCGGCTCGGTGCTGTTCATCACGGTGACGGCGCTGCTGTCGCTCGGCTATGTCGCGCCTGCGGCACGGCTCGCCAACAGCTGGGATACGCGGCTTGGCGGCTCGCTTGCCGATGCGGTGAGCTGCAATGCCGTGGTCAAGGGTTTCGGTGCCGAGACGCGCGAGGAGACGCGTCTTGCCAAGGTCGTCGCCAAATGGCGCGCGCGGACCAGCCGCACTTGGGTGCGCGGCACCATCAACGGCACGACGCAAGGCGCCATGCTGCTGGTGCTGCGGACGGCAGTGATCGGCCTGTCGCTGATGCTGTGGGCCTGGGGCCAGGCAAGTGCGGGCGATGTCGCCTTCGTGCTGACCTCGTTCTTCGTGCTGCAGGGCTACCTCAGGGACATCGGCACGCATATCCGCAATTTGCAGCGTTCGGTCAACGACATGGAGGAACTGGTCGATTTCCAGTCGCAACCGCTCGGCATCGAGGACCGGCCCGGCGCCAAGCCGATCCGGATCACGCATGGCCACATCGCCTTCGATAACGTCACCTTCCACTATGGCAGCCATCGCTTGCCGCTCTACCGCGACTTCTCGGTGGAGATAGCGGCGGGCGAGCGGGTCGGACTGGTCGGCCATTCCGGCTCGGGCAAGACGACCTTCGTGAAGCTGATCCAGCGTCTCTATGATGTCAGCGGCGGCAGGGTCCTGATCGATGGCCAAGACATCTCCCAGGTTGCACAGGCGTCGCTGCGCGCGCAGATTGCCATCGTCCAGCAGGAGCCGATCCTGTTCCACCGCTCGCTGGCGGAAAACATCGCCTATGCCCGACCGGACGCCACGCAGGCCGAGATCGAGCATGCCGCCAAGCTCGCCAGCGCGCACGACTTCATCACCGGCCTGCCGAAGGGCTACGGCACGCTGGTCGGTGAACGCGGCGTGAAACTGTCGGGCGGCGAGCGCCAGCGGGTGGCGATCGCACGCGCCTTCCTGGCGGATGCGCGCATCCTGATCCTGGACGAGGCGACATCGAGCCTCGATTCGGAATCGGAAGTACTGATCCAGCAGGCGATGGAGCGGCTGATGGTTGGCCGCACGACGCTGGTCATCGCGCACCGTCTGTCGACGGTGCGGGCGCTGGACAGGCTGCTCGTGTTCGACCGTGGCAAGATCGTCGAGGAAGGCTCGCATGACGAGCTGATCCGGCTGAAGGGCGGCATCTACCGCCGCCTGTTCGAGCGGCAGGCGCTGGAACTGACCAAGGGCCTGGTGATCTGAGCTGAACGCAGAGCCCTATCCGAGGGATAGGGCTCTGCCTGGTTCATCCAGGCATTCGCTCGAATGGCTGAAGCGCTGGGTCGATCGTGTCCCAGACGTGGCCGCGCACGGTGTAGGTGACCGCCTGCGGGTCGAACTGGCCGGGATCGTCGAGGCTCGTGGCCTGGATCGCCGTCACCTCCGGCATGGCGACGAACGTTACGTAGACCGGCGTGCCGCAGGTCGGGCAAAAGGCCTGGGCTTTTTCATTGCCGCTGTCGGCGATCATCCGCCATGTGCTCGGCTCGCCGGTGATCTTTACGTCAGCGCGCCGGCCGAAGGTCACATAGGAACAATGGCCAGTACCGCTGCGCTTTTGGCAATCGAGGCATTGGCAGTGGTTCTGAAAGATCGGCTCGCCGGTGGCCTCATAGCGGATCGCGCCGCAGGCGCAGCCGCCGGTAAAGTGCCTGGTCATCGTCGTTCTCCGCGGTTGCTTCAGGCCGATTTCGGCTTGGCGAACAGGTCGATGCCTGTGCCGGTTTCGAGGAAGGATTTCATGCTGGACAGCACGGCCGGCCAACCCTGGCTGATGCCCTTGGCCATGCCGCTGCCGGCTTCGAGCTCGTCATGGCTGACGGTCAGCTTGACCATGGTGTCGTATTCCTCGATGGCGAACGTCACCCGGCTGTGCTTGGTCGGATCGTCGGCCTGCGAAGCGTTGGCCCAGCTCATGACCAGCCGGGTCGGCGGCGAGATTTCGACGACCTTGCCAACGAGTTCGACGGTCCGTTCGTCATTGGCGCGGATGTGTTCCCATTTCGAGCCGGGCTTCCAGTCGGAGACGTTTTCGTGGCCCCAGTAGCGCTTGGCGATATCGGGCCTGGTGATGGCTTCGAACACCTTTTGTGGCGTCGATCTGATGTAGGTCACGTAGACAAAACTGGTGGTTTCCCGGGTCATTGGTCGTCTCCTTCGAGTTCTTGTTTCAGGTCGTGCAGCAGGCTCAGCCGCTGCCGTTCGAATTTTCGCACCCACCGCTCGTAGACTTCGTGCAGCGGCACGGGGTTGATGAAATGCAGCTTCTCTCGGCCACGCTTGACCGTGCTGATCAGATTGGCCGCCTCCAGAAGATCGATGTGCTGGGTCGCGGATTGCCTTGCCATGTCGAGGTTTTGGCAAAGCTCGCCGAGCGTCTGGCCGTTCTTCTCACACAGAAGATCGAGCAGCCTTCTGCGGGTCGGGTCGCCCAGCGCTTTGAAAACCTTGTCGGCGTCCATCGGTCTCACTCATCTTGAAGACACAATATGCAGGTAAATACCTGCATGTCAAGCTGTGGCTAAGCTTGGCCTGAAGGGGAGGGATCTATAGTGTCGGATTGCTGGCGCGCGGAGCGAAGCACCGAGCCCGGAATCGGGGCAAGAACCGGTGCGGGCGCGCAGGACTATGCAGCGGTGGCTGTGAGCTAGGCTCTAACGACGAACTAGTCGGGATCGGCGCAGAAATGGGCGATGATCTGGCAGAGGTCCGGCTCGTTGACCATGCGTACGGCCTCGGCCCCATTGACCCATTTGCGGGTGCGCGCGCGCTTTTCCTTCCAGCGGTCGGCAACGTGCTCGACCTGCAGCGGAAACACCAGCACTTCGCAAGGGACTTCCTCGCCGGACGCGAGGGCCTTGGCGTAAAAGTAACGACCGGCCTCGAAAAGCGAAATCTTGCCACGCAATCCGGCTTCCTCGCCCGCCTCGCGCGCCGCTGCCTCGCAGAGCGGCTCCCTGGCCTCGGGCCAGCCCTTCGGCAGCACCCAACGCCCGGTGTCTCGGCTGGTGATCAGCATGATCTCGACGCCGTCTTCGTTATTGCGCCATGGCAAAGCGGCAACCTGCAGGCGACAAGGCGAAGTGCCGAAGAGCTTGCGGACCCTTTCAGCCAGATGGTCGTGTGTCGCCGGTGTCGTCAGCATCAGTGAAAGCTACCCCAGCCCTCAGAATCGTTAGCCGCCGTATGAATCTTACCGACAAGTGTAAGTCTTAAAAGTAAAAAACATCACACCAACCGTCCAATCCGCCAACAGGCGTCGATTCGACAGAATAATGTGCCTTCCAGTGTCTGTTTTCATAGCAGACGGGGCGGGTTTGGCCGTCTGGGCAGAAATGGGGCTGGCGCGAATCAGCCGGCGTGATCGTCGGCGATCGGCTTCTGGTAGGTGAAACCCATGTCCCAGGGAAAGTAGATCCAGGTGTCCTGGCTGACTTCGGTGATAAAGGTGTCGACCAGCGGCCGGCCTTTCGGCTTGGCGTAGACGGTGGCGAAATGCGCCTTGGGCATCATGGCGCGCACGATGCCTGCCGTCTTGCCGGTGTCTGTGAGGTCGTCGATGATCAGCACGCCCGCGCCATCATCGGCGAGCAGCGCCGGCGTGATCTCCTTCAGCACCTGCAATTGCCCCTGGCTGGTGTAGTCGTGATAGGAGGCGACGCAGACCGTCTCGATGACGCGTATGCCGAGTTCGCGTGAGATGATGGCAGCGGGAACCAGGCCCCCACGGGTGATGCAGACGATGGCCTTCCACTGACCCTTGTTGGCGCCGGCAAGCCGCCAGGCGAGCGCCCGGGCATCGCGGTGGAACTGGTCCCAGGAGACCGGAAAGGCTTTTTCGGGAAGGGACATTCTGCACTCCGCGCGCACCATTGTGGAATGCGCGCGGAATTAACTGGAAAGTCAGGGCATTGGCAAGGGCGGGGCCAGTCTGTGGAGTTACCGCGACAAAAAGGCCGCAACCGGCACGCTGCGCAACACGGTGCGCGTGACGCCGCCGAACAAAAGCTGACGCAGCCAGGAATGGCTGTAGGCGCCGAGCACCAGAAGGTCGGCTCCGGTCTCGGCGATCCGGGTCTGGATGACGTCATCGACCGAAGCATTACCCGATTTCTGCACCGACACGCTGACCGTTGCGCCATGCCTGGAGAGTGCCGCGGCGATCTCGGCGCCGGCGGCTTCCGGGTTGTCATCCAGCGTATCCGGCGGATCGATGACCAGAATGTCGGTCTTTTCGGCCTCGATGATGAAGGGCAGCGCGTCGAAGGCGGCACGCGCCGCCTCCTTGCTGCCGTTCCAGGCCAGCAGCACATGTTTGAATGTGGTGACCAACGGCCCCTCATGCGGCACCACCAGCACCGGCCGGCCGGCATCGTAAACCAGCGTGTCGACATCGGCGCTCGTGTCGCCCCCGGTCTCGCGCTGCGCGGCAATAATCAGATCGGCGGCGCGCACGCTGGAAATACCCGTCAGCGCGCTGTCGCCGGAAAAGCTCTCGAGGCTGCGCCATTCGAAGGAAAGGCCGGAATTCTCGATCCGCCCAACGAAAAGCGCCTGCAATTTCTCGGCGCGCTCGCGGTTCATGTCGGCGGAGACCTGCAGGAACTCAGTGTCGGGGAAGCCGGTTGCCGAGGTGTAGGGAACGGGCAGCGCTTCGGCATGGATGCCGATGAGATGGCTCTCGAACCGGTCGGCAAGCGGGATGGCGCAGTCGAGCACGCGTTCGGCGTCCTGTTCGTTCTGCAATATGGCGACGATGGTCTTGAAGCGCATGCGAAATCCCTCAAATCTGCCAGCGCGTGCTGCGCCCGAGGGAAAACGTGGGAGTGCGGTGCTTGGTTCCGGCCCGGCGATGGTCCGCGAACCCAGGGTCAATTGGCGGCGGTGAAGCCGGCCACCATCGCCTCGACGTCCTTGCGTGCCGAATCCAGCGCCTCCTGGCTGCGGGCGCGGACCACCAGCTCGGTCCAGAATTTGCCGTCGCCATATTTCGGATAGGAGCCGATGATGGTGTCGGGATGCGCCTTCTGGATATCGCCCAAGGGACCACCGATCAGGCCTTCGCCGAACGGGCAATGGACGGTGGCCGACAGCATCTTGGTGCCGGCCTTCAGCGTCGGCACGACATTGTCGAGCATGGCCTGGAAAATCGCAGGCACGCCGGCCATGACATGGACGTTGCCGATGCGAAAGCCGGGCGCGACGGAGACCGGATTGTCGATATGGTCGGCGCCGCGCGGCATGCGCGCCATGCGCTTGCGGGCCTCGGTGTATTCGATGCCGCGCGCGGCATAGCTCTCGCCCAGCATGGCATAGGCCTTGGCGTCGTATTCGCACGGCACCCCAAAAGCCTTGGAAACGGAATCGGCGGTGATGTCGTCATGCGTCGGGCCGATGCCACCGGTGGTAAAGACATAGGTGTAGCGGGCGCGTACGGCATTCACCGCAGCGACAATCTCGTCCTCCTCGTCGGGAACGATGCGCACTTCCTTCAGGTCGATGCCGATGGCCGTCATGATGTCGGCGAGGTGGCCGATATTTTTATCCTTGGTGCGGCCGGACAGAATCTCGTCGCCGATGACAAGCATGGCGGCAGTGACGATTTCAGGCATGGAAGGCTCCGGCAAACAGGCCCGTTGGCAGACAAGGTCGCCTGAGGCAGAAAGAAGGTCGCCTGAGATAGCGCGCCATCGAACTGGCGGCAATGCCGACACAAGCCGCCATCTGCCTTGCCGAGCGTTCGTCAGTGGGTGATGGTGCGCGCCGGTCCGCTTCCCGGGTGAAAACATGCTGGTATCGATTCTGCTTTGGCTTGTCGCCGGCCTGTCCGTGCTGGCTCTCGTCATCGTGGCCTGTCTGGTGGCCGCTACGCTCTGGATTGCCGCCAAGGCCGAAAGGCTGGTGCCGGCCAGCGGAAACTTCGTCGAGATCGACGGCAGCCGCATCCATTATGTCGAAACGGGCGAGGGACGGCCGATCCTGTTCGTGCACGGACTTGGCGCGCAGCTCCACCAGTTTCGCCACACGCTGTTTGAGCGCTTTGGCCCTGGCTACCGCCTCATTGCACTCGACCGGCCGGGATCGGGCTATTCTGTTCGCGCGCGAGGAGCCACCGGCCGTCTGCCTGAACAGGTCGAGATCATCAGGCGCTTCATCGAAACACTCGGGCTGGAAAGGCCGCTCGTGGTCGGGCACTCGCTGGGGGGCGCCGTCGCGCTGACCCTGGCCTTGGAGCATCCCGGCGCGATTTCCGGCATCGCTTTGCTGGCGCCGCTGACGCATCTGGAAGCCGGCGCCCGCGAGAAAGCGGGCCTGCTCTATATCCGTTCGCGGCTTTGGCGCTGGATCATGGCCTACACCGTCGCGATACCGACAAGCCTCAGATATGCGCGGCAGACACTGGAGTTCATCTTCTCGCCGCAGGCCGTTCCCGCCGACTACATGATCGATGGCGGCGGATGGCTCGGGCTGAGGCCTGTCCATTTCCATGCGACCTCCACCGATTTCGTGGCGGTCGAAGAGGATCTTGGCCGCATCGAAGAGCGCTATGGAGAGATCGCCATGCCGGCCGGGATTTTCTTCGGGACAGCCGATCGCGTCATCGCCATGCGCATACATGGGGAGCCGATGAAGGACAGGATCGAAGGGCTCGATTTCGAGACGGTCGAAGGCCTCGGCCACATGCCGCAATTCGACGAGCCGGACCGCGTCATCACCTTCATCAAGCGCATTGCCGAGCGGACATTCGCCGGCCAAGACCTCACCACAGCCTCACAACAATTTCACTGAACCATTCGGCTGATATCCGGTTTTACCCCGTGTCGCACCCAAGGCGGCAGATACGGAGTAATTCAATGTACAGGAAAGTTTTTGCAGCATCCGTGCTGACGATCGGTCTTGCCACATCGGCGATGGCGCAGTCATCGGACGGCACGTATTCCAACGATCACAGCTGGTGGCCGTTCGGCAACGAGCAGTCATCGACCGTCGACCAGAGCACCACCGGCAGCATCAATGCCGACGGCAGCAAGGCTATGGCGCTACGGGGCCGTGCGCCTCCGACCCGTCAGGACCCTACGGAAATGTGAGGCCCAACGTGAACGATCAATATTGCGGCAAGTGATCAAGCCGCGGCTTCGACTGACCGGCAGGATGTCCCGCCTGTTTGTTTTGACGCAATTCCCAAGGGAATTGCTTAGGCGAGCATCCACGGCCGGCAGCGAAAGCTGAGGGGCAAGGATCAGTCGGAAACTTCGGTCTGCGGCCGGTCGCGGCCGTCGGCCAGTTCGTCGTGCCACTTGCCTTCGGCATCCTCATACTGGATGCCGTCCGTGGCGCCGGCGATCTGCTGTTCGGCCGAGGCGATCTCGGCGGCGCGCAGCGCATCCTGGTGGGTCGGGAATGTCTCCGAGAATGTCGAACCGACCTTGTAGGCCCAGCCCCCGTCATGCTCGACGATCTTGTAAGTCAGCTTCGCCATGAAATCCTCCGGTTCGTCCGTCCGCTCAATGCGGCCCGTTTTTCATTGCAATTTGGGCTTCAATGCAACTTGGCGTCTGGCAGCCGGTCTTCGGGAACCAGCACTTCCGATTCCTTGGCCGCTTCGATCAAGGCCCTGCGTGCATCGGCCGTCGAACGATAACCTTCCAGCACTTTGAGGCAAGTGTCGAGAGCATCACGATGGCGCGGGCCGCGATTGAGCGGCCACACCGTCATCAGACACTCCGCCGCTTCCTGGGTGCTGCGGATCTGGCGATATTTGCCGACATGGCCGAGTTCGACCACGACCGGGGTTTCAAAAGGTTTGTTATCCATGATGGCCGCAACGCAAAGCAGCCAATATGGTTGCAAAAGTGGCCGTCAGCCTGCGCCCAAACGTCTCACCAACCGCAATCGTTGGTCTCAGTAACCGCAGTCGTTGCGCAGCCAGTGGGCGTTGGCCCAGCCGGTCCGTCCGCCGATTTCGACCTGGTACCAGTTGCCGCGGCGGTCGAAAATCTCCGTGTGGTCGCCGTTGAACAATTGCCCGATCATGCGCGACGACGAGTTCGGCCGTACGCGCACGGCGAGAAACCCGCTGCCGGTATCCAGATCGTAGTGCCTGGACAGGCCGTGCACCGTGCCTTCGCAATATTGCGCGCCGAGGGGAGACGACGCGGCGAACGACAGTGCGACCACCAGAGCGGCTGCCGCCGGATAGATTGCCCTTGATGCCATGGACTTTGCTCCCAATCCGGCCGCCAAGGCGGCCTGCCCCCAGGGACTATAGCGGGCGGATTAACGCGAAGCTGCGGCAATCTGTCCAGCAGATGCGTTTGGCGCATCCGTCGGCGCTGCCTGTTCAGCCCTTCGTCCAATGCTGCATCGTCGTCACCGAGCGGGCGAGCTGTGGCGCGGGATGGATTTTTTCGCTGAAGGTGGCGGCGGCGCGCCAGCCCCAGCGCGGATCGGCGAGGAAGGCGCGGGCCAGCGCGACCATGTCGGCGCGGCCGTCGGCGACGATCGCCTCTGCCTGCGCGGGATCGTCGATCAGGCCGACAGCCCGTGTCGGGATGCCGGCGCCCTTGCGCACCGCTTCGGCCAGATGCACCTGATAGCCGGGGCCGGTCGGCAGCTTCTGCAACGGCGAATTGCCGCCGCTCGAACAGCAGAGATAGGCAACATCAAGCGCCTTCAAGGCTTTGGCCACCTCGATCGCGTCCGCGACCTCGAAACCGCCATCGACCCAGTCCTTTACCGACAGGCGGGCGCCAAGCATCAGGTTTGGAACCGCCTTCCTCACCGATTTGGCGATCTCGATGAGGAAACGCATGCGGTTTTCCAGCGAGCCGCCCCAGCGGTCGGTGCGCTGGTTGGAAAGCGGCGACAGGAACTGAAAGATCAGATAGCCGTGCGCGGCGTGCAACTCGAGGAAGTCGAAGCCGGCGCGCTCGGCCCGCTTCGCGGCTTGAGTGAAGCGCTCGATAAGCTGCAGGATTTCATCCTCCTCCAGCGCATGCGGCACATTCCAGCCGGTGTCATAGGCGATGGCCGAGGCCGAGACGGTCTGCCAGGGATCCTCGCCCGGCTGCAATGGGCCGCCGCCTTCCCAGGGCTTTCGGTTGGAGGCCTTGCGGCCGGCATGGGCAAGCTGAATGCCGAATTTCGTTTCCGGCGCGGCGACGCGCCTTGCTGCATCCAGCGTGCGCCGGGCGGCCGCCTCGTTGTCGTCGGAATAGAGGCCGAGGCAGCCATGGGTGATGCGGCCGCGCCGTTCGACGTCGGTCATCTCGACGGTGACCATGCCGGCGCCCGACATCGCCAAGTTCATCCAGTGATAGAGATGCCAGTCGCTGGCCGAGCCATCTTCGGCGGAATACTGGCACATCGGCGCCACCGCGATACGGTTCGGAAAGGTCAGGCCGTCGAGAGCGATCGGCTGGAAAAGCGCTGCGGTCATCAAAAAACTCCGGAGAGGGACTGCAGCTATTTAGGCGATGGCAGTTGCCGGCACCAGACACGAGGCGGTGAAAGCTTCGCCGTTTCGGTTGCGCGCAAAACCGTTCGCGGTTACGCCATGGCGCCGACAGCTTGGAGCTCATCATGGAAGATCGTATCCGCATCCGCTCGGAGGAAGTCCTGTCCGACGACTGGGCGGTCCTGAAGAAGACTGTTCTCGATTACCGTCGGCGCGACGGGCAGTGGGAGACGCAGATTCGCCAGACCTACGATCGTGGCGACGGCGCGGTGATCCTGCCTTTCGATCCCGAGCGTCAGACGGTGCTTCTGGTGCGGCAGTTCCGCTACCCCGCCTACGTCACCGGCCACCGCGAACCGCTGATCGAGGCCTGCGCCGGCCTGCTCGACAAAAACGATCCCGAAACCGCCATCCTCAAGGAGGCCGAGGAAGAGCTCGGCTATCGCCTACAGAACATCGAGCGGCTGTTTTCCCCCTATATGAGCCCGGGCAGCGTCACCGAACGGCTGTGGTTCTTCGTGGCGCGCTATTCACCCGCCGACCGCATCTCGGCCGGCGGCGGCGCGGCCGACGAGGGCGAGGACATCGAGGTTCTGGAAATGCGGCTTGATGAAGCGCTGGCCGGCATTTCAGACGGCCGCATCATCGATGCCAAGACGATCATCCTGATCCAGCATTTGAAACTGTACCCGATGAAGGGCTAGCTCGGCGAAGCTCGACGTGCCTCACTGCTGCGGGCAGGGTGGCCGTCCACTTCGCGGATGAAGTTGCGCAAGTTGCAAGGACACCGGAATGGCGCGTGGCGCAAAGGCATGGCTGAAGCGAAACAGCGCGCGGGCATCTCTCCTGTTGCTGAACGCCGCGCTGCTTGTCCGCTATCGCCGGTTGACCCAGCGTTTCCTTGAGCGAATGCGGCATCTGCCGAATTTTGCAGCCCCGGTGACGTTCACGGAAAAGATCCACTGGCGCAAGATTTTCGATGACGATCCTCGCGTTGCCGGTCTTCTCGACAAGCTCAAGTCCAAGGAAATCGTCAGGGAGCGGCTTCCCGGGCTCGCCATCCCTGAGGTGCTGTGGCAGGGCGACGATCCGCGCCAGATCCCCTTCGATGACCTGAAAATCCCCTACGCCGTCAAATGCAACCACGGTTGCGCCATGAATGTCATCGTTCGCGATCCGGCCAACGCCGACCGGGAGGCGATCATTGCCGAGATGACGGAATACCTTGGCCAAACCTATGGCGCCCGCAAGCTGGAGCGCAGCTATGCGCACATAGAGCGGCGGGTTTTCGTCGAAGCACTTGTGGGCAAGGACCAGGGCTATGACCCGGTCGACTACAAATTCTGTGTGCTGGCTGGCCGCGTCGCCTACATCGTCGTCGTCGCCTTCCGTTCCACGGTCAAGAATACCGCCCACCTGGATCGCGATTGGCGCCCGCTGAACATCGTCCAGGGCGCGATCGACTCGAGCCTGGAAATTCCCCCTCCCAAGAGCCTGGCGCGGATGATCGAGGCAGCCGAGGCGCTCGGCAGCGAGTTCGACATGGTGCGTGTCGATTTCTACGAGGAGGAGGGGGAGCCGATCTTCGGAGAATTCACGGTCTACCCACGCAGCGGCTTGCTGCAATTCGACCCGGCTGCCTTCGACCGCGAACTGGGCGAGCATTGGGATATTGGCGCGTCAGGTTACCTCAGTCGTTTGCCCAGCCGATTTGCCCAACGGTACAAGGCAATGCTCGTCGCCGCCGGCTATCTCGACGTTTGAGATGGCTGCCTTGGTGGCGTGCTACCCGAAGCTCGAAGAGCGAAGGGTGGTGCGGAAACCCATACGATTAGAGATCGAGGGAAACTGATAGCTCAGCAGGGAGTCGTGATTTCGAAGTGCCGTCTCAACTGAGCCGTAGCGGTCAATTCGTCCTGCTGGGATCAATCTTCGTGAGCCGCTGCCTGGTCTCGACCATGCGCCTTTGCGCAGATCGGATTCGGCAACACAAGGCGAGATCGATAGCGACGCCGCAATCTTCGTCCAGCAAGTTTTCGGCTCGTTCGAGATCCAACTTTGCCCGGCCGACGCGCTGACGGGCTCTGGCCAGTTCCAAGTTCATCAGGTCCATTGTTGCGCTTCCTTTTGGGTTGCGGTCCCTTCGGAACACCAAACCGTGCCGAGCGCTTTGGTTCCTGCGGCGACTCGGCCGATTGCCGCTAAGGTATCAGGAAGCTCTCCCACGTCCCGACTGGGTCGAGATCATTTGACAAAATCTTTCAGCTTGTTGAGTCGACTGTCGCCAGAGGCCTTCCGGCCTTCAGGACACGCCGCCTCGCCGATCGTATCCTGCTGGATAAAGCGAGGTTCTCAGCCACCATTTTCTCGCTGAGTACCAGCGCGAACTCGGTCTGTTTGATGCGCTGCTGAGCATCAGCGAGTTGCATCGTGAAAAGATCGGTTGCCATTGTTGATCCGGGATCCGCGAGATTCATGATTGCGTAACACATGGCGGGCGAAATCGTTCCTAATTGTCGGGCGAAGCCGGTGCCGCAAAGGGCGGCTGAGTTTGAACTTCCCACCCGGCCAGACGTCCGCGAGCGCCAAGGCATCGAGAGCCCAGTGATCGGAGGGCCACGACGAGCGGGCGCAACCCGACCACTTAAGTGATCAGCCTCGCTACAGCCTTGACAGGTACAGTCGCGGCCTCATCAAGGGGAGGTATCAATGGTCTCGGCGATTGGAAACCAACATCGGCAGGCAGCTGAAACTCGACCGAAACCCGCAAAGACAGAACCGGGCGAAGGATTTGCGCCAGGCAAAAGCGCAGACAGCGTAGGACATCGCGCCAAGGCAATGGCGGCAGAAAGTGGCGACACGGATTCTGGCGCCCAGGGGCGCGCCGCATCGACAATCGCCAGGATGGATATCACCGTTTTGGCTCCACAGAGCGAAGAGCCGCCTTTGGAGTAGCCCGGGCGGCCGTGCCGCTGCCTCAGTCCTTGTGCAGCACAACGCGCGCTGGCTACGCTCGGTGGACATCGTCGTCTCGAAACACTTCGGGCGTTGCACTGCCGCGAGCCGCCTTCGCTGCTGGTCGAGGGGCTGTAACCCTTGGTGGGGCCGGCATCGCCTCGCCGGTCGTTGCGAGCCCACGATCGCGCGGCCAAGCGACCTTCCCTGTGTCGTCTCTATTTGATACTAGGGGACGGCGGTTTCATCACGGGCAATTGCAGCTGGTCAATGGTTGCGACGATGCCGGCGGCAATGGCTTCCGCCTCATGCATCAGTTCCGGACCATAGAGCCCATTGACCATCTCTTCGCTCGGCAGCACGCCAGGAGGACAGTGCTCTTCCATTGTGCGCCGGATGAGCGTCAGCGCTGCCCGGCATTGGTCGGCTTCGATCTTCATAGCCCTTCAAACATCCAATTCGTCTAAAATGTTCCGGAACTAATTTAGCGCTAGCTAATTGAAGTCGCAGTTCTGCGAGTCAGTGCATGCGTCTGAAATTCATCAAGCCCATGGAACCCGAACTGGTCGACACGCCGCCGATGGGCGATGAATGGATTCATGAGATCAAATTCGATGGCTACCGCACCCAGGTCATCAAGGATGATGACGGGATTCGGCTGATCACCAAGAACGGTTATGATTGGACGGGCCGCTACATCCAACTTGCCGGTGAGGCGGAAGCGATCGAGGCGAAAGACTTCATCATCGACGGCGAGACCATTACGATCAATGAGGCTGGCCTATCCGACTTCCATGCGCATCAATCAGCCGCGACCAGCCGCAAGCCGTCGCGCGATCTGTATCTGCCAGCATTCGACCTCTTGCACCTGAACGGGCATGACTTGCGGAACACGCCGGTGGAAGACCGTCGCGAGATACTCCGGGCGTTGATCCCGGACGGCGGCCGAATTCAGTTCAGCGAAGCGATGCCGGGCACTGGCGACGCCGTCTTTCATCTGGTCGACCAGGCTGGGCTTGAAGGTATCGTTTCAAAGCGGAAGGGCAGCAAGTATCGGTCGGGTCCGACGACGAACTGGCGCAAGATCAAGTGCTATGCCGAAAAGGAGATGGACATCATCGGCGTGCAGCGCGAGCCCGGCAAGCCTGCCATGGTGCTGATGGCCGACAAAGGCCACTATGCCGGCGGCGCCTTCGTCACCTTCAAGGCGGACAAGCGCCAGCGCCTATGGGACCGCGTGCAAGGCAAGATTGGCGGGCCGGCGCCGAAAGGGCTCAAAAGTGACAAAGCCGAATGGCTAAAGCCGGGCCTGGTCGGCCGCGTGCGGTTCCTGAAGGGCGAGGAGAAGCTTCGCCATGCCAAGCTGCTGGATTTCCGGGAGGAGACTTAGCCCGGAGGCTTGTCCCGGGGCTGTGCCGGTCCTGTCCCGTTCCACTGGATGAACTTCGACTTCTGGCCGGTGATGGTCTCGATCGACTTCAACAGGGGTCCATGGACCTTACGTAGAGCTTGGTAGTGCTCGCCGTGGTACGCCAGGAGCGGCCCGACGATGCTCTTGTGCAGCGCTTCGGCTGCCGCCAGGAAGCGCTCGATTTCAGCCCGGGAAAGTTGTTCCGAAGGTTTGGTTCTGGCCATTGGCGCTCTCCATTGAGGGGTCGCCGCAACGAGGACTATAATCCTACATGCCGGACTGCCTGACAAGAGGGCTCGCCGGCCTTACCCCGCAGGTAGCAGTAGGGCGACGGCGCCAAGCGCAGCATCAGGAGCAACCACCAGCAAAGATGAGCAACGGCAGGCCCGGCGACCTCCTTTGGCACACGGACAAACAAGAAGGTCGCCGAGCCTTACCGGCGCTGCTTTGTGAGGGAGACGACGCCGGATGAGATGAGAGTATGCGATCGTGCTAATCTCTGCGAACCATGCGAACGAAGGAAAGCCTTGTGGCACGGACGTTGAGATCAAGGTCGGCGGGGCGCTGATGCAGGATTCTTCCAAAGCGGTAGTGAGTCCAGAGCGGAACATTAGCGTCGGCCAACGGTTAATTCGGCAGTGTTCCGAACCGTGATTGGTAGAGCGATGGTGACGTTTCATCTTGTCTATTTTTCCGGCCTCACGGCAGACCAGCTGCTAGGCAGCGCCGTTCCTATCCTGGCGTGTTTGCTGCTTTATAACGCTCTGGCTACGGACGCCTAACTGATGGGTCGGCCAGCGGCCGGCCTCCTTGGCAGCCGGCGATTGCCATCCCGATGCCAACTTCAAGACCTATCACGAGGCCAAAGACAAGCTTGCCGACGAAATCAATGGCGAGGGCCGGACAGGACGCCACACGTCCAGGCAGGGCTCTCTGACGGCATTGGCGATGGCCCGTTGGCAATTCGGGGGTCCATTGTTCCCATTTCTGTTTCTCCCAAAACTGCCCGCTGCCTCACGGTGGCGAGCTTTTTCGTTATAGGGCCCTCCGCGCTGGGCAATCTGTTCCAGGAGCTTCTGTGATGCCTCTATGACGCGGCAAACCTTGGAAAAGGTTTCCGTGGCAGGACCGGGGTACGATTCTAACCAACTACCGCTGTATAGGCCACTAGCGCCCGACGATCCGGCTAATCATGTCGTCATCAGGTGCGCTGTCGGTGAATTCCCGTAGCAGCGCCTTCGCGTGGTCTACCCAATGCTCTTCAGCCAGGTTCAACTCCCGAACGGATCTCCTGAAGGTCTCGCACACCACATCGAAATCGAAGGCGTCAATGCTGTAGCCTTCCTCGTCATGGTCCATCGGCCGCCTCCCCTATGGGGGAAACTGTACGGAATCGTACGAAGCAAGTGCAAGCGCATTCAAAAGCAATTGGCTGATGCCGCCCGATCGTTCCACAATGTGTTGCTAATATGCAGCACCGACTGAATCTCCGATCAGCGGCACTTGTGGTTGGTTCCAACAGCTGCACGTTGACGGCAAGATGCCAAAGCCAACGACATGCGGGCGACGAAGATGGACAAGCGACAAAACACAAGAAATGTTGAGTTGGTCGGTCTTCTGGCCGTGCCGTTGTCAGTTCTAATCACGCTGCTGATAGCTGGAATGATCCTTTGCTGAAATTTTCAAGTGGCAAAAGGCTGGGGCGGCGGGTTTTCCCCTTTGAAAGAAGTCACCATGTCCCAATCCGTCGAACCCCCGATATTGCCAGAGGATAGCCCAGACCGTGGGGTGAACTGTGAAGTCGCATTAGAAGCCGCGTTTGCGGCCTTGGTGACTGCGTCAGAAGCGCAAGGTTGGACGCCACAGGAAACGGCCGCAACTCTTCTTAAAATCGCGACGGAGCATGCCCACCGGGTTAAGGCCGCTGCGGCCCCAGCCGGCTCCTAAGGGAGTGCCTTGACCTGGCCCGCGCGGTCGGTCGCTACCGACAGGAGTGTTGCAGCAGGTATTCCAGCAAGAGTGTTAAACCTCTTCAGTTGCTACCCGCGTCAGCCTTTTCTATGGTAGCCAGTGAGTTCTTACAGAACAAATCCTAAGCATTTCAAATGGTGCGGACGACGGGAATCGAACCCGTACGATCAGAGATCGAGGGATTTTAAGTCCCTTGCGTCTACCAATTCCGCCACGTCCGCAGGCCAGCCCTTTTCAGACGCCAGCGAAAACCCGTCAAGCCATCTTTTGCCGAGTGTCGGACTCATGAAAGGTGGTTCGTGATGGCAAAACAGTTGGTTGTTGCCAAAATCTCAGTCGCCGAGAAGGCTCAGAATTTGTAGCTGAGATTGATACCGACCGCGTTCAGCTTCACATCCTGATCGCGATCGTTGAAGGGTTCCGCCACGTCATAGTGCTCGGAGCCGAAATCGTAATAGCGATATTGCGCGCCGACGATGAATTTGTCGGTCAGCGCATAGTCAACGCCGGCGCCCAAGGTCCAGCCGATATTCGTGCGTGTGCCGGCGAACGACGCGCCCGCGACTTGCGACGTTTCGATGCCGGCAAAGGCGACGCCGCCGACGCCGTAGACCAGCACGCGGTCCATGGCGAAGCCCGCTTTGGCGTTTACAGATCCGAACCACTTGATGTCCGTGCGGAATGTGCTTCCAAGGCCTGATACCGCCGTACCGTCGACGGCGGAATAATTGAGCTCCGCCTCGGCGCCGAGCACCGCCTGATCGAACTGCCACAGGCCGGCGACATGGCCCCCGACGAAACCGCCGTCAATATCGGGCGAGATGGAAAACGGCGCGCCTTCCGTCACTGATATGTCGGACTGGCCCCAGCCGTAGCCGGCCTGCAGGCCGGCATAGTAGCCGGTCCAGTCGAAGCCTGGTTCGGTCATCGGCACCGCCATCGGGTCGGCGGCGAATGCCGGCGCGGCCAGAGCGATCAGAAATCCGGCACTGGCAATCGTCAGACACCGCATCGAGTTCTCCGAAAAGGCTGTTCAGAAGGCGCCTTGCCGGAAGGTAATCCTATTCGCCGCAAAACGGAACCCATTGTTCAACAATCGGAAGCACCCGTTGCTGCGCTGGGTGCTCTATCTTGGGGGGCGCTATTTGGCGTCGATGAAGTCCAGCGCCGCCTTGCTATATTCGTCCGGCGCCTGCAGCATGGCGAAATGGCTGGCGTTGGGCAGGATGATGAGCTTGGCGCCCGGAATGACGGAGGCCATGTATTCGGTGTGTTCGCGCTTGATCGCCTCGTCATGGTCGCCGGCAACGATCGCAGTCGGCGTGGTTATCTTGCCGAGCTGTTCCTTGGTCCAGGCCGGCTCCGACTCCCACATGTGGCTGATCTGCGCCACGAAGGCATCGTACTGGTCGGGAGTCTTCGACAGTTTCTTGTAGTCGCGTCCCGAGCGGTCGATATAGGCGGCAAAGGTCTTGTTGGTCAGCACACCCGGATCGACGCCATCGGTGGTGACGTTGGCGGCCTGCGCAAAGAGCCTTGTCAGCCGCTCCGGATGATGCAGCGCGATGTCGATGCCGATAATGCCGCCGTCGCTCCAGCCGACAAGAGCGGTCTTGTCGATCTTGAGATAGTCGAGCAGCGCAAGATAGTCCGACGCCATGAGGTCATAGCCGTAAGGCTGCTCGGTGCGGGTAGAGCGGCCATGGCCGCGGCTGTCGGCGATAATAACCTTATGCGTCTTGGACATGGTCGCCACCTGGCTTGCCCAGATGTCGCCATGGCCAAGGCCGCCATGGATCAGGAGAATCGGATCACCGGCGCCGAAAACGGCGTAGTACATCTGAATGCCGTTGACCGGCGCATATCCGCTCTGTTCAGGCTTGGGCATGGCCGCCGGTTCGGGCAAGGTCTGCCAACGTTCCTCGGCGGATGCAAAGCCGGCCGAGATCAGGAACAGGGTGACGAAGGCGAGTGCTTTCAGGAACCGGGTCATGACTTCACCTCAGGAGGTTTCGGCCTCATCACAACAAAAACCCGCCTCGCGGCGGGTCGTCGGCGCAAATCAGCACCGTCGGCAGAATAGTAGCATAAGTGCCGGCACAAGCCAAACTGAATGACCGCCGTGACGCTCGCCGGTGTGAACGGGTGCAGCGCATCCGCCGATCATCGAGCGGATTTCGTCCGTGATCGCTGGCCAAAACCTTGCCGGCTTGGCACAGTCTGGCAAACAGGAGTCTTTCATGGCCAAGCAGCCGTCGGCGACGAAACCCAAGCCCTGGACCGAGATGGCGACGCATCTGGTCGACGTCGCGACGGGGCGCAAGCCTGCCGATCTCGTCATTCGCAACGGCCGCTGGGTGAACGTGCACTCCGGCGAAATCATAGCCGGCACCGACATCGCCATATCAGGCGGCCGCTTCGCCTATTGCGGGCCGAATGCCAGCCATGCCATCGGCCAGGGCACCAAGGTGGTCGACGCCGGCGGTCGCTATCTCGTGCCCGGCCTGTGCGACGCGCACATGCATGTCGAGAGCGGCATGGTGACGGTGACCGAGTTCTGCCGCGCCGTCATCCCGCACGGCACCACCTCGATGTTCATCGATCCGCACGAGATCGCCAATGTGCTGGGTCTGCCCGGCGTGCGGCTGATGCATGACGAGGCCGTCGCCATGCCGATCAACGTCCATGTCCAGATGCCGTCCTGCGTGCCGTCCGCGCCGGGGCTGGAGCATGCCGGGGCCGAACTGACGGTCGCCGATGTCGCGGAAGCGATGACCTGGGAAAACATCATCGGGCTCGGCGAAGTGATGAATTTTCCCGGTGTCGTGGCCAACGATCCGGTGATGTCGGGCGAGATAGCCGCCACGGTGCGAGCGGGCAAGACGGTCGGCGGCCACTATGCGTCGCGCGATCTCGGCCTGCCGTTCCATGGCTATGTCGCCGGCGGGCCGGAGGACGACCATGAAGGCACGCGCGCCGAGGACGCGATCGCCCGCGTGCGCCAGGGCATGAAGGCAATGCTGCGGCTGGGCTCGGCCTGGTACGATGTTGCCTCGCAGATCAAGGCGGTGACCGAGAGCGGGCTCGACCCGCGCAACTTCATCCTGTGCACCGACGACAGCCATTCCGGCACGCTGGTGCATGAAGGCCATATGGACCGGGTGGTGCGCCACGCCATCCAACAGGGATTGAAGCCGGTGACGGCGATCCAGATGGCGACGCTGAATACCGCCCAGCATTTCAAGCTGGAGCGCGAGATCGGCTCGATCGCGCCGGGACGGCTGGCCGATCTGCTGATCGTCGCCGATCTCGCCGCCATGACCATCGACGAGGTCTATGGCCGCGGTATCAGGCTGGCCAAGGGCGGCAAGCTCGAGATCGACATCCCGGCCTATGATTACCCCAAATCGGCGAAGAACACCGTCAAGCTCGGCAAGAAGCTGAAGCCAGGCGACTTCGACATTGCGGCGCCCAAGGGCGCCAACGAGGTGCGGGTGCGGGTCATCGGCGTGATCGAAAACCAGGCGCCGACGCGGGCGCTGGAGGCCGACCTGCCGGTCGAGGACGGGCTGGTCGCCATGGACCGCCGCAACGACATCTGCCAGATCGCGCTGGTCGAGCGCCACCGCGGCACCGGCGGCGTCACCAATGCCTTCGTCTCAGGCTTCGGCTATATGGGCGACTGCGCCATTGCGTCGAGCGTCGCACATGATGCCCACCACATCATCTGCGTCGGCACCAACAAGGAAGACATGGCGCTGGCCGTCAACCGCCTGGGCGAGGTCGGTGGCGGCGTGGTGCTGTTTTCAAAGGGCAAGGAACTGGCGCTTGTCGAAATGCCGATCGCCGGGCTGATGTCGGACGAGCGCGCCGAAATCGTGGCGGCCAAGGCCGAGAAACTCACCGAAGCAATGCGCAAGATGGGCTGCTCGCTCAACAACGCCTACATGCAGCACTCGCTGCTGGCGCTGGTCGTCATTCCGGAGCTCAGGATTTCCGATGTCGGCCTGATCGACGTGACGACGTTCCAGAAGGTCGATCTTTTTATCTGAGATCAGCCCGCTGCTTGGCTCTCATCCGCCGGTGGCGATGGTCAGCACCTTGAATGGCGTGGTGATGATGATCTCGGCGACGGATCCGACTGCCTTGCCGAGGCCTCGGCCGAGATTGTCGATCTGGCCCTGCGTGGGTTCGTCCGATGCCAGGCCGGCTGGAGCGCGCAGACGGTCGCCGAGCAATTGCACCAGGAACGGGTTGTCGGCGAATTTGGCGTGGTTCAGGCGGTCGCCGCCCTTGATCTGGCTGAGGTCGGCCACAACGACGCCGTAACTGGCAATGTCGGCGGCGTTGCCGTAGTCGCCGACGCGCGGCTTGTCGCCGGATAGCAGGCTGGACAGTCTCAGAGCACGGTCGTCGGCGGAAAGCAGGATGACGAACGGCCTGTCGGGCTTGCCGTAGCGGATCATCTGCTTCTTGAAGACGTCGACATCGATATCGGGCGATGCCAGGACGACACGGCCGAGCTTGCCGTCGAGATCGCGGTCGCCGGTGATGGCGAGCTGGCGCAGCGCTTCCATCGTCACCCAGGTTCCCATCGAATGCGCGATGATGTCGATGCTCTTGACCTTTGTCTTGGCGAGCATCCTGAGCGTCGCCTCGAGGTCGTCGCGCGCGGCGTTGGCGCTGTCCTTGTCGTAGATATAGCCCGTGGTCTTGCCGCTCGAAGCCCACGAAAACAGGATCGGCGTGCCGGGATATTCGGTGTCGTGGGCGATCTGCGCCAGCCGGTAGACCCCGTCGTCGAAGCCGTTGTTGAAGCCGTGGACGAAGACCAGCGCGCGGTCGCCATTCATGGTGATGTTGGCGCCGACGGCCTTGGCGAATTGCGAGGCGTCGCCATAGTGGACGACGTCGGTGGCGGTGAATTGCTTGGCCGGGTTCGAATTTGCCGAGCCCTTGGCGCGCTCGATGGCGCCGACCTGGTGGACCTTCGGCACGGTGACGTCGACGCGGGCGTAGCTGGTGGTCAGCGAGCGATCGCCATCGAACACCTGGCGTGGGTCCTTGGTCGCCTGCTTGCGGGTGGTGGCGACGAAGATTTCGTGGGTGGCCGCGATGTCGGAGGCAGGCACCGAAACCGTCGTCTCGTTCAACAGGTCATGGGTGTTCGGGCCGGCGCAGCCGGCGGCAGCGAGCGCGAACGCAAGGACCAGGACAGTCTTCCAACGCTCGTTCACGCGGGCTCCCGCTGGCGCATTGGCGCCGATTTCAATGTCGTAGAGGCAGAGACCGGCCCGGTCCAGTTGAAAGTGATCGGGCCGAGCGGCATTCGCGACCTCACGCGGCGACGGTCGCCGCAAGGCGACAGCCTTATTGTCCGAGCGCGCTGATACGGTCGGTCACCGTCTGGTCGCTGGCAAAGCCGTCATCCTCGCGCAGCCGCTGGCCGATCATCTTCACCAGTTCGGGATTGTCGGCGAATTTGGTGTGGTTGAAGCTGTCGCCTCCCTTGACCTTGGAGAGGTCGACCACGGTGACGCCATAAGCGGCGAGGTCGGCGGCATCCTTGTAGTCGCCGACGCGTGGCCGCGAGCCGGCGATCAGGCCTGAGAGCCGCAGCGCCCGGTCGTCGTCGGAGAGCAGCAGGATGAACGGCTTGTCCGGCTTGCCGTAGCGGCGCATCTGGCTCTTGAAGACGTCGACGTCGATGTCGGGAGAGGCCAGCACGACATCGCCGAGCTTGCCGCCGAGATCGCGGTCGCCGGTGATGGCCATCTGGCGCAGCGTTTCCATGGTCACCCAGGTTCCGAGCGAGTGGGCGACGATGTCGATGCGCCGCGCGCCGGACTGCTGCAGCATGCGCAATGTCACCTCCAGCTGATCGCGGGCGGCGCTGGCGCTTTCCTTGTCATAGACATAGTCGGTGGTTCTGGCGCCGGATGCCCAGGAAAACAGCACCGGCGTGCCGGGATAGCCGGAATCGTGGACGATCTGGGTCAGGCGGTAGACCGCGTCGTCGAAGCCGGTGTTGTAGCCATGCACGAAGACCATGACGCGGCCGCCGCGCGCGGCAATGTCGGCATTGAGCGCGCTTGAGAATTGAGGCTGCGCATCGTAGCCGACGACCTCGGAAGCCATGAAGTATTTCGCCGGGTCGTTCGACTTGCCGCGCGAGCGGCGCTCGATCTGGCCGGTCTGGTGGGTGCCGGGAACGGTGACGGTGACGCGGGCGTAGTTCAGCGTCGCCGAGCGTTCGCCGTCGAAAACTTTGTTGGGATCGTCGGATTTCTTGCGTGTGGTGGCAATGAAGATCGAGTGATTGCCCGAGATTTCGGTCACCGGCGTGGACATGACGGCGCTGCCGAGCAGTTCCTCGGTTTTGCGGCCGCCGCAGCCGGCGATCAACAGGGCAAGTGCAAGAATGCAAATCGTCTTCAAACGCACGTCAAAAATTCCAATCGAAAGATGAATTCACATAGAATTCACTTTGAGGCCCAAAGGCCTGTCTACCCTCGGCCCGTCTACCCTCCGCGACACCTCCCGGACAGTGAGAGTGCGGCAGAAGTAAGTCGTGTCCAGCCGAAATGTGGTCAGCGTCGGGTCACAGCCATCGCACTGTTGCGCGAAAGCCAGAATGGCGGCAGGAACGCCGGAATGTTGGAGAAGGGCAATACCTCGGGTTTGAGCCTGATGCCCAGCACGTCGCGCATGAAGGCGCGGCGCGCCTCGATGCGGCGCCATGCCTCGGGATAGCGGGCCGCGATCTCCTCGCGCAGGGACTCATCGGCAAGCGCGATACCGTCTTCGATGTTGGTGGTGAAATAGCTGGTTCCGGTCGCCGGAATGATGTCGACCTGCAGCGCCATGCCCGATTGCAGCTTGATGTCCGAGCCGGAAAACACCGGCGAATGCATCCATTCGTCCATATGGACGAGATGGCCGGGATTGAGCGAGACGCCGAAGAACGGGTCGCCTATGCGGTCATGCACGGCTTTCCAAAGCGCTCCGCCGGCAACGCCTATGCCGATGGTCTCGTACCAGTCGACGACGGCGGCGAAATAGGGCGCTACCAGCTTGTCGATATAGTCGTCGATCTCGCGCGGCAGTTCCGCGGCGCTCTCGACCAGGAAGCCGGCGCGGGCGTTGAGCGAGCCCTGGATGCCATAGGCCATGGTGACGGGATCGCCGCGCTTGATGATGTCGAGGCGCGGGCTAGGCAAGCCGTAGGGCGCACGCCTGCCGGCGGACAGCATCGGGTGGCAGCACAGGGGCAGGCCGTTGATCCCCATCAGCCGCGCGGCCTGCAATTCGCTCATGCCGGGCTCAATATTCCCAAGCACGTTGCGCAGGCCCTGCGAGGAAAAGGTCGCGGCGAATTCGAAGGACGCCAATTGGTCTGCCTCGTTGATGGCGCGTAGGCCGTCGGATGGGTTCATCAACAGGTTGGCGGCGTTGACCACCGCGCCTCTGTCGCCGGCCAGTGTGCGCAGCGTATCGGCGATGAAGGACGGCAGGTCGAGCGTCGTCTCGCCAAAGCCGCCATCGCCGGCGCCGAACGGCTTCCAGCCGATGGCGCCGATTTTCTGGCCGGCCTTCAGGCCGCAGGCGGCAAGCGTGTCGGATAGAGAGGCCGAGCGGTCGCGTGGCTGCGCCGGCAGCGAGAAGGTCTGGTAGAGGACGCGCTCGTAAGGCCCGTCGCAGATTTCGGCATAGCCCCAGCCCTCATTGCCGACGAGAAGCTTTGGCTGGCTGCCGGGGACGATGACCAGCAACGTCTCCTCGAAACGCGGATCGTAACCACTGAGATAGGCGACATTGGCCGCGTGCTCGCGGTCGCCATAGACGGCAAAGGCGTCGAGCCCGGCCTCGGCGCCGCGCGCCAGCAGAGCCTCGATGCGCGCTTCGTAGGTCCGCCGCTGAACTAGCGGCATCACTGTTGGTTCGCCGAATTCAGGAAGGTCTACGGTCTTCAGGGCGACAGCCGAAACAGGCATGAAGATGGCTCCAATGGATTTCCTGCTGGCGCGTCAAAGCGGCCGGCCGCATCGGTGGCTGCAAACGGCGAATTGTGCAATAGGCTTCGCCTTCGAACCATTCGATCCAGAGGTGACGGCGCCATGAACAGTTTCTCCTCCCGTGTCGCCACCGCCGCAACCGCGATCCGCGAGATCTTTCCCGAAACGCCGCTGCAGGAAAACGACTATCTGTCGAAGAAGACGGGGGCTCGGGTGCTGTTGAAGCGCGAGGACCTTTCACCGGTGCGCTCCTACAAGATCCGCGGCGCCTTCAACTTTTTCCGCAAGGCGCTTGCCGCCGGCAACGAGGCCGAGCTGTTCGTCTGCGCCTCGGCCGGCAACCATGCGCAGGGCTTTGCCTTCGTCTGCCGCCATTTCGGCAAGAAGGGCGTGGTCTTCATGCCGGTGACGACGCCGCAGCAAAAGATCGACAAGACGCGGCTGTTCGGCGGCGATTTCGTCGAGATCAGGCTGGTCGGCGACTTCTTCGACGACTGCTACCGCGCCGCCTTCGAATTCACCGAAAGTTCCGGCGCGCATATGGTGCCGCCCTTCGACCACAAGGACATTATCGAGGGGCAGGCGACGGTCGCCTATGAGATCGCCGGCCAGATGCCGGGCGCGCGCATGCCCGACATCATCATGCTGCCGGTCGGCGGCGGTGGCCTGGCCGCGGGGGTGACGCACTATTTCGCCGATCAGCAACGTGACGCGCGCTACGTCTTTTGCGAACCGGCCGGTGCGCCGAGCCTGCATCAGAGCCTCGCCAGCGGCAAGCGCGTCCGGCTCGCCAATGTCGACAATTTCGTCGACGGCGCGGCGGTGGCCGAGATCGGCCGCGAGCCGTTGCGCCACCTCAAGGAGTTCGCCGCTCAGGCGGTGCGGCTGATCCCTGAGAACCGGCTCTGCGCCACCATGATCGAGATGCTCAACATCGAAGGTGTGGTGCTGGAGCCGGCCGGTGCCTTGGCGATCGACGCGTTGAAGGATTTTTCGCGCAAGGAAATCCGCGGCAAGACCATCGTCGCGGTGGTGTCGGGCGGCAATTTCGATTTCGAGCGGCTGCCCGACGTGAAGGAGCGGGCGCTGCGCTTCGAGGGGCTGAAGAAATACTTCATCATCCGCTTTCCGCAGCGGCCGGGCGCGCTACGCGACTTCCTCGAACTGCTCGGTCCCGACGATGATATCGCCCGCTTCGAATATATGAAGAAATCGGCACGCAATTTCGGCTCTGTGCTAATCGGCATCGAAACCAGGGACCGGCGCAATTTCGACCTGCTGAAGGCGAATTTCGAGGCCGAGGGCGTCCACTATCAGGACATCAGCGACAACGAGACCCTGGCCGGGTTCATCATATGAGCGGTGCCGTGTTCGTCGCGCTGTTTTCCGGCATCAATGTCGGCGGCAACCGCATCGTCCAGATGGCGGAGTTGCGGGCGTTATTCGAGGCGCTAGGCTTCACCGATGTCGCCAGTTATGTGCAGAGCGGCAATGTCGTGTTCCGGACCAAGAAGGGCGACGCCGCCACGCTGGCGAAACAGATCGAAATGGCGTTCGAGAAAAAATGGGGCTTTCACTCGCGCATCATGGTGCGCGATCTCTCCTGGTTCGAACGGTTGGTGAAGGAGAATCCTTATCCGGAAGTCGCCGGCGATCCGACCAAGCTTCACGCCTACACGCTGGAGCGCCAGCCGACGGCGGACGAGATCGCCAGGCTTGCCGAAAAATGCACCGGCCCGGAAAGCTTCGAGGTCAGGGACGACGTGCTCTACCTCAAGGCGCCGGACGGGCTCGGCAAATCGGTGTTCGCCAATCTCATCCCGCGCGTGCTGAAAGTGCCCGGCACCGCGCGCAACTGGCGCTCGGTGCTGGCGCTGCTGCAGATAGCGCGTTCGCTTTGAACCGCTTCTACGTTGCGGTCGCGATGCTAATTAAGCCTCGGCTAAACAGTTGTTTTTCTGCAACAATTTTCGATTATCCGGCCTAGGCAGCTTAATGAATACTGCATGTCTGTGCTATGCTCTTTCCGACGCATTGGGGAGTTTCATGAAACGTCTGCTTCTCGCATCTACTTTCCTGATTTCGGCTTGCGGCGCGGCGTTCGCCGCCGACGTGATTGAGACCGTACCGGCAGGGTTTGTCTGGTCGGGTGGCTATGTCGGCATCAACGCCGGCTATGGCTGGGGACGCGGTGACGCGGTCGACCAGACGGATTCCTTCTTCGACGAGGAGCTTGGTCAGACCCATGACGTCGATACCGACGGCTTCCTCGGCGGCGTTCAGGCCGGTTACAACTGGCAGTCTGGAGCATTCGTCTATGGCGTCGAAGCCGATCTGGGCTATCTCGGCCTCGATGGCGACAGGACTATCGTCGAAGAGCCCGACAATTTCGGATCGGCGAAACTGGGCGTCTATGGCGATCTGACGGCACGTCTGGGCTACGCCACCGACAGGCTGGTGATCTACGCCAAGGGCGGCGCGGCGGCGACTCACTACAAATTGAGTTATGGCGATACTTTCGATTTTGACGGGGTGCCCGACCCGGACAGCAGCGCATCGAAGAGCGGAGGCCGCTTCGGCTATACGATCGGTGGCGGTGTCGAATGGGCCTTCGCCGACAAATGGACCACGAAGCTGGAATACCAGTACTTCGACTTCGGTAAGGTCCGTTTGACAGATATCGAGGGCAACGACGCAAAGGTGAAGATCGACGCCCATACGATCAAGATCGGCCTGAACTACAAGTTCTGATCGATCCGTCGTTCCGACGGTTCAGATGGCGTCGCAACCAAGTGACGCCATAACGTCGCCCGGGGCTGGCAGCTTCCGGCGTTCGGCGTTGCGGCTGACAGCAGATCAGGTCGCCGGAGCCTGCTTCCACTCGAAAGTCAGTTCCTCGCGGAAGGCAAAGCGCTTGATGTGATCGGCAACAACGCTCTCCATGCGCTCCAGCGATCCGCTTTCCTCCGTCGACACCGTGATATGCAGCGCTGCCGCATCGGCATCGAGAACCGTGCGGCCGAGCGACAGATCGATGGTGCCGTGGTTTGGATCGAACACGACGGGAAATTTGTGCGCCCAGTGCTTGCACAGCTGCTGCAAATAGCGGCTGGCATATGCGGTGGTGACATCGGCACGGCTGGTCGGCATAAATGAATTCTCCTGGATGAGGCACTGGCTTTGCTTGGCTGGCGCGACAGGCAGGTAAATAGGTGCCGTTGGTCGAAATGGCAAAGGCGGCCGGCTTGTCGGCGCGGCCGCCTCGCTCAAGATGGCGTGATCGCTACCAGGTGCCGGTGTTCGGCATCGATGCCCACGGCTCGGCCTTGGGTTTGGCCGGGCCCTTCTGCAGCAGTTCGAAGGAGATGCCGTCCGGCGACTTGACGAAGGCCATGTTGCCGTCGCGCGGCGGCCGGTTGATGACGACGCCATTGTCCATCAGATGCTGGCAGGTGGCGTAGATGTCGTCGACCTCATAGGCGAGATGGCCGAAATTGCGGCCGCCCTTGTACTCCTCCGGATCCCAATTGTAGGTCAGTTCGATCAGCGGCGCCTTCTCAGTGATGCCGCTTTCTACATCCTCGGAGGCGGCGAGGAAGATCAGCGTGAAGCGGCCCTGCTCGTTTTCGTAGCGGCGCACTTCCTTCAGGCCGAGCTTGTTGCAGTAGAAATCGAGCGAGACATCGACGTCGGCGACACGGACCATTGTGTGGAGGTAGCGCATGGGATTTCCTCGGGGATGTTTGGGTTGCGAGGCAACATAAGGTCCACCCCGTCGGAGGGCAACGAGCATCGGACTGGAAAAGTGATCACCGGTTTTTGGAAAATCAGGTTGCTCTGACAAAAGCGTCCGACCACAAGTGGTTGCCGATTTCGGCAAAATCCGATGCAAATTGCCGACCGGTTGACGGCCTTGACGGATCGCCATTGCAGCCGGCAGCGACGCCGGCAAACAACAAGTCAGCTATTCCTGTATTCAACCGTGAAAAAAGGCACGGCAGGTCTTGCACACCCCGGAAGCGGCGGTGTTAATCTAATGTCAAGAATCACTTGCGGTTTTCTTGAAAAAAAGGGGGCGTTCTTATGGGGGATAAGGCCTCTTTCACGAGGCGGGATGAGAACCTTGACGACGCCCTGAAGAGTGACAGTGGCGGCGATAGCGCCGACCTTGTCGAAATCGCCGGCGCCATCAAATGGTTCGACGTGGCCAAGGGCTACGGTTTCATACTACCCGATGACGGTTCCTCGGGCGACATCCTCCTCCATGTCACCTGCCTTCGAAAGGACGGTTTTCAGACGGCATTGGAGGGCGCGCGTGTCGTGTGCCTTGTCAAGCATGGCGACCGTGGTTTGCAGGCTTTCCGGGTGCTGTCCATGGACACCGCCACCGCGGTCCATCCGGCCGAGATGCAGGAACAGCGCACCCATGTGGCGGTGACGCCGGAAAGCGGGCTCGAGCGGGCGCTGGTTAAGTGGTTCAACCGCACCAAGGGCTTCGGCTTTCTGACGCGCGGCGAGGGCACCGAGGATATCTTCGTCCATATGGAGACGCTGCGCCGCTATGGCATCACCGAGCTCAGGCCCGGACAGGTCGTGCTGGTGCGTTTCGGACGCGGTGACAAGGGCCTCATGGCTGCCGAGATTCACCCTGATATGGGCACCTTGCCGGTCGCGCATTAGGACGCGAGCCTTCCTGAGGAAGTCAGGACGGCGTTTTTCTTGGTTTCACCACGATCTTATCCGAATACCTGAGACCACTTTTAGGGATCATGGTCTTTGGTCGAGGATTTCCAATGGCGTACAGGAACTGGCTGACAGCGGGCGCGCTCTGCGTCATCGTTGCGGTAGCCGCAGGCGCTTACTTCTATTCCGGGCAGCCGACCGCATCCCAGCAGACGATCGCCGGCGGTCAGGCGATGATCCTTCCCGTCGATCCGACACCCTTGGTCGTGGCGACGAAAGGGGGCGATAAATCCTTTTCGATCGAAGTCGCCGACACCGACTCGGAACGCGAGGCCGGCCTGATGTATCGCCAGGATATGGCCGACAATCATGGCATGCTGTTCGTCTTCGAGATGCAGAAGCAGGTCGGCTTCTGGATGCACAACACGCCGATGCCGCTCGACCTGATCTTTGTTGGACAGGACGGCAAGGTCCGGGCCGTCAAGCACGGCACTCCATTGTCCGATGCAGTCATCTCGCCGGGTGTGCCAGTGCGCTTCGTGCTGGAGCTCAAGGCCGGCACCGCCGCCAAAAACGGCATCGACTATGGCGATCTGCTGCGCCATCCGGCCGTCGGCACGGTGTCCGGCCCCGGCATGCCGCCATCGGACAAGGGCAACGCGCCCACGCCCGGCGCCGGCTGAGCCGCTCCCGATGCAATTCTTCTCCCATGACGGGTTCGACTTCGCCTTCCTCGACCGCCAGCCGGCGTCGGGGGCGGGCGATCCGGTGCTGATGATCCACGGCTTTGCCTCCAGCCACTATGTCAACTGGGTATCGCCCGGCTGGTTCAAGACGCTGAACGATGCCGGCTATCGCGCCATCGCCTTCGACAATCGCGGCCACGGCTCGTCGTCGAAAAGCTATGACGAGGCCGACTACACCCCGGCCAAGATGGGCTCGGACGCGGCGGCCCTGCTCGACCATCTTGGCATCGGCCGCGCGCATGTCATGGGCTATTCGATGGGCGCGCGCATCGCGGCGTTCCTGGCACTGTCGGATCCCGACAAGGTGGCGACGCTTGTCTTCGGCGGGCTCGGGATCGGCATGGTCGACGGCGTCGGCGACTGGGATCCGATCGCCGAGGCGCTGCTGGCCAACGATCCGGCCGCCACCAGCCATCCGCGCGGTCGCTCGTTTCGCGCCTTTGCCGATCAGACGCGCAGCGACCGCCGCGCGCTGGCCGCCTGCATCGCCACGTCGCGCGAACTGCTCAGCGAAGACGACATGACGCGCATCGCCCAACCAACGCTGATTGCGGTCGGGACGACAGACGATATCGGCGGCTCGCCCGACGAGCTCGCCGCGCTGATGCCGAACGCCAAGGTGTTTCACATAGACGGCCGCGACCATATGCTGGCTGTGGGCGACAAGACCTTCAAGCAGCGGGTTTTGGAGTTTTATGCCGAAAATCCGCTTTAACCGGTAAGCGATTTTCGGGCGATATGGATTGGGCGGCCGGCGAGGGGTGGCAAACAATGGCACAATGGGGAAGAAGCGCCGACGCTCTGCCGGGCGCCGTCGTGACAAGCAAGTTCGGCAAGCGTTCCGTCATCCTGGCGCTGCTCGCCTTCGGTGCCGGTGTGATGGCGCTTACCACAATGGTGGCGCTTCCGACCCACGCATCCGAGCGTGCCCAGAACATCGCCACGGGTTTCTTCATGGCGGTTTTCCTGCTGGCAGGGCCGTTGGCGCATATTGCCGGATTGATTTTCGGACTGATGGCGCTGGTGCGTTCGAACGATAGCCGCGTGCTTGGGGTCGTCGGCATCCTGCTCAACGGCGGCTCCCTGGCGGTTGGCTTCCTGCTGCTTGTGGCAATGGCATCGACGATCGGCGCTTTCACCTGATCGGGGACGAGTAATGGCCGGATGGGGAAGAAGCACGATAGCAATGCCCGGCGTGGCGGGGCGGAGCAGCTTGGGCAAACGCTCGGTGATCCTGGCCCTGCTGGCGTTCGCAATGGATTTTGCGGCGGTGGTCACGCTGGCGTTGATGCCAGGCGAGGCGTCGCTGGCCGCTCAAAACGTCCTCGGCGGGGTTTTTCTGCTGGTGTTTCTCGTTGCGGCGCCGCTGGCGCACATCACCGGCGTGGTTTTTGGCTTGATGGCACTGGGACGTTCAAACGACAATCATGTCCTCGGCATCATGGGTATCCTCCTCAACGGGCTGTCGTTGGTGATCGGCCTGTTCTTTGTTTGGGCGGCGACCAAATCCGTTGGCGCCTTCAGGTGATCGATCTTCGTCTGGCTTGCAGCCGGAGGCGGTGCCGCTTTGGTTGAACTTTTCGTCACCTATATGGAAATGCGCCAGGCCGATCTGGCGCCTGCGCGCGCCAACCCGGCGGCAAGTGCCAGGGTTGTGCGTGAGAGGCTGGACCGCGCCGCCTATCTCAGCCTCTACCGCGCTGTCGGCGAGCCGGTGCAGTGGGACCAGCGGCTGCGCATGCCGGCGGAAGAGCTCGAGCGCCTGCTGGCGCTGCCCTCGACACATATCCATGTGCTGCGCGTCGAGGGCGAAGCGGCTGGTCTGTGCGAATTCAACGGCGTCGGCCAGCCTGAGGTCGAGCTGGTTCATTTCGGGCTGGTCCCCGTCTTCCAGGGTCGCAGGCTTGGGCCGTTCCTGCTCGACCAGGCGCTTCGCGCCATCTGGTCGCACGCGCCGCAAGGGGTCTGGCTTCATACCGACACATACGACCATCCGGCTGCGCAATCGGTCTACAGGCGCGCCGGGTTCAAAGCCTATGCGCAGCGCATGGAGACATTTCCGGATTAGGATTTGAGCGTTTCTAGAGACCGCGCCAGGTTTTGCCTGGCCTGGGGCTCGAACCTCTGGCGGAATTCCTGCGTGTGAAAAATATGCTGGCGCGCGAGGAAAGTCTTGAGAATCGCGCCGCGACCGGCGCGCCACATCGGCTCCTCGACCCAGCCATATTCGCGGCGGACCGCTTGTTCATAGGCGTCGAAAGCGTCGGCTGACGCACCCAGGATCGCCAGGTCCATGTCGAGGAAAAGCGCTGCGTCGCGGAGGGCGTTCTCATCGGCAAGGCACCGTGGTTGAAGGCTGGGCAGTTCATGCGTGGCGGTGGCGACGATCATCGCCGCTATGCGGCCGAGGCGCTCCGGATCGGTGCGGGCGGCAAGTTTGTCCTGCGCAAGTGCCGCACTCCTGGCCTCGTTGTCCTTGGCGCGGCTGTCATAGATGGCGTCATGGAACCAGATTGCGGCTTCGACGGCGCCGGAATCATGCAGCGATGCTCGATATTCGTCCGCCAGCGCCAGCAACGCCTCTATATGGGCGAGGTTGTGATAGTGGCGATCCGGAGCTTGATAGAGCGCGGAGAGCGCGCGTTTCAGCGGAGCGTCGATCAAGGGTTCGTTTTCCATGGCGGCTTGAATTTCCGTGAACCAAATCCATTTCACCGAGCACTAAGGAAAATTGAGTTTAATCGTGCTATGATCTGGCTTATATGTGCCGCCGGAGAATAGGCAAGCGGCCAGGACGCAGGACAAGACGTCGATGAACAGCATCAGCATTTCCCGCCCCACAATGGTCCAGCCGGTCGATCCGATCTGGCGTTCGGTCCGCGACGAGGCGATGGAAGCGGTCAACCGCGACCCGCTTCTGGCGGCGTTCCTCTATTCGACCATCCTCAACCAGGAGAGCCTGGAGGAAGCTGTCATCCATCGGCTCGCCGAGCGGCTCGCGCATCAGGACATCGGCTCCGACCTCATCCGCCAGACGTTCAAGTCGATGCTGGCCGACGACAAGGAATGGTCGTCGATCGTGCGTGTCGACATCCAGGCCTATTACGACCGCGACCCGGCTTGCGACCGCTTCATCATGCCGGTGCTCTATTTCAAGGGTTTCCATGCCATCCAGACGCACAGGCTGGCACATTGGCTGTGGAATCAGGGCCGCAAGGATTTCGCCCTCTATCTGCAGAGCCGCTCGTCTTCGGTGTTCCAGACAGACATCAACCCGGCCGCCCGCATCGGCAAGGGCATCTTCATCGACCACGCCACCGGCCTTGTCGTGGGCGAGACGGCGGTGATAGAGGACGATGTGTCGATCCTGCACGGCGTGACGCTGGGCGGCACGGGCAAGGCCGGCGGCGACCGCCACCCCAAGATCCGTTACGGCGTGCTGATCGGCGCCGGCGCCAAGATTCTCGGCAATATCGAGATCGGCCATTGCTCGAAGATCGCGGCAGGCTCGGTCGTGCTGTCGCCGGTGCCGCACAACAAGACGGTTGCCGGCGTACCGGCCCGCGTCGTCGGCGAGACCGGCTGCGACCAGCCTTCGCGCCAGATGGACCAGCTTTTGCCGTCGCAATCGATGGACCAGGTCGTCAGCTTCGACATCTGATTTGCAACACCCGGCGCGCCGGACTGAAGTCCGGTTGCCGGCGCCGTTGCCTCTGAAGCATGATGCCGAAAAGTGTGAGGCGGTTTTCGGACGACATCATGCTCTACCTCCTTGATTTAGAGGCGGATTTGGATTCGACCTGAAATCATCCGGCCCCAGGGTTCGCGTTCTATCCAGCCGGCTTGCCTTTACATCGCCATTGTCGACGTGCCAGAAGCGCGTTCCAACGAGCAAGCCCGACGATCGGAGAAGACTTTTGAAGCCGGACGAAATCAGAAAGCTGGACGCCTATTTCAAGCGCGTCTTCCAGAATCCCAAACTCGAGGTGAAGGCGCGGCCGCGCAAGGAAGATTCGGCCGAGGTCTATGTCGGCGACGAGTTCCTCGGCATCGTCTTCAAGGACGAGGACGACGGCGACTATAATTTCTCGATGGCGATCCTCGACATCGATCTGGCCTGATCGCGGAACTGGGGATCGGAGTTGCCTATCTCCAACGAAGTGGGGAGATGAAGAGCAAGCCTCGGCGATCCTTCCCACCCCCCTCTGTCCTGCCGGACATCTCCCCCGCAAGGGGGGAGATCGGCAGTTCCTCGGCTCTTCTTCTGCAACCTCGATAATTGGCGAAAGCAGTGATGGGGGCGTAATCTCCCCCTTGCGGGCATAGGCGCTAAGATAGGTATTGCCCTGCGGAATCGGGTGTGATTCTACACTGCGATGACACACGAATCGCTTGTTGATGACGGCTGGGCCG